>CAZAXA010000135.1:0-13259 GCA_964488965.1 uncultured Phaeodactylibacter sp. | reverse complement strand
ATATTTTCCCCGCCATCGCCATTGCCGATGCGATAAAGGAAAAGCGGCCGGATGCTGAAATCCTCTTTGTCGGGGCCAGGGGCAAGATGGAGATGGAGAAAGTCCCGAAAGCGGGATACCCTATCGAGGGGCTCTGGATCAGCGGTTTTCACCGCCAGTTGACATTGCGGAACCTGCTGTTTCCTCTCAAGCTGCTGAGCAGCCTGCTGGCCTCCTGGCGCATCATCAGCCGCTTTAAGCCTGATGTAGTGGTGGGGGTAGGCGGTTTTGCCAGCGGCCCTCTGCTGGAGGTGGCTACGCGGCGCGGCATTCCCACCCTGATCCAGGAGCAGAACTCCTATGCGGGGGTGACGAACCGCCTGCTGGCCAAAAAAGTGGATAAGGCCTGCGTAGCCTACCGGGGAATGGAACGCTTCTTTCCGGCTGAGAAGCTGGCCCTGACGGGCAACCCGGTCCGCAAGGCCCTGCAGGAAAGCCGGGCCAGCCGGCAGGAAGGCGCCGCCCATTTCGGGCTGGACCCGGAGCGGCCCATCCTCCTCGTTTTCGGCGGCAGCCTGGGGGCGCGTTCGATCAACGAGGCCATGGCCGCCAATGCGGCCCGGCTGCAGGAACGGCCGCAGGTGCAGGTGCTGTGGCAATACGGCCAACTGTATGAAGAGCAGTACAGCCGCTGCGAAACGGCGCGCCTGCCCGGCGTGAAAGCACAGGCCTTCATTGGCCGGATGGACCTGGCCTACGCCATGGCCGATGTGATCATATGCCGCTCGGGAGCGCTGACGATCTCCGAGCTGTGCTTTGCCGGCAAGCCGGCCATCTTTATCCCTTCGCCTAACGTGGCGGAGGACCATCAGACGAAAAATGCCATGGCCCTGGTAGAGGCGGAAGCAGCCTGGATCATCCGGGACGAAGATGCCCGCGGGCAGATCATTACCAAAGCCTTGTCGCTGCTGGACGATGAGGCGAGCCGGAAACGGCTGAGTGAAAACATACGCAAACTGGCCATGCCCGATGCCGCCGCCCGGATCGCGGAAGAGGTGCTGAGGCTGGCCGGAGGGCATTAAAAGTTGTTGTGTGGCGGAATAGAGGCGACAAGCAACAAACAACAAAAAACCATGAAGCTGGAGGATATCAAAAAAGTGTACTTCGTCGGGATCGGAGGGATCGGCATGAGCGCCCTGGCGCGTTTCTTCCACGGAAGAGGCGCCGAAGTACACGGATACGATAAAACGGAAACCCTGCTCACCAGAAAGCTGGTGGAAGAGGGCATGCATATACATTACACCGAGGATGTGAACCAGATACCCGAAGGGGCCGGCCTGGTAATTTTCACGCCGGCAGTGCCCGCCAGCCATAAGGAACTGCTGTTCTTCCGGGAACGCGGTTTCCCCGTAAAAAAACGGGCGGAGGTGCTGGGCATCATCAGCCGGGGCATGAAGGCGGTGGCCGTAGCCGGAACCCACGGGAAAACGACCACTTCCTCGATATTGACCTATTTGCTGCGCTGCGGCGGCATCGACTGTACTGCCTTTCTGGGCGGCATAGCCATGAACTTCGGCTCCAATTTCGTCGAAGGGAAGTCCGATTGGGTGGTCGTAGAGGCGGACGAATTCGACCGTTCTTTCCTGCACCTGAACCCGAATATCGCCATCATCCTCTCCATGGACGCCGACCACCTGGATATCTATGGCGACCAGGAGACGCTGCTGGAAACGGGCTTCCGCGCTTTTGCCGACAGGGTGGAGCCAGGCGGGCGGCTCTACGTCAACTACCGCTGGGCAGATCAGCTGGGCAGGCGCGCCTCAGTGGAAAGCTTCGGCATCGGAGGGGGAACCTTCCGCTCCGGGAACGTCCGGGTGGAAGGAGGCCTTTTTACCTTCGACTACCGCAGCCCTTCGCACCGCATCGACGGGCTGCAACTGGCCATGCCGGGCCGGCACAATGTGGAGAATGCGACCGCCGCCATCTCCGTGGCCTTGCAGCTGGGAGTGGAGGAGGCCGCCATCCGGGAAGGGCTGCGCACCTTCAGGGGTATCCGCCGCCGCTTTGAAATGTTATATCACGAAGGGGGAAGGGCCTATATCGACGATTACGCCCACCACCCTTCGGAGCTGGAAGCGGCCATCAGCGCCGCGCGGGAGCTGTTTCCCGGGAAAAGGATCACGGGCATTTTTCAGCCGCACCTTTACTCGCGCACCCGCGATTTTGCAGATGGCTTTGCCGCCGCCCTGGACGGGCTGGACGAGGCCCTGCTCCTGGAGATTTATCCGGCCCGGGAACTGCCCATCGAAGGTGTGGATTCCGGGCTGCTGCTGGGCAAAATGAAAAAGAAGGATAAACGGCTGGTGGCAAAAAGCAGGCTGCTGCAGGAACTGGAACGGATCAGGCCCGAGGTGCTGCTGACACTGGGCGCCGGCGATATCGACAACTTCAGGGAACCAATAAAAGCGTATTTCGAAAAAGCAGGCCATCATGTTTAGGAGCCTACATATCAGTCAGGAAAAGCGGCAGGCGATGGTGCGCATCGGCTGGGGCCTGCTATTGATCGCCGCCGCTGTCGTGGTGATCTCGGCGGTGGAGCGCAAGGAAGCGAGCCTGGCTACTGAACTGGCCATCGACATCGCCCCGCTGCCCGATGGCGAACTGCTGATCGACGGCCCGGATGTGCGCCAGGCCATCGAACGCAGCTTCGGATATCGCCTCGAAGGCCTGCCGATAGGGGCCATTGACGTGCAGCGCCTGGAAAACGCCCTGGAAGCCGAGCCTTTCATCCTCAATGCCGACGCTTACATCAGCGCCAATAACCGGGTGAGGGTGGCCATCGAACAGCGGCAGCCGGTTTTGCGGGTGATGGATAACAATGGCCTGAATTACTATCTGGATAACAACGGCATAAAGATGCCTTTGTCTGCGCACGTTGCCGCCAAGGTGATCGTAGCCACGGGCAACCTGCCTCCCTACGACCCCAAATTCCTGGACCGCAGGCACAATGCGCTCAAGGATGTTTTCCTGCTGGCTCATTTGATCCGTGAAGACGAGTTCCTGCACGCTATGATAGAACAGGCGCACGTGAGCAACCGGGGTGAGATCACCCTGGCGCCCAAGGTGGGCAACCACAAGATCGTCTTCGGCAAGTTTGAAAATGCCGAAGAAAAGTTCCGGCGGCTGAAAACCTTTTACCGGGAAGCGCTTCCCTACGAAGGCTGGAACAGATACTCGGAGATCAGCCTGCAGTATGCCGGGCAGGTAGTCTGTAAAAAACGATAAGCATGCCGGCGGCAGCGTATGCAGGCCGGCTATTCAATAACCGTTGCGAAAACTACAAAAAACTAAATGCGCATGATGGATACTAATAACAACAGACAGGACGTAGCAATCGCGCTGGACATCGGAACGACCAAGGTCTGTGCCATCGCCGGGCGCCGTAACCAACACGGCAAGCTCGAGGTGCTGGGCTTCGGCAAAGTGGCTTCCGAAGGTGTCCTGAGAGGCGTGGTTTCCAATATTGAAAAAACCGTAAACGCCATTTCTGAAGCGGTAGCCTCTGCGCAGCGTTCCGCCGGCATGGATTTCAGGGTAGTGCATGTCGGCATTGCCGGCCAGCATATCAAGAGCCTCCAGCATCGCGGCATCCTGACCCGTGACAATGACCATACGGAGATCGGGCAGCGCGATATCGACCGGCTGATCAGCGATATGTACAAGCTGGTGCTGCCTCCGGGCGATAAAATCCTCCACGTCATCCCGCAGGAATATACTGTGGATAACGAGCAGGGCATCACCGACCCGATCGGCATGTCCGGCATCCGGCTGGAAGCCAATTTTCACATCATCACCGGCCAGATTTCGGCATCCAATAACATCTACCGCTGCGTGGAGCGCACCGGCCTGCGGGTGTCCAATATGACCCTGGAGCCCATCGCTTCCGCGGCGGCCGTGCTGAGCGAGGAGGAAAAGGAGGCCGGCGTCGCACTGGTCGATATGGGCGGCGGCACCACGGATATCACCATCTTTAAGGACGGCATCATCCGGCATACGGCGGTCATCCCCTTTGGCGGCAACGTCATCACCAAAGATGTCAAAGAAGGTTGTACGGTGATGGGGCAGCAGGCGGAAAAGCTGAAGATCAAATTCGGCTCGGCCCTGGCCGATGAGGTTTACGACAACCGCATCATTTCCATCCCCGGCCTGAGGGGGCGCGACCATAAGGAAATCTCGGAAAAGAACCTGGCGCGCATCATACAGGCGCGGGCGGAGGAAATCCTGGATTACGTCCTGTGGGAGATTCGCCGTTCCGGCTTCGAACACAAGCTGATCGCCGGCATCGTGCTGACCGGCGGCGGGGCGCTGCTCAACCACATCGACAAGCTGACGGAATACCACACCGGCATGAGCACCCGCATCGGTACGCCGGTAGAACACCTGGCGCACGGCTACCACGAACAGCTGAGCAGCCCCATCTACGCCACGGGCGTCGGCCTGCTCATGAAAGGGCTGGACGACCTGGCGGCCGGCCGCATACCGCAGCCGGAAGCGGTAAAGCAGGAAGAGGAGGAAGAGTACGAGGAAGAAGCCTCCGGCAAATGGTACGAGCAACTGTTCCGCAAAACCAAGGAGTGGTTCGAAGCGGAACCGGACAGTGAATTCTAGAACTGCGGCGCCGTTCCCGTAAGCGGGGTGGTTTCGCCGGAAAATAGCGCTTATTTACGTGAATAGTTACATGCTGATACAAAAATTAATCCTGTTGGGCTGTCCACAGAGCATAATAACCTCAAAAGCCCGGCAAAACATTAAAAACTAGCAGTTATGGTATTTGATTTGCCTAAGGATGAAAGCCCGATCATAAAGGTGCTGGGCGTAGGGGGCGGAGGTAGCAACGCCGTTACTCATATGTTCAAGCAGGGCATAATCGGGGTGGATTTTGCTATATGCAATACCGATGCTCAGGCTATGGAACTGAGCAAAGTACCCACAAAGATACAGCTGGGGCCGAACCTGACCGAAGGCCGGGGCGCCGGCTCCAAGCCCAATATTGGAAAGATGGCCTGCGAAGAATCCATCGAGGACCTTCGCCGCTATCTGGAGAACAACTGCCGGATGTTGTTCATCACCGCCGGCATGGGCGGCGGCACCGGTACGGGCGCCGCGCCCATCATTGCCAAAACTGCCAGGGAGATGGACATCCTGACGGTGGGCATCGTCACGCTTCCCTTTACCTTCGAAGGGCGGCGGCGGATTTCCCAGGGCACGGAAGGCCTGGAAGAGATCAAGAAGCACGTCGATACCCTGATCGTGATCTCCAACGACAAGCTGCGCCAGATTCACGGCAACCTCTCTATTTCTGAGGCTTTTGCCCATGCGGACAACATCCTGACCACCGCCGCCAAAGGCATCGCGGAGATCATCACCGTGCCGGGTTATGTGAATGTGGACTTCGAAGACGTCAATACCGTCATGCGCGATAGCGGCGTGGCCATCATGGGCACTGCTTCCGCCGCCGGCGACGACCGCGCCAAGCGCGCCGTTGACGAGGCCCTGCATTCGCCCCTGCTCGAAGACAATGACATCCAGGGGGCCCAGCATATCCTGCTGAACATTACCTCGGGAACGAGGGAAGTGACCATGGATGAGATTTTCGAGATCACGGAGTTCGTCCAGGAGGAAGCCGGCTACGGCACCGACCTCATCTGGGGTAACTGCTACGACGAATCGCTGGGCGAAAAGATCAGCGTGACCGTCATCGCCACCGGTTTCGAACACAGCAAAAAGCCCAGCCGGGAAAAGCAGCCCGATAACAACCGCATCGTCGTTTCCCTGGATGACGAAGGGGCCAACGACAAAAAAAAAGGTTTGGCAGAGATAGGCTTTGAGGAAGAGGACAGCCAGGCCCATGTGTTCGAATTCGAGGATGTGCCCGCCAAATACCCGCGTCACCGCTATTCCTACCAGGAACCTTACCGGAAGGATGAGGATAAGGAGCAGCAGGAGGAAGAACGGCGCCGGCGAATGGAAGAGGAACGCAAACGCAGGGAAAAACTGCGCAGCCATCGCGTAAAGCTCAGCAACCCCAAGGCGGTCATCGAACTGGAAAACGAGCCGGCCTTTCAACGCCGCGGCGTAGCCCTGGATGATGTGCCGGACTCCTCGGAAGAGGCCCGCTCCAAGTGGACCATCACCGACGACGACGAGCCGGAGGTCCGCGCCGGCAACTCCTTCCTCCACGATAACGTGGATTAGCGCCTGATCTTTACAGAAAATGGCCCGGGCTCATAAGCAGCGCCGGGCCATTTTCAGTTTGAAGAGCTGCCCTTTTCAATCTTTAACATTATTTTAATATCAAAAGCGCAACATCCCACCGGCAATCTCAGTTAGAACTCTGAATATCACTCTGGCCCGGCACGATAAACGAATACCCAATAAAACATATCCAAAATGAACATCCGGAAGATCAAATTAGCCCTTACCGTTGGTTTGATGAATTCCAATCAAAGCAACGCGCTCATCGCTATCAGGGACCTCATGCTCGGCTTTAAAGAGGTTGGCGCCTACCTGGGGTTGACGGTGGTCGGCAACGAACGCATCAACCCGGCGCTCATCAGAGAAACTTATGCCATCAGGTTCGAAAACTGTACCCTTGATGTAGACCTGGTTTCCAATCCGAGGACTCAAAGCCAGACCGTTCAGGGGTTTCAGTTGCACTAACACCTGAATTCACCCAATTCTCCCGTTTTTATCCGGAAGGACAGAGGGGCTCTCCACCGAAAGAGGAGAGCCTCTTATGTTTTTTACAGGCTCTGAATCTCGATCTCCCCTTCAAATACCCGTTGTGCCGGCCCGCAGAGCCATATATCCGTGAAGCCGGCGGCCCGGGGCATGAAGCGTACCTCCATCTGGCCGCCCCTGGTTTGTACAGGGACGGTTTGCGGCCCCGTGCTCTGCCGGTGAAGGTAGTAGGCAATGGCCGAAGCAGTGACGCCGGTGCCGCAGGAAAGGGTTTCGTCTTCTACGCCGCGCTCGTAAGTGGCTACGGCGATGCCCGGGCCGGCAGGCTGGACGAAGTTGACGTTCGTGCCTTCCTCCCGGAAGCGCTCGGAGTAACGCACTTTGCGGCCCCGCCGGAAGACATCCACCTGTTCCAGCTCTTCGACAAATTCCACGTAGTGCGGCGAGCCGGTATTGAGGAAGTAGAAGCCGGCGCCTTGTTCGGCCTGTTGAACATCAGCCATCTTCAGTTCCACCCATCCATCGGGGCGAAGGCGGGCCTCGTGGGGGCCGTCAACGGCGATGAAGCGGCAGCTGTCTCCGATCAGGCCGAGCTGCCGGGCGAAGGCCACTATACAGCGCCCGCCGTTGCCGCACATGCTGCCCTCGCCGCCGTCGGCATTGAAGTACAACATCTCGAAATCGTAGGCCGGGTGGCGCTGCAGCAGGATGAGCCCGTCGGCGCCGATGCCGAAGCGCCGGCGGCACAGGCGGGCAATGGCGGCTTTGTCGCCGGGACGGAGATACGCCGCATCGCGCTGGTCAACCATGATGAAATCGTTGCCGGCGCCCTGGTATTTACAGAATGGAAGTCTGGCCATGGCCGGTGGTTTACTGCATTTCAGCGGTGTCGCGCCGTTCGTCCTCCGCCGGGCTGCTCTTCTGTTCCAGCGGGTCCTCCAGGCCGATGGGCACATTCAGCGAATAATGCCGGTAGACAATAACGGCGAACAGCAATAATATAAGCGCCGCTCCGAAGAGGGAAAATTTCCAGCCCCAGATGTTGCCGATATATTCACCGTCGAAAGGATCTTTTTTTTCTTCTTTATTGCTCATATTGATATGGATTACACTCCCCGTTTTTGCAATGGCAAAGATAGCAATTCCTGCTTTGCTCCGGGCAGCACAGGAGGTATTGCCCTTCCCCCTTGCGATTTCATCCGGAATCCCCTAGCTTTGCAGGCGAATGAGAATTCTCTTTATCGGCATATTAACCCTTCTGATGCTGAGCTTTTCCCGGCCGCCCTGGGGAGATGGCCGCGCCTGTGGGGCGCATGAGGGAATTGCCCGTTTGCAGGAGCATCCGCCTTCGGCGGAAGCCGGGCGCTGTTGCCACGATGGCGGAAACGAAGAAGCGCCCGGCGATCATTGCCCTCCTGTCTGTCACTGTGCCTGCTGCCATTCGCCGGCCGTTTTTCCACTTGTGAAACATCATCTGCCTTCCTTCCGGCCCGAAACATCGAGGCCCGGGATCATCTTCAGGTATTACAGCTTTGATTTCCACCACTTTATCTGGCACCCTCCGCAGGCTGCATAAACCGCCCCCCTTTTTAAGAAACTGTTTTCAAATAAATATCGGGTTTTCGAATGGTTGGAAAGGCCGTTTGTATGTTATTATTGGACAAGGCATACCTGGCCCCCGCCGCCGATAACCAATACGGAAATACTATCACTTATGAAAACCAATATATTCTGGCTTTGCCTGTTCACCGCGCTTTTTCACCATTCCATAATGTCCGCCCAGGGCGTTTCTCAGGCCGGCGACACCATCCGCATCCATGTCGAGGGCATCTGCAGCATGTGTAAGGAACGCATCGAAAACGCAGCCCTGGGAACGGTGGGGGTGGCTTATTCCAACTGGGATATTCCATCCAAAGTCCTGACGATAACCCTTTCGCCGGAGGCCTTCGATGAGGCGGCCCTGCACCGCAATATTGCCGGTGTGGGCCACGATACGGACAAGATGAAAGCTTCGGATGAGGCCTACGCCGCTCTTCATGCCTGCTGCAAATACCGCAGCGAGTTGGTTCGCAATGCTCACCGGGCGGAGGGCGGAGGCGTCCGGGCGTATCTTGGGGGGGTCGTTTACGAAGCGGAGGGCAAGGGAAAAGGCACGCCTCTGCCCGGCGCCAACATCAGCTGGCTGGGTACCGGTGAAGGCACTTCCACTGATGAGGAAGGCCGTTTCGAGCTGCCGCTGGTCGCCCAGTCCGAAAAAGTGGTGATCAGCTTCATCGGCTTCGGCTCCGATACCATTCAGGTGAGGGAGAACTTCGACCTGGAGATCGTCCTGCGCAGCGGCGCCCTGTTGAATACCGTGGAAGTTACCTACCGGCGCCGGGCGACGGAAACTTCATTTCTGGCCCCCATCAAAGTACAGAATGTCGGGGAGCGGGAATTGATGAAGGCGGCCTGCTGCAACCTCTCCGAGAGCTTTGAGACGACCCCTTCGGTCGATATTTCCTTTACCGATGCGGTGACCGGCGCCCGGCAGATCGAGATGCTGGGGCTGGCCGGCCCCTATGTGCAGATTACCCGGGAGAACATTCCCGATGTCCGCGGCCTGTCGGCCATCTATGGCCTCACCTATACGGCGGGGCCCTGGGTGGAGGGCATGCAGCTCAATAAAGGCATGGGGTCTGTGGTCAATGGTTTTGAAAGCATTGCCGGGCAGATCAATGTAGAGTTGCGCAAGCCGGAGAGCAGCGAGCAATTGTACCTCAACCTGTACGCCAACCAGATGGGCCGGCTGGAAGGCAACGCCAACATCAGCCGCCGGCTTGGCGAAAACTGGTCGTCCGGCCTGCTGCTGCACGCCAGGAACCAGAAAATGGGCAGGGAGATCGACCGCAATGACGATGGGTTTATGGATATGCCCCGCGGCGAGCAGTACATCGCGCTGAACCGCTGGAATTATCAGGGCGGCAATGGCCTGGAAGCCCAGTTTGGCGTCAAGGGCGCCTACATCGACGACGTCAGCGGGCAGCACGGCTTCGACCCGGAGGCGCCCGGCGAGCACAGCCATCACTGGGGCGCCCGCCTTACCACCCGCCGCCTGGAAGGATGGTTCAAAATGGGCAGGGTGTTTCCGGAAAGGCCCCGCTCCAGCGTGGGGCTGCAACTGTCGGGCCTCTACCATGATCAGAAAGCCTACTTCGGCCTGCGCAACTACGATGCCGGGCAGGGATCGGCTTACGCCAACCTCATCTACCAGGGCATCATCGGCGATACCCGCCATCAGTTCAAAACGGGCGCCAGCTTCCAGTGGGACCGCTATGCCGAGAACCTGGCCGCCGCCGCCTATACCCGTGATGAATCGGCGCCTGGCGTTTTCTTCGAATACACCTATCAGCCGGCGGAGCAGTTTACCGCCGTTGCCGGCCTGCGCGCCGACTACCACAACCTCTTCGGTTTCTTTGTGACGCCCCGCCTCCACCTGCGTTACGCCCTGAGCGAAGAGGCCGTGTTGCGCGCTTCTGCCGGGCGGGGGCAGCGTACCGCCAGCATCTTTGCCGAAAACATCGGCGCCCTGGCCTCCGCCCGCGGCCTGGTAGTCCATTCTGAAGACCCGGATAAACCCTATGGCCTGGATGCGGAGGTGGCCTGGAACTACGGCCTGAACTTCACCCAGGGCTTCTGGCTGGCCGGGCGCCATGCCGAACTCAGCCTCGACGGGTACTACACGGACTTCACGAACCAGGTTGTGGTGGATTACGACCAGAACCCGCGCGAACTGCACTTTTACAACCTCGACGGGCGGTCCCGTTCCACCAGCCTGCAGGCGCAGGTAGACGTGGAACTGCTGCCCCGCTTGGAGTGGCGCCTGGCCTACCGCTTCAACGATGTGCGAATCGATTATGCAGACGGCGAACTGGCCAAGCCCCTGGTGGCGCGCCACCGCGCTTTCATCAATACCGCCTACGAAACCGGCAACGCCTGGAAATTCGACTTTACGCTGAACTGGCAGGGCGCCAAGCGCATCCCCTCCACGGCGGCCAACCCGCCCGCCTTCCGGCGGCCGGGGCAATCGCCGGACTTTCTGCTGGCCAACGCCCAGGTGAGCAAAAAATGGAAGGAACGCCTCGAAGTATATATCGGCGCCGAGAACCTGTTCAACTTTATGCAGCCGGATCCCATCATTGCCGGCGGCGGCCCCTTTGGCCCCTATTTTGACAGCTCCCTGGTATGGGGGCCGGTTTTTGGCAGGAATATCTATACGGGCCTGCGGTACAGGGTCGGCAAGAAGGTTGATTAGGTTGCCCGGCTGCGCAGGATTTTCGGCAAGACGGGACGCAGGCCGTTATACCGCCGTTAATCTGCGGGCATAATGCATCCTTTGCTATTCTGCATCGTAAAAAATTATTATCTTGAACCTTCGTTATTGGTAAGAGCCTGCCCGGAGCGATTCCTGTTTTTTACATCCCGGCAGTAATGAACAACCGCACAGAAAAACGACTTATGAAGCAGTATGCAGTAATCGGCATAAGTTCGCTTATCAGCGCTTTGCTGGCCGTTTCGGTTTACCGGTACTTTGAACAGCCCCGGGAAATACACATCCGGGAGACGATACCGGCGCGCTATACCAATTTTGACGCCCTGGAGGTTAGTAAACAACGCAGTTTCCTATCTTCTTCGCCTACCGACTTCATCGCGGCTGCCGAGGCCGTGACCCCGGCGGTGGTCAACATCAAGACCGTACAGGGCGGCGGCGGCTTCGATTTCTGGGGCGGCAACAGCCTGGGCTCTGCTTCCGGTTCCGGCGTTGTCATTTCTCCTGACGGATATATCGTGACCAATAACCATGTCATCGAAGACAGCGACGAGATCGGGGTGACGCTCAATGACAAGCGCGATTTTACTGCCGAGCTGATCGGCACGGATCCTTCTACCGACCTGGCCCTGATCAAGATCAAGGCCAGTGGCCTGCCGTTTATGGAATTCGGCAATTCCGACTCCCTGCGCGTGGGAGAGTGGGTGATCGCCGTGGGCAACCCCTTCAACCTGGAGTCGACCGTTACGGCGGGTATCGTCAGCGCCAAGGGGCGTAGCATTGATATCCTGGAAGGGCAGGACCGCATCGAGTCTTTCATCCAGACCGATGCGGCGGTCAATCCCGGCAACAGCGGGGGCGCCCTGGTGAACACCAATGGCGAGCTGATCGGCATCAATACGGCCATCATCACCCGCTCGGGCCGCTACGAGGGCTATTCTTTCGCCGTGCCGGCCAACCTGGCCCGCAAGGTCATCCGCGACCTCAAGGACTACGGAGTGGTGCAGCGGGGCATCCTCGGCGTCTTCATTGACGAGATTACCAACGAACGGGCGCGCGAACTGGGGCTCAAGGCGGTGGAGGGCGTCTTTGTGACCCGCGTTACTCCCGGCAGCGGGGCCGACGACGCCGGCCTGCGCAAAGGCGACGTGATCGTCGGCATCAATGGCGTAGTGACCAAAACCCTGCCGGAGATGCAGGAACAACTCGGCCGCTACCGCCCCGGCAACAGCGTGTCGGTAGATTTTATCCGCAACGGCAAAAAGCAAACGGCGAAAGTGCTGCTCAAAAACAAGAGCAACAGCACCGCCCTGGTCACCGATAAGAACGAAGACATCCTCACCGGGCTGGGCTTCGAATTGCGCAACCTCACCCGCGAAGAACGCCGCCGCCTCAAAACCGAAGGCGTCAAGGTGATCAGCATCTACCGGGGCAGCCTGATCGAACGCACCAATATGGACCCCGGCTTCATCATCACCAAAATGGACAACCGGCCGGTGGGTTCGGTGGAGGATCTGGTGAGCCGCCTTAAAAGCGCTTCCGGCAAGGTGATGCTGGAAGGGGTGTATGAGAATTATGCCGGGGAGTATTACTATGCGTTTCCGATGGATTGATGTGCCTCTGTTTCCAAAATTGCCGCTCAAAGAAAACCAGCCTTGCCTTGCCTCGTTCTCCAAAATATAAAATCAAAGTCTGGAGGCTTCGACGCCATACGTACACTTTCTACCTGCCTTTTCGTATTTTTGAGGCCCATCAAAAACGCACCAACCGAATATGGCCAAAATCGACATTGAAAAAAGCAAGAACGAAGACCACATGAAGCTGCTCCTCTCCCGCATGAACCACCGGCTGGAGAAGATCGGCAAGGGCGGGGGAGAGCGGCGAATACAAAACCAGCATAAGCAGGGCAAAATGACGGCCCGCGAACGCATTGCATACCTCCTCGATAAGGACAGCCCGCTGCTGGAAGTGGGCGCCTTTGCCGGTTATGAGATGTATAAGGAACATGGCGGCTGCCCCGCCGGCGGGGTGGTCGTAGTGATCGGCTACGTCAGCGGCAGGCAGTGCGTCATCGTGGCCAATGACGCCACCGTTAAGGCCGGCGCCTGGTTCCCCATTACCGGCAAGAAAAACCTGCGGGCGCAGGAGATCGCTATGGAAAACCGCCTGCCCATTATCTACCTGGTGGACAGCGCCGGGGTGTTCCTGCCTATGCAGGACGAGATCTTTC
>CAZAXA010000134.1:0-13365 GCA_964488965.1 uncultured Phaeodactylibacter sp. | reverse complement strand
CTCCTGCCGCTTCAGCGAAAACATGCCCATCGCCGCTACAGGAGGAAAGAACGGGGTTCAGGCTTACTTCCAAAGGCGATGGCCCGCTGGCCAGAGCCCCTCCGCTCACTGTACAACCATTAGCATCAGTAATGGTAACCGTATAATTGCCCGCGGGCAGGTTCGCTATTTCTGCCGTTGTTTGCCCCGTATTCCACAGGAAATCAAAAGGCGCCGCCCCGCCCACCGGAACGGCTCTAAGGGCGGCAGTGCTGTCGCCATAACACTCCACCGGCTGCAGCATATTTATGCCGATCAGGAACTGATAGGGCGCCTGCAGAGTGAAGGAATCTACCAGCGAACAGCCTGCGTCATCGGTAACGGTAACAAAAAACTGCCCGGCGGCCAGCCCGGCGGCGACAGGCCCTTCCTGACCGTTGTTCCAGGAATAAAAATAAGGGGGCCGCCCGCCGGAAACGACGACTGCTATCTGCCCGTCGGCCGTGCTGCTGCAGGTAGGCTGTTGCAGGCTTTTCACATCTGTGGCCATGGGTTCTACTGCTTCCACATTGACGTTGCTTGCCGCCTGGCAGCCGGTGGCATCGGTTGCGGTGACAGCGTAGATTCCTGAGGCCAGGCCCATTACCTGCGGGCCAGTTTGCCCGTTACTCCACTGATAATCGTAAGGTGGAACGCCGCCGGAGGCCTGGACAATGGCCTGCCCGCCATTTCCGTTACAACCGGCAGACAGAACGGAGAGCGCCTCCAATTGCAGAACAGAAGGCACAACGATGACGGCTGCTCCTTCGGCCGTACACCCATGAGCATCCGTAACGGTAACGAAATATTCGCCCGCCGCCAGGCCGGTGGCGGAAGGCCCGGCCTGCCCGTCGCTCCACAGGTAGGCGTAGGGAGGGGTCCCGCCGGCAGCCTCAGCGGCGGCCTGGCCGCCAATGCCATCGCAACTATTCGAATTTTGAGTTTGCACAACCAGCCGCAGAGCGGGAGGAGCGCTGATCTCTACCGAAGCGGTGGCCAGGCAGGCATTGGCGTCAGTTACGCTTACGGTATATATTGCCACGGGCAGGCCGGTGGCGGAAGGCCCGCTCTGCCCATTGCTCCAAAGGTAGGCATAAGGAGGAACCCCGCCAATAGCGCTGGCCACAGCGCCGCCGTCGGCAGCGCCGGGGCAACTGGCCGGGCTTATGGCAGTTGCATGAGCCTCCAGGCTCTCAGGCGCGGAAACGGTAACGGTAGCCTCCGCTTCACATCCATTAGCATCCGTAGCGGTAACGCCGTACGTCCCCGCCGCCAGGCCGGTGGCGGAAGGCCCGCTCTGCCCGCCGCTCCACAGGTAGGCATAAGGAGGAGCCCCGCCGGTGGCGCTTACGGCGGCGCTGCCATCAGCAGTTTCCGCGCACCTCGCCGGGCCAGAAGATACTACTTCCACCTGCGGGGGGGCTGGAGCGGCGACATTCACCGAGGCCGTTGCATGGCACCCATTAGCATCCGTGACGGTAACGAAATATTGGCCCGTTGCCAGGCCGGTGGCAGAAGGCCCGCTCTGCCCGTTGCTCCAAAGGTAGGCGTAGGCCCCAAGCCCGCCCGTGGCGGAGGCCGTTGCATAAGCCTGGCAGCCGGCAAAGCCGGTGGTTATGGCAATACCGGGGGCGTTGAGGCATTGCTCCTGAAACTCGAATGCGCCTATATCCACACCATTGCCTGTTATCCGATCCTGCACGCCCAGGTCTCTGGTCAGAGTATCAACATAGGTGTTGCCGCCGGCATCGATCGCCGGCGAGCCCGGCAAGAGTTTAAAGTCCAGCGTTTCCAGGCCGGCAAAGAGCGGATCCTGATAAAGTATGGAGCTGGAAGTAAATACCCGGGGCCCGATCGTATCGGACAGGCAATTGGCCAGGTCCACTCTGCGCTCGGCGGAGGTAAGGCCGCCGGTAGTGGTGGTGACGGCTCTTTTATTGTTCCAGATAATGGCATTGAAGCCCCTCATGTGCACCTTAGTGGCGGCAGGAGCAGCAAATTCCACATGGTTGGTGATCTCATATTCGCCGGAAGGTTCGCCGCTTCTGGAAAAGGTGCATTGCCTGTAAACCGGCTCGCATACTCCGTTCGCACGGACATAATGCCGGGCCATGCTCCCCGAAAAAAGGCCGCTCTGGGCAAATTGGCATTGCAGGAACAGCGGGCGGGCAGTTCCACTCCAACGAGCCGTTATATACACTGCGGCGCCACTTGGGTAGCTGCTGTAATTATCTCTGAAAATGCAGTTCGCGATCACCGGGCTGCTTTCCAGGGAATTATCTCCATTGATGTACAGGCCGCCGCCCACGTCCTCATTGCTGCTGCCGTTGCCGTTGGCGTAGCCATGTTCTATGATAAACCCGTTCACAGAAGCGCCGGGGCTCACTCCGTTGAACCATAACACATGGTAGGCATTGTCGGTATGGACGCCGGGCGCGCCCAGGTCGCCGCTGAGGATGGTGGGGTTGTCCGCCCAGTTGCGCTGGCTGAGGGCCGTTTCATTGCCGGCAAAACCTCCAAACAGCCTGATATCTTTTCTGATAAAGAACGTTTTAAGGCGGGCGTTGGCCGGCCCCGGGTTGCCGTTGGGGTCTTTGGCAGGCCTGTAGGCGCCGGCGGCTACCCAAACCTGGGCGCCGGGAATGGCGGCGTCGATGGCGTCCTGCAGATCGGTGAATGCATCTGCCCAGGAGGCGCCGGTATTGGCGCCGGCAGCATTGGCGTCGACGTAGAGAATGCTGTTGCTCTGGGCGTGAATATATAAGCAACACAGGGAGAACAGAATGGTTAGGGTGTTTCTCATGGCAAAATATTTTGGTGATCAGTAAATAGTTGAACTTACTGCATGCTATTCATTTGCCTGGCAAACAGGAAGGGCTACCCGTCTAAGGTTGGACAACAGTGTTTTGTTTTTACGAGAAACGGGAATATAGATTCCCGTGCTTTACCTCCTTATAAAAGCGCAGGAATCTATATTCCTGCTTCTCTGTCCAACCTTAGATGGATAGCTATAGGAAGGATATGTTCCGGGTGAAAATTGCAGCTTAATGTGGGCGCCTTATGCTACAAAAGTAGCTCAACCTTCTCCACCGCACAAGACGGGAAAGCGGTATTTTAACAACTCACCCTTTTCCCTTACAATTGATAACCAATGGCTTGCCCTTCTGCCGGAATTCCGGTAGACGGCCTCCCGGTAATCCGGTATTTTTCGCAAAAATGCGGTGAGGCGGGCAGCCGAACGGCTATCTGCCGTCGTTGAAATGAAGTGGTTATTAACCACCTGGTGGGGCCATAAGCCGGATGCGCGCAGCCCGGACGGGCTGGCCGCCCTAACCCGATCTGTTCCCGGCCGGCCAAAAACCAGAAACCCCCAAAAGCCAGAAACCCCTGAAAAACCTCCAACAAGGATTACAGCCTAAACCAAAAGGAAAATGACGATCATAGCCCACGGGAAAAGATGGCATTGGACACTGGCCTGCCTGGCGAGCTGGCTGGCGGGATGGCAACCTCTGCCGGCTACTCCTGTTGTGACAGACTCCTTCCTCATGCTGGGCCATGAAGTCCAGTTCCTGGAAACGGCCGCCGATACGCTGACGCTGGAGCAGGTGCTGGCACTGCCGGAAGGGGCTTTCCAGCGGCGCCCCAAGCCCGGTTTCTTCTTCGGTTTGCAGGACAAGGGTTTCTGGCTGCGCTTTAGCCTGCAGGCCAGGGAAGGGGCCAACCTCATCTTCGAGATGGCCAACCCCTACATCGAGGAATTCCAGTTCTTTGCCATTACCGAAAATGGAATTCTGCAAGCCGACACGCTGGGCGCCGACTTTCCTTTCGGGAACCGCTTCTACCCGCACCGCAACTGGCAGATTCCGGTCATCCTTCCTCCGGCTGACAGCGTCCTTTGCCTGCTCCATATACCGGCGTGCCGAAGCCCGCTGCAATTCGACCTGTATCTGTGGAAACACGAGGCCCGCCTGGAGCAGCAATTTCTCGAAAGCGCCATCCTCACCGCTTTCTTTCTCATCCTGCTGGTTTACCTGTTGCTCATTTTTCTGGTCAACTGGGTGGCGCGTTTCCATTCTCTGTGGTACTATTTTGCCTACGTAGCCCTGGGGGCGCTGCTGCTCTTTTCCGACCTGGGGCTGAGCTACCGGTACCTCTGGCCGGAAAGGCCGCACCTGCACCAGGCTTCCAACCTGCTGGTCTCCAACCTCTATCTCCTGGCCGGCCTGCAGTTCGTGCGGGTGTATTTCGGGGCTGCCCGCCTGTTTCCCATCCTCAACCGGATGATGATCATCTCGATGGGCATTGCGGCTGCTTTTATTCCTTTCGCCATCGGCCTGCCCTACGCCCCTCTGCGTTTTTCGCATCTGCTCCATCTGCTGCACTACCTGGTATTTATGGTGGGGTTCATCTCTACGCTGGGCGTATTCATCATGTCCATCGTAAAACGGCAGCGCATACTGGCGGGCTGGTTCCTCTTCGGCTTTGGCCTGCACGGCCTGGGCATCGCCCTGGCCCTGCTGCAATATGTCGGCTGGTTCCCGCTCATCTCTTCCACGCGCTGGTTGTACAATTGGGGCGTCCCGCTCACCTTCTACCCCCAGATGATGATGATGGCGGGCACGCTGATCGAAGTGCCGGTGCTGTTCTACGTCGCCTTCCACCGCTTCCGCAGCTTGTATGAAGATGCTCAGAAACAGGCCGTTTCCCGCGAGAACAACCTCAACAAACTGGTGATGAGCATAGAGGCCGAACGCCAGCGGCTGGGGCAGGATCTCCACGATTCACTGGGCGTACAACTGGCGGCCATCAAGATGAAACTTTCTGTCCTGCAGGAAAAGGCCGATAGCAGCCAGAGCCGTGAACTGGAGCAGGTAATACGGGACCTGAGCCATGCCCATCGGGAAATGCGGGCCATCAGCCACGACCTGATGCCGCCCTCTCTGGGGCTGCAGGGGCTGGCTGCCGCCGTGGAGAACCTGCTCCAGCGCATGCAATCTCTGCAGCCAGGACTGAAAACGCACTTCTTCAACAACGCCCCCCTGGAAAAGCTGACGCCGCGGGCGCGCCTCCACCTCTACCGCATATTATCGGAACTGATCACCAATGCCGTCAAACACGCCGCCGCCCGCGAACTCAGCGTACAGTTGACCCGTTACGACGGCAGCATACAGGCCAGCGTGGAGGATGACGGCCGCGGTTTCGACCCCGCCGCCCTCCACACCAAAGGCATCGGACTGAGTAATGTCGAATACCGGGCCAAAGCCCTGGGCGGCCGCTTCGAACTCGACGCCCGCCCGGGGCGGGGCACGTTTGCGAGTGTGGAAGTGCCGGTGGAGAAGGTGATGGGCGGGTAACTGTTGATTGTTGTCGGTTGTTCGTTCAGGGGCAGCTCCGACAGGACAACCGACAACAATCAACAAATGCCAAAGGCATCCCTTCGGGACAACTAGCGCCCCTCCCCCGCCCCTACCCATACTTCCACCGCCGGAAAAATTCCCACACGACGATCCCCAGGCAAACGGCGATATTCAGCGAATGCTTGGTGCCGAACTGGGGCACCTCCACGCAGCCGTCCACCAGCGCCATGGCCTCTTCACTGACGCCGGAGACTTCGTTGCCGAACACCAAAGCGTATTTTTGCCCGCCCTCCGGCCGGATGTCCTGCAGAAGGGTACGCTCGTCAGCCTGTTCAATGGCCAGTACCCGGCAGCCCTGCTCCTTCAGTTGCCGGATGGCCCGCGCCACGTCCTTCTCATAGGCCCATTCTACCGATTCTGTGGCGCCAATGGCCGTCTTCAGGATCTCGCGGTGAGGCGGCCTGGCAGTGATGCCGCAGAGGACGATCTTTTCCAGGGCGAAAGCATCGGCTGTGCGGAAGGCGGAGCCTACGTTGAGGGCCGAGCGGATGTTGTCGAGCACTAAGGTGATGGGGGCCTTTTCCAGGGCCTTGAATTCCTCCAGGCCGGGGCGGTTGAGTTCTTTAAGGCTGAGTTTTCGCATGTCGCAAAGATATAGTTCGCGCGGATTAAAACTACTCCGGCCGCAGATAAAGCGTAACCCGCACCCCTCCCTTCTTCCAGGAGCGCAGCACCGTCCATTCCTCACGCAGGCGCCAGAGTTCCGCATCGCTGAAGTCGTTCATCACGTTGGAATAGAAAATGATGGTGTCCCTTGCCAGGCCTTTTTCTCTCATCCCCCTCTCCTCCCCGCTGAGCTCTTTAAATTTCAGGGGGCCGATCTCGGGGAAGGCCGTCCCGACAGACTCCAGGGGAATGTTCTGCTCTTCGAGATAATCGAGCGCCTGCCGGCGCAGGCTGTAGTAAGGCAGGTGCGCCAGGGTAGAATCCCATCCCTGGGAAACGGTATCCGGATACACCCACAGGTTGCCCGTCAGCAGGCCGGCGAAGGCGGCGGCAAAGAGCGCCCGGCGGATGCGCGCCGGACAAGGCGTATGCACCAGCAGAGTGTATAACAACAGGGTGAGCGCCAGAAAAGCAGGCAGCAGGTAGCGGTGCCCGTGCAGGCCGCGGTAGGCCAGAAAGGTGATGCTGAGCAGGGGCAGGCAGATGGCCAGCAGCCAGAAAGCCTGCCGGATTTTTTCGTTCCAGCTTACAGGGCGGCCTTTCCACTGCAGATAGGCCAGCCAGCCCAGCGGCAGCCATACGAAGAGGCGGCCGAAGTCGAGCAGGCGCCAGGCCAGTATGGCGGTATTTTTCACCAGCCCCCCCAAACCCGCCCGTTCGAAGCCGGGCGCCCAGGGCATAGCCTCGTGATAGCCGATCCAGCCCTTCTGCTGGTAATGATAACCCAGAAAGGCCAGTGCCAGCAGGCCGCCGGGGACATAAGGCAGCGCCTGGCGGAACGGCAGCAGCCAGCTTTTTTTCCAATTGAGGATCAGGCCGAAAAAATACAGCGCTACCACCACCATCATGCCCCGGGTGCTGATGGCCGCCAGCCCCATGCCGCCCAGGGCCTGGGCCCCTGGCTTCCGGCAGAGGATGCCGTAAAGCCCCAGCAGGAAAAAGCAGGCCAGCACGACGTCCGGGCTGACGAGCACAGCCTGCCCCGCCAGTACGGGGTCGGCAACGGCCAGCAGGGCCAGCATCCAGCTGTTTTCCCTCCCTCCGAAAAAATCGCCGATGCGAAAGAGTAACAATACAATACCCATCAGGAAGGGCAGCATGGCAAAGTGGCTCACCGCCAGGCTTTTACCAAATACCTTCCACAGCAGCGCCAGGTACATGCCGAAGGCCGGCGGGTGCCCGCTGTCGATCTCATCCGGAAGGAGCAGGTTCCGGAAATCGTTCTCGAAATACCAATGGGCATGCCTGGACCCCAACTGTATGGTATCCCAGAAAAAGGGGTGCTGCCGCACCAGGAAAGTGGCCAGCAGGGCCAGCAGAAGCAGGCCGCCCAGGGTTATATTTCGGATGGAGAGGTGGCGCATGGCGAAGGGTTCATTACATGCTCACATCGAAATACTCCCCTTCCGAAAGCCCGTCGAGCCGATGATGGCATTGATCACATAAGGCACGCCCTTGTCCATACTCTCCGTCGCCCGCTTCAGGGCTCCTTCAAAGGATTCCAGGCTTTCCACCCGCTCGCCGGCGGCGCCGAAAGCTTCGCCCACCTTCTGATAATCGGACTGAGGAAGAGTGGTGGCCGTATCTTTGCCCAGCATCGCCACCTGGTCGCGGGCAATCTGCTCCCAGGAGCCGTTGTTGCCGATGATGGCGCAGATTTTCATGCCGTACTTCTTAAAAGTGTCCATCTCCATCAGGCTGTAGGCCGCGCTGCCGTCGCCATAGATGATCCAGATATAATCGCCGGGGTAGCGCAGGGCGGCGCCCATAGCAAAGCCCCCGCCCACGCCGAGGGTGCCGAAGACGCCGGGGTCGAGCCAGGCCAGGGGGCGCCGGGGGCGGAGCGTGTAGGCAGCCGTCGCGGCAAAGTCGCCGCCGTCGGCAACCAGCACAGAATTGTGCGGCATGAGGGCTTCCATTTTCAGGAAGAGAGCCACCGGGTTAATGCCATTCACCGGCTCCAGAGAGGCCTGCCGGATTTCTTCCTCCCGGCCCTCTTCCCTCTGCCGGAGCTGTTCTTTCCAGCCTGCCCAATCCGGAAAGTTGCCGGCTTCTCCGGCCAGGGCGATGAGAAAGGCGCCGGGGCCGGCCAGGATGGCCCTATGGGGCGAGATGTTCTTCTTCAGTTCTTCACGGCTGCGGCTGATGGCGATCTTCCGGGCCCTGCGGGCCAGGTGGCGCCCATAATCGAGGCGGAAGTCGACGGGCGCCCCGCACAGGAGGATGCAATCGGCTTCGCGCAGGGCCTTCCGGCGCTGGTGCAGGTATTGTACTTCGCTGACATGGCCGGCAAGGCCGCGCGCCATGCCGCTGAGATAAACCGGGATGCCCAGGCGTTTCACTGCCGCGCTGAGCGCCAGGGCATTTTCCGCCTCCATCATGGCGCCGCTGCTCACGAGCATTACCGGCCGCTGTGCATTTTTCAGTTCACGCGCCACCGCATTCACCTCTGCCCGGGTAAAAGCGGGAGCCTGCGGCCTTTCCGGGCCGGGAACGGCATAACCCTGCATGCCCCGGAAGAGGCCGTTCACATGGCGGTTGATATACCACTGTATGGCCTTTTCTGCCAGGGAAGCGCCGGCCTTGCTCTTCCTTCCATACCATTCCCGCACCGTCTCCTGGGGGTAGAGCAGGTCGACCGGCACTTCGACGAATACCGGGCCGGGCAGGCCGGAGCGGGCGATGCGCATGGCCTTATTCAGAACGGGAGCTATTTCCTTCTGGCGTTCTGCCCGTGCCGCCCATTTGACATGAGGCCGGACGAGCGCCATCTGGTCGATGTCCTGCAGAGCGCCCCGCCGGCGCAGGAGGGTGGCCGTCGCCCCTCCCAGAAGCAATAGGGGCGACTGTGCCATCTGGGCGTTCTTCAAAGCGGTAATGGCATTGGCCACGCCGGGGCCCGCCGTCACTGCCGCCACCCCGGGAATGCCGGTGAGCCGCGCCATGGCGTCGGCAGCGAAAATGGCCGAGGCTTCATCGCGCACGTCAATGACCTGCATGCCCTCATTTTCCGCCTCGACATAGATGGGAGATATATGGCCGCCGCAAAGAGTAAAAAGGTGCTGGACGCCATGGTTTTGGAGTACTTTGGCAATGATCTGGCCGCCGTTCATGTGGTCTGGTTTAAGGACTGATAATTGGATGTAAGGCTAAGATGAAAATATTTTTCTATTCCCGGAAAGATCGCTGATAAAGAAAACACTTCACTGCCAGGGCTGCACTTATGAAGCCGTCAAATCTCATACCCCCGGTCATAAATCCTGATGAAGGCGGCTTCCGATAGCTCCTCCATCGGCAGCAGCTCGTAAATCCGTTTCTCCGAGAACTCCCCGGCGTAAGGGTGGTCAAAATCGGCGAAGGCTTCCGTACCGGGCGGGCCATGTTTTTCCCGCACGAAATCCCGCCCCAGCACCAGCCCGATCTTACCGTAATCATTGAAGAAATACTCCTGAAGCAGGGGGATGATGTGGTTTCCGAAGACGGCTTTCAGTTCATCCAGGCTATGTACATTGAGGAAATAGGCATGGCCGATGTGATAATCTGCGCCGATGAGCAGTTCCAGGCGGCTGTTCATGGCGCGCAGCATCTGTTCCAGGTTGACGCCGGAGGCCTGCGGGCCGGCCAGGCGGGAGATCAGTTCCGGGCGGGAAGGGACATAATGAAAGGCAAAGCGGCGGCGCAGGGCAATATCGAGGGCTTCGGCAGAACGGTCGGTGGTATTCATAGTGCCGACCACGTAGAGGTTGGGCGGCACTGCGAAGAGTTCTTTGGAATAGGGAAGAACGACGGTGGCCACCTCGCGGCGGCCGTCGCGCTTATCATCTTCCAGCAGGGTGATGAGTTCCCCGAAGATGGCGGGAATATTGCCCCGGTTGATCTCATCAATGATCAACACATATTTATTGCACTTTTCGAGAATGTGATCCGGCACCAGCGGAAGTTCCAGAGGCAGGCCGTATTCATCCAGCGGCAGGTTCCTGTTTTTATTGCCGTTGCCATTGCCGGCGCCGTTGTTCCTTCCGTTTCCATTGCCCTCTTCCCGGTTCAGGAAGTAATTCATCTCAAACTTCTTCAACTCCAGGAAGATGCTCCAGTAGGGCATGGGATCCTCATCGCCGATGATGGGCCGCAGGTCGCCGCCGGCAGATTCTATATGCTCAGCAGATTCGAACTGCTGGTACATCTGCTGCAGATGTTTCTTGTAAACAGCCTGTACGGCGAAGGACTTGGGTTGCCGGACCGACAAGTCGCCAAAAGGCAGGATGCGATGCAGGATGATCCGGCTCTTCTGCTCACTCTCAAAGGAATCGACCTTTTCTTCCCTGAGGTAATCGAGAAAGGCGCCGTAAACCTGGTTGAACTCCAGCACCGGCTCATCGGCAGGAGGATGCCGGTAGACGGCCTCCAGCACACAACGCTGCGCATCGCGGCACATGATCTTGAAAATGCCGTTTTCGACGCGGTAATGCACCATGTCGTTAAAAGTATAGGGCTTGATGCCTTCCACGAAGTCCTCATAAGAGAAAGACTGGTGAAATGTGACGAAGGCCACCCTGCCCGTCTGCAGGTATTCATTAAAACGGCGGCGCAGCTCCTGGCGGTTCTCCAGAGCCAGCTCTTCCAGGGGCCGCCCTTCGATGATGGACAGCGCGTAGTCGGCCGTCAGGTAGGTCTTGCCAGTACCCGGCGGGCCATAGAGGATGAGGTTGAGCGGATGGGCCGGGGCAGGCGCAACATGGTAATCGGCCTGAGGCTCATTCACCAGGTCGAGCTGCCGGACCGCATTCTCCAGTTCGCGGTACTGGGCTTCAGTAGCTGTGTAGTTCATCCCCGGCAGCCCGGCGTGGAAGCCCTCAAAGGCGGGGCTGTCAGGCAGCAGGGCCGCCGGGATGGGTTGGTTCCACAGGTTGTATTCGACAGCCAGGGGCGCCCTAAGGCCAAAAGGGGGCGGTTCGCGGAAAAAAGGCAGTTCGGTGGCGGGAACGGCCATCTCCACCGGGTCTCCCACCACAGTGGCCAGCGCGTAACAGCCGCCCTCTTTTCCCGTTAGCCAGATGATGGCCTTATCTCCCTTTTTCACCTTATCTTTATGCGCCTTCAGCCCAAAAGTAGACAGGGCGCCCGCGCGCAGGGCGTCACGCAGGCGGAGTACGCGGGGATGGGCCTGAAAAAGCCAGTAGCTGATGGCTCGTCCTTCCTCCATACTGTCTCTTGTGCTTTGGCGCCAAAGTTAGTTTTTTTTTACTGCTTAACCCGTAAGGACATGGAAGAAGTGCTCTATACTTTTGCTCCCGATAACAGCCCTACGGCTCAAACCGCCTGGGCAGCTGTGGGCATCGCTTTGGGGGCGCTGGCCGGGATGGGGGCTATGTTGAAGAAAAAGGCGGAAGGCAGGCAACGCAACCAGAACCTGCTGGCGGCCATGCTGCTCTTCTTCGTGGCGCTCATCAGCAGCGGGACGGCCTTTTTCAGCTGGCTGAAGATACGCAAGACCGGCCCGGTGGTGGTCTATCAGGACGCCATCGAAACTCCTTTTGGGAAAGCTGCCTTCAGCAACATCAAGGATGCTTACGTACAAGCCAGCCAGCAACCTTCGCTGATCGACCCCGGCCGCAGCATCCGTACTACAGAGCTGCTGGTAGTTGAAGAAAAAAACGGCAAAGCACACGTCATGTCCGAGGAAGATTATCCCATAAAGGAGATACTTCCGGCACTACGGCGCGCCGTAAATGAGTGGGAAAAAGAACGCAGGGAATAAAATGCTTACCGGATAGAAACCGGCCTCCGGATAATGCCAGTGAAGGAACGGAGTTCTATATCGTAATTGCCGGCGCCGTACTGGCTGAAGTCGATCTCGTAGATGGTATTGACCGGAAGTTCAAATACATCATCCTGCATGAGTATTTCCCCATCCTGGCGGCGGACCACAATATCATTGAGGTTGACGCTGAGGTTTTCGAAATCGATGTAGTAAATCTGGTTTTCCTCATCGGCATAGAATGCCCAGTTGTCGTTGTTAAGCTCCAGAAGGCCAAGGCCTGCGGCGCCGGACGCCGTGGCGCTACCAAAAGAGGAAGACTGTGCGATACAGGTGGAGAGGCCAATAAAGAGCAAGAACACCAAGAGAGTAAATTTCCGCTGCATGATCATTAAGTCATTTTGTACATACTTCATGGGAGCACGGCTGCAAATATAGAAATTTAATACAGATGTAAGGTGCGCCGCTGCCCGCCGAAAATAAACTTTTTTTCCAGGCCGGCGCCTTTTCCATAAATTTAGAATATTTTTTCTTCTTTTACAGAATTTAAGTCGGATTGTTTGCCCGAAATGGAATTTCATTTCTTCAAATCCGTTTTTATTTTTTGTTAAGAAAGTGTTAAAGCTACACTATGGGGCCGGAGAAAAATAAATTCAGATGTGATGTACGGCTAAGTTTCACGTCATTTTTTTCTCCTGAACTTTCCCAACACCTCCCAGAAAAAGCCTGACATATCCGGAGCGATGCGCAGCCCGATGATCAGCCCGGCGTAGAGGATGGTGGCGATGGAAGAGCGCACGAACAGGTCGGCCAGGAAGTGCTGCCGGATCACCGGAATGAGCCGGTCGATGGCCAGGCAGGCTATTCCTGCCCCGATGACGTAGAGCATATTGCGGGAGAAAGGGTGCATCCGGTAGTGCCGGTAGAGGAAAACCTGGATGAACACATTGATCAGGATGATGGTCAGGGCGGTGGCGACGGCGGCGCCGGTGATGCCGAAGGCGCTGATGAAAATATAATTGGTGAGTACGGTCGTCACGGCAGTGACGGCCTTAAACAGCAGGTCGTAGCGGAAATGGGGGCTGTAGTTGATCAGCAGGCCGTTGTAGCCGTTGGCGGCGTGGGAGAGCTGCCCGATGCCCAGGAAGATGGCCACGTATTTGCCCACCTCGAACTGCGGCCCGAGGATGGCGACGATATTGCCGAGGTTGATGGCGATGCCCACGAAGATAAGCATGCCGGCGGCGAAGTTGTTGAGAGCCGTGCGGCTGTATAGTGTTTTGATCTCGTCGAAAGCCTCGCGCTTCCAGGCATCGGCCAGGATGGGCGAGGCGATCTTGGCAATGCCCTGGTGGGGCAGGAGGATGACCGATGCGAAGAAAGAGTAGACGACATAAATCCCCCCAAGGGCGAAGTTGAGCAGGGACGGTATCATCAAAATGTCTATCTTGGTGGTGATTTTGCTGCCGATTGCGCTGGCGCTCGGCGCAAAGCGTCTGTTGCCGC
>CAZAXA010000133.1:0-13485 GCA_964488965.1 uncultured Phaeodactylibacter sp. | reverse complement strand
CAGGTCGATGCCGCCGGTATTTTCGTTGATATACAGGATTTTCTGCCAGCTCTGCCCGCCGTCGGTGGTCTTGTAAATGCCCCGTTCCTCATTGGGGGAATACAGGTGGCCGAGGGCGGCTACCCAGGCGATATCCGGGTTATCGGGATGTAAGAGGATGCGGCCGATGTGGTGGCTTTCCGGCAGGCCCAGGTGGCGCCAGCTTTTGCCGCCGTCGGTGCTTTTATAAATGCCCACGCCTGCATAGGAAGAACGGCTGGAGTTCACTTCGCCCGTTCCCACCCAGATGACGTTGCGCTGCCAGTCGACGGCAATATCGCCGATAGTCATCACCATTTCGTTGTCGAACAAAGGCTCGAAAGAAGTGCCGTTGTTCTCTGTTTTCCACAGCCCGCCGGAAGCGTAGGCGACGTAAAAATGGCTGGGGTCTTCAGCCCATACGTCCAGGTCGGCCACCCGCCCGCTCATGATGGCCGGGCCGACATTCCGGAACTCGATGGCATTGACGACGGAGCGCTCCGCGAGGGCTTTGCGCTGCTGGTAACTGGCGATCCGGGCGGTTGCCGGCGTGGCGGGCGGCACAGGATCCTGGGCAGGCGAGTATGAGATGGTAAGCAGGAATGCGAAGGAAAGTAGTAGCCTCATTTTTTGCTTAAACATAGGGAATTATGTGTAAAGGTGTGAAGGTGTGAAGGTGTAAATGTGTGGCTGCAATTCAGCTTTTTTATACTTTTCCCAATCGCGCCGATCAATCCTTCCGCTCCTCCCACTTCCGGACCATCAGTTCAATTCCCTTAGTGATAAATTCCTGAAATTCAACGATCTCCTGCAGGCCCTCGTTGAATTCGAGGTATTCGCTTTCGGCCCGTTCTTTGAGGACGTCCTCCAGGATGGCGCGCATCCGGCCCATTTGCAGCGTTTGCTCCTTGAGGTTTTCCAGCCAGTTTTCGGTATTGATGCGGAAGTAACGGCGGCGGTCGCCACTGAAGGTGATGTAATCGGCGGCGCCTTCGTTCATGAGGTAGTTGAGGGCATTGCTGACGGAGCTCTTGCTGGCGCTCAGGAATTCCCGGATTTCGTAGAAATCCTTATAAGGCGGTTCGGCGATGAGCAGGAAGCCCAGCACCCGGGCATTCATGGGAGATATGCCGAGGCGCTCGAAAGCAATGCCCAGTTGCTCTACTTTTGCCTGAAGGCTGACGGTGGACGCCTTTTTTTCCGGTTTGGGCATGAATCTGCTTTTTGAGGTTGAAAATAAGCAGATTTTTTTAGTTCTAAAATTTTCGAACCATCGACCGGCCCAATTTACCGGAGGCCGGTTTCGTTATCCTTAGCATGCCTTAAAACCCTGTTTCAGCCAAAAACCAAAAACCTCCACCCCGCTGAGGCCTCCCTTCGGGACAAATAAAACCTCGCCCCCAATATTTTCTTCGTACCCTTGTTACATCTAAGGGCAACAAAAAACCGCCCGCGGCCGAAGCCCGAGCGGTGCAATCCAGAATCATACTTTACTATTATAACAATTTTTGTGGTTGATTTGGTTGATTGGGCCCATACCGGATCAACTCAATCAACCAAATCAACCAATCAACCCGCCTACGCCCGCGGCGCCTTCTCCGCCACGGCGGGCGGCGTTTCTCCTTCTCCATCTTCCCGTGGCTGTTCGCCCTCATTGTCTTTGGCGTTCAGGATGGTATTGACAAAGCCGGTGAGGTCATCGTAATTCATGCGGGATTTGAGGTCCATATAGACGAATTCATCTTCCTCATTGACCAGGATAACCACATTTTTGAGTTTCTCCTTCTTTTCGCGCCCCATGATGTTGACAGTGGCGCCATCCTGCTTCACGTAGATAAGGTCTTCGTAGCCGGCAGTGCGGATGTTGTTGATGAAAGCGTCCACTTCGGCCGCGGAAACGGGGCTGCCGCCCTCTGTGGCCAGGAAGCGTATCTTCTTGACCTTGCGGGCCATGCGGAGGCTTGCCCGGGTAGTTTCATCCCGGGCAAAGCCCTGGGCGATGCCGCCGCCTAACCATATTGCCCATCCGGGCATTTTGAAATTCGTCACACCTTCCTTGTGTTTGTGCGTGTGGTAGAATTGCGCCGTGGTCTTCTGTGCATGGCCGGAGGGAAGGCTTATAGTAAAGGCAATGATAATTGCTGTTATGATCCTGATTTTCATGACAAGGGGATTTGGGTTTGGACAATACGGGCGGCCTACTGTTTTTCGGATTCTTTCAATCCACCCTTATCGTCATCGAATTCATTGATGAGTTTGGAAACCTTATCCAGGTCGATCTTGCCGACGAAGCTCATCAGCACGAATTCTTCGTCGCCTCCGACCAGCAAGAGCAATTCGTTGATCATTTTGTTGCCGTCGTCCCTGATCAGGAAGTCGACGTTGGATTCGTTCTTGTCGCGTACGGTCATCAGCACTTCGTATTCCTTGGTGTTGATTTTGGACTTGGCCTCTTTGTAGAAACCGGCGGCATTTTCCTCCGCCACCAGGATGCGGATGCCTTCCAGGTCCTTGGCCAGGTCGATGATGGCCTTGGTCTCGGCATCATCCATCTCCATATTCTGGATGTCCAGCTTGCCGAACATGTCCAGCAATTTGGAACTGATATACACCACCGTGAAGCGCTCGTCATCGACATACTGCTTGAAGTACTTATCGATGGCGCTGACCGTGGGAGTCTGTGCCTGAACGGTGGAAACGACGCCCAGCAGCAGGGCAATGGCAATGAATCTGAAGAGTTTCATAATCTTGGTTTTAAATCGAGTGATTTGAAATGAATGAATGATTTATTGAATGATTGACTGGGCCATAGCCCCGGTTGTCCTGCGTCACTGATACACTACTTAAAAAACTTCCCCACTTTCTTCAGTTTATCCATCTCATAAGCGGCGGTGGAAGCCCCGTGGTTGAGTTCGCTGCTGGCTTTCAGCAGGGCGGCGCTGGTAAGGCGGAAGGCCTCTTCGGTGGACTGCACCTCGTATTTTGACCAGTCGATAGCGGCAACCTGAGGTTCGGATCGCAATGCCGGGTTCAGTGTGTAATAAGCCCATCCCATGCCGAGGGCCAGCATTATGGCGGCGGCGATGCGGAGGGCCCGGCGGCGCACGGGCAGCCGGCGCACTTTGGCCTCTGGCTGCATGGCTTCCAGTTGCCGGAGCAGCCTCTGGTCAAAACCGGCGCCCAGGCGGTATTCTTGTTCCTCTGCCAGGTGCCGGAACAGGGGCTGGAAGGGCTTGAGGGATTCCTCCACTTCTTCGCTGCGGAAGTAATCCCGCAGGCGGGCTTCCTCATCCAGAGAAGTTTCCCCTTCGAAGTATTTATCCAGCAGTTGTTCCATCAATTGATTGCCCATAATTGCATTAATTTCGAACGAATATTCTTCCTTGCCCTGAATATGTTGGTTTTCACCTGGTTGAGCGGCATCTCCAGGGTTTCGCAAATCTCCTGGTAGCTCATCCCTTCTATGTCGCGCAGTTGCATGGCCATTTTCTGGCTGTCGGGCAGCCCGGCCATCAGTTCCTTCACCTGGCCGACGGCGTCCTGGAGTTCCGCCTGCCGGCCGGGGTTGGGGCCGTCGCTGCTCAGGCCGTAGGCTTTCTCCAGGTTTTCCGCCTGGTTGTAGCGAAGGCGCCTTTTGTCGATGGCCCGGTTTTTCGTCATCTGCATACACCAGGCCTCGATGTTCTGGATTTCGTCCATTTGATCGCGCTGCTCCCATACTTTGATGAAGACTTCCTGTACGACGTCTTCCGCTTCGGCCGGATTGGCGGTGATGCGCAGCGCCATCCGGTAAAGCTTGTTCTTGATGGGCAGTATGCCTTTTTTGAATTCTTCCAGGTTCATGAATCGAAATCGGAAATTCAGGTGATTTCTTACGTTGAGCTTTTTCTCATCGGGTGTCACTGGGGTGACGAACCGAAAAAAATAAAGTTACAGCAAGCTAAAAAAAAAATGAAAAAATTCCGTCGGCGGGAGAAAACCCTCGCTGGCCCTGGTTTGTGGGCGCAGCCTTCTTCGAAAGTGGGCAAACGGCTAAACCTGGCCATTTCTTCAGGTGTATAATAATTTCAGCCTATCTTTGGCGTTGAGATCAGATGTATATGAAGCAGTTGGATCGTTTAATGGTCAGCAGTTTTATTCCGCCTTTCCTGGTCACTTTCATGATCGCTATGTTCGTGTTGGTGATGCAGGTATTGTGGTTGTACATCGACGATATTGCGGGCAAGGGGCTGGGGTTTTTCCTGGTCATGGAACTGCTGGCCTACAAATGCGTCTCGCTCATCCCGATGGCCCTGCCGCTGGCGGTGCTCATTTCATCGGTCATGTTGCTGGGCAACCTGGCGGAGCGCTACGAGCTGTCCAGTTTCAAATCGGCAGGGGTATCCCTGTGGCGCATCATGAGGCCGATGATGTTCTTTGCTGCCGGAGCTACGGCTTTTTCCTTTTTCTGCTCCAACAACCTCATTCCGGTGGCCAACCTCAAGTTCGGCTCCCGCATGTACGATATACAACGGCAAAAGCCGGCCCTTCGGCTCGATGCAGGGATTTTCAACGACGATTTCGATGGCTATGCCATCCATATCAGGAAGAAAGCGACGGACGGCAGGCACATCGAGAACGTCCTGATCTACGACCATACCGATGCCTCCCGGGGGCGCCTCAGCCAGGTCATGGCCGAAAGGGGAGAGATGTACGCTACTGAAGACGGCGCCTACTTCGTGATGAACCTTCAGAACGGGCATCAGTATATGGAAACGGAGCCTTCCGGCGCCGGCTCGGGCCGTTCTTATCCTTTCGTTCGCGTCAACTTCAGCAGTTGGAACAAGGTTTTCGACCTGGGAGAATTCCAGCTCAACCGCACCAATGAAGAGCTCTTCAAATCCAACCGGAGCATGCTGACCAGCGGCCAGTTGCGGGAGGCCGTCGATTCGCTGAGTTATAAGATCGAGCGCCGCCAGAAAAGCCTGTCGAACCAAATGGCTAATTTTTTCTACTTCATAGAGGTAGATTCGACCATCCTGGGCGACCCGGGGGAGGAGGGCGAAGGCCCGCCGCCCGGAGAACAGCAGGATGAAGAAGGCCGGCAACAGGATACGGCGGCGGCGGCCAGCCCTTCTCCTTCTGCCGATGGCGGCGGCGCTGCTCCGGAGATGGCCCGGCTGAAAGCTATGGAAAAGGCAGGCGCCGGCCACCCCCCTCAGAAGGGAGCGCCTCAGCCGGCTTCCGTCATTCGCCGGCAACAATTTGAAGGCGTTCCCCTTGAGCAGAAGATCGACACCACGCTCCAGGCATACGGGCATTTTTACGAACTGTTCGGCAAGAACAACCAGCAGCGCCTGCGCAACAAGGCCAAGTCGGTTGTGCGCAGCATTCACGCCCATTCCGAGTCGGCCATGCGCTCTCTCGACAACCTGATGGAATCGAAGGTCAAGCATATCTACGAGCTGCATACCAAGTACAGTATGGCGGCCATTTGTTTCATCTTTTTGTTTATCGGCGCGCCCATGGGGGCCATTGTGCGCAAGGGCGGCTTCGGCTATCCCATCCTGATCTCCATTATTTTCTTTATGCTGTTCATCGTGCTGACCATCTTTTGCCGAAAGATCGCCGAAAGTTTTATCCTGCCGGCGGCGGCGGCGGCCTGGGTGCCCTGCGGCGTGCTTTTCCCGATAGGCATTATCCTTACGGTCAAGGCCATGAACGACAGCAAGCTGCTCAACCCCGACCGCTTTGTCTCTTTCTTTTATAAGCTCGCAAAACGCCGGGAGCAATGAAAAGGGCGTTTACTCTTCCGCTCCTTTTGAAGGAGAACCGGTGGTTCTTCCTGCCCTTCGGCCTGTTCCTGGCCATCGGGGCGCTGCTTTTGCTTCAGATGGATACGGGAGACGAGATATTTTTTTTCAGCGACCGCCGGACCTTTTTCGGCGACTTGTTTTTCCGCTATTTTACCCGGGCCGGAGAGGAACTGGGGTACTTCCTGGTACTGGGCATTTTACTCTTTGTGCGTTACCGGCATGCCGTAGCCATACCGATGCTGGGCCTCAGCGTCGGGCTGATGAGCTTCCTGGCCAAAGCGTTTTTCCGGCATGACCGCCCTTTCCTCTATCTGCGCAAGCTGGGCCTTTTTGATCAGGTCAATGTGGTGGATGGCGTGGTGCTCAACGGCGGCGCCAACAGTTTCCCCTCCGGCCATACCATGTCGGCCTTCGCCTTATTTGCGTTCCTGGCCCTGTGCCTGCCCCGTAAGCGTTTCACCGGGCCGCTGCTTTTTCTGGCGGCGCTGCTGGTGGGCATTTCCCGGATATATCTGGTGCAGCACTTCCTCAAAGATATTTACATTGGGGCTATCCTCGGCGTCCTGATCGCCTTGTCCTGGCACTATCTGCAGTACCGCTTTCGCGCCCCCTGGATGGAACAGAGGCTCGGATGGCGGGGAGGCAGGGTGGTTAAACGTGAAACGGCGGAAACACAGAAGCGGGAAGCGTGAATGGAGGTATTGTGGTGTTCTGGCATTGTGGTATTACGGTTTTCCCGGGGATATCCTACTTTTGCCCTGCAAAATACACTGGCCATGCCAATCACCTTTTCCGAAATCCGTACGCCACGCCTCATCCTTCGCGAGCTCAACCCTCCGGTGGTGCGGCGTTTATTCAATAACCATACCGGGCCGGAGGTTTTCCACATGCTGGGGTGCGGCACGGAGCAGGACTATGTGGCCGTCAAAGAGCGCTATTGGGTGAACTTTATCGATAACCCGCGCTTATCTTTTCGCAGCTGGCTGCTGATAGACCCCAGGACCAAAGGGCTGATCGGCGATTGCAGTTTTCACAGCTGGTGGTTGCGGCACAACTATGCCGAGGTCGGTTATGGGATCTGGGACAGCCAGTACCAGAATAAAGGGCTGATGAGCGAAGCTCTGGAGCAAGTGCTGCGGATGGGGTTCGAAGAGATGAAACTGCGGCGTATAGAGGCCTTCGTTATTCCTTCCAACAGGCCTTCGATACAGCTGATGCAGAAATTCGGCTTCCGGCGGGAGGGCTTCCTTCGCCGGCGGCTCTGCCAGTACGGGCAGGTGGATGATGTGCTTGCTTTTGCCCTCCTGCCGGAGGAGTACGAAGGCCTTAAAGAGGCGCCGGGCATCCGGCAACTGGTGGCGGGCTTTGAGGGGGGGACGTTGCCGCCTACGGCATGGACTCATGAGGCGCACCTCTCCGTAGGGCTTTGGTACCTCATGGAGTATGGCCTGGATGTGGCTCTGTGTAAAATCCGCCCGGGTATTATAACCTACAACCTGGCTTCCGGAGGAGAAAATACGGCCGATGGCGGCTACCACGAGACCCTGACCTTGTTCTGGATGCGCATCCTCCGGCGCTTTGTGGAAGAATGGGGCGCCGGCCAGCCCTACGAAGCCGTCAGGCAGGCCCTGCTTGCCAGCCCTTTTGCCGACAAAGGCCTGCCTCTGCAGTACTATTCACGGGAACTGCTCTTTTCGGCACGGGCCAGAGGGCAATGGGTGGAGCCGGACCGGAAGGGGGTTTGAGGTCTGGGGCTATCCTGGGCGCGCCGGCTACAAATCAAAAAGCCTAAATCTCACGCCCTCACTTCGCCGCCTGCATCTCTTTCCCTTGCGTTTCGATCTTTCGCACATATTTATTCACCTCTTCCTTCACCCTGGGCAGCAGGAGCAGCAGGCCGGTCAGGTTGGGAATGGCCATGGCGAAGATCATGGCGTCGGAAAAGTCCGTCACGGCGGTCAGGCTCGCCGCTGAGCCCAGGATGATGAAGATACAGAACAGCACCTTATAGGTATAATCCGCCACTTTACTTCTGCCGAAGAGGTACATCCAGCTTTGCAGGCCGTAGTAGGACCAGGACAGCATAGTGGAAAAAGCAAAGAGGATCACGGCCAGGGTCAGCACGTAGGGAAACCAGGGTATGACCGAGCCGAAGGCTTCCGAGGTCAGGTCTACGCCGCTCATGGTACCTTCCGGGTTGACGTAATAACCGGTGATGACAATGACCATAGCGGTCATGGTACAAACGACGACAGTGTCGATAAAGGGCTCCAGCAGCGCCACGATACCTTCGCTGGCGGGATATTCCGTCCGCACGGCGGAGTGGGCGATAGCGGCGGAACCGACCCCGGCTTCGTTGGAGAAGGCCGCCCGCCGGAAGCCCTGTACAAGCACGCCGACCATGCCGCCGGCTATGCCCTGAGGAGAGAAGGCGCCTTCAAATATGAGCACAAAGGCGTGAGGGATTTTGCTGGGGTGAGCAAAGATGATGACCAGCGCGGCCAGCACATAGAGGCCGCACATGAAGGGCACCACTTTTTCCGTCACAGAACCGATCCTCTTGATACCGCCGATGATGACGATCGCTACCAGAAAGGCCATAAAAAGGCCGAATACCAGGCCGGCAGAACCCGAGGAGGCGCCGATCATATCGTTGAACTGCTGGGCGGCCTGATTGGCCTGGAACATATTGCCGCCGCCGAAGGAGCCGCCGATACACATGATGGCAAAGAAAACGGCAAGGAACCTACCCAGCCCCGTCATTCCTTTTTCCTTCAGGCCTTTGGTCAGGTAGTACATCGGCCCGCCGTAGACCGTTCCATCGGGGCCCACATCGCGGTATTTCACCCCGAGCGTACACTCCGCAAATTTGGAGGCCATGCCCAGCAGGCCGGCCAGTATCATCCAGAAAGTGGCGCCCGGGCCGCCCAGCGAAATGGCGATGGCCACGCCGGCAATATTGCCCAGGCCTACCGTGCCGGAAAGGGCGGCGGTCAGGGCCTGGAAATGGGATACTTCTCCTTCATCATTGGGGTCGGAGTACTTGCCGCGGACCGTATCGACGGCCAGCTTGAAACGCCGGAACTGTACAAAGCGAAAATAGAGGGTGAAGATCGTTGCTGCCGTCAACAGCATAATGATCACCAGCGGCATGGCCGTGGAGGCCGAACCTCCTAATTGTACGGCATAAAACACCGTGCCGGCAACGGCATCGGTGATGGGTTGTACAGCTTCGTTTATCCTTTGATCCCATCCTTTGGGAGAGTCTTCGGCAAATACCAGCAAAGGGGTCAGCAAACCGGCAAAAAGTAACAGTAAAGGCCTTTTCATAATGGTCAATTGTTAAGCTTGTTCATTCCCCGGGGGGCGGGCTTTCCCGGGATGCCTTCCCCGGTACACAGGGTTAATTGGCCTGTAAGGCTTTAATTTCCTGTGGTTTGGGTTAAATGCGCCACAAGATAGCGCCAAAAGAGGCGTTAAGGTATTTTTTTATTCTTATTTTTTCAAAGGATTATGGCTGTTATTTCGATATTGCCAACAGGAGCGCTATTTAAATTTGGAATGTTCAGGCAGGAAATGTTAATTTAGCCGAACGGGGAGATAAACCAACACCATAATAGTGGCTATCCAAAAAGATAATCCTCTTGCAGCAGAATTACACCGACAAAGAGCTCCTGGAGCTCCTGGAAACAGATAGTGAACAAGCCATCACCCTGATCTTTCGGACTTACTACAGCTACCTATGCAAGGTGGTCTACAAAATTATACCCGACAATAACCTGGCCGAAGACCTCTCGCAGGAGGTTTTTTTCGAGCTCTGGCGCAGGAAGGGGCAGCTTCAGGTGAATACTTCCCTGAAAGCCTACCTGCGCCGGGCCGCCATCAACCGGGCGCTGAATTATATCCGCGGCCAGAAGATACAACTGACGGATGAAAGGGCTTATCCTCCGGAAAGCGGGCAGGCGCAGGCCAGCCAGAAAATGGAAGCGGATGAACTCCAGCAACGCATCGACGCCGCCATCGACAAGCTGCCGGAGCGCTGCCGCATCGTGTTCGTCCTGAGCCGCTTCGAGGATATGTCGTATAGCGAAATAGCCCAGTCCCTGGATATTTCCGTTAAAACGGTGGAGAACCAGATTTCCAAAGCCCTGAAGTTGTTGCGCGAAGCATTGGGCCCTTTCCTGAGCCTGCTGCTGCTGATATGAAAGCCAGGCGACAAAACTAAAATTACTGCCAGAAAAGGCAATGCCCCGTAGGGGCGCTGACGTATAACCGTGTCTTCAAAGCAGGAAGAAAATAGGAAATGGAGGTTACAAAATTTATACTGCTCTTACACAAAAAACTTAAGGGCGAGATCGGCCAACAGGAACAAAAGGAGCTCAGCGACTGGCTGCAGCGGGAAAAACCCGATGGCCTGGCGGAAGGTATAGAGAAAGCGTGGAACCTTAGTCTTCGTTACAAAGAGCATTACGAGCCTGATGTCGATGCCGGCCTTGACCGCCTGCGCGCCCGCATGGCGGCATCTCCTGAAAGGGGGAACGGGGCCGGGCAAAGGCGCCCCCTGGCGGCTTCGCGGCGCCCCTGGCGCCTGCTCTCAGCGGCGGCGGCAGCGGCCCTCGTCGCCCTGGCCGGCTGGTGGTGGGCACAGCCCGGAAATGCCTCTCCGGAGGAGAACGCCGTCCTTTATACTGCCGGCGCCGAGGGCGTCAGGGAAGTGGCCCTGCCTGATGGTTCCTCCGTGCTGTTGAATGAAAACTCTTTCCTGGCGGTGGCCGCTGATTTCCGGAATGCTTCCCAACGCCGGGTTGAACTTACCGGCGAAGCTTATTTCAAAGTACAACCCAGGCCCGGCCGCCCTTTCCTCATTACTGCCGGAAATGCAGTGGTGGAGGTCGTAGGCACTGCTTTCAACCTGAGGGCCTATCCCGGCGAGGGGTTTACCGAAGTAGAAGTAGAGGAGGGTAAAGTGCGCCTTTATGAGGCAGAAAATAGTACCCCCCGGGAGCTGAGCGCCGGCCAGCGGGGTATCTGCCGCCCCGGCCGGAGCCTGTCTGTACAGCCGGCCCCTGGCCTGAACGCCCACTCCTGGCGGACCCGCCGCCTGGAATTTCGCGATATCCCTCTCCGGGAGGCCCTCCCTGCCCTGGAACGCCATTTCCAGGTAAAATTGAAGCTGGCAGATAACCGGGCTGCCGACTGCGGCATTACCATGCAATTCGAAGACTTCAGCCTCGATGAAGTCTTCGGCGCCTTTCAGCTGATCTTCGGCATGGAAGTGGAAAGGTCCGGCGACGGGAAATCCTTCCTGCTGAAGGGAGGAGGGTGTTAGCCGGCCTTGCTTCTCCACGCCTGATACATGCTATCGGTTATTCCCACCGCCTGGAGCCCGCGCTATCCGTCACATGCCAACGGCTACCATTTAATGTTCTTTGGCTTTGGAGATGCTTTTTTAAAAAGTACTATTTTTACAAAAAGCAAGGCTCAAAGAGAATGTACCACACCCATTGGATGTCATCGTTTTATATACGGTTTCTGTTGATAGCTTTCCTGGCAATAGTTACCCCCTTATCGGCCCCTGCGCAAACCGCTTTTCCGGATCCGGCCAACTGGCAGTTGGAACGTGTGCCTGTCGCGGATTATCTGGGAAGTAAAAGCATTAATAGCATTGCTGAGGACCACCAGGGCTTTCTTTGGTTGGCGACGAATACCGGCATTGCCCGCTATGATGGATATACCTTCAAAAATTATATGGCCATCCCCGGGGATTCCACCACGCTCAATCACAGCCGCCCCGGTTTTGCCTATATAGACCATCAGGGGACACTTTGGGTAGGCACTCGCGCAGGCATTAACCGCTACCTTCCTGCTTGTGACTGTTTCAAACAATACAATGCTGCTGATGCCGCTCCCAACACAGTGCCTGGCGGAAGCGTGAACTGGATTACGGAAGACCGCAACAACCGGCTGTGGGTCGCTGATCACTACGGCGGCCTTTATCGTTATGACAGGGCTGGCGACCGCTTTGAGCGATTCCTGTACCGGCCTGAAGATCCAGTGAATCTATCCGGCGATCCAGTGCAGGTGCTGCTGTGTGATCAGGAGGGATGGATATGGGCTGGCACCGGAGAAACCTCTGTAAGCGCTGCCACCGGCGGAGGCCTGATCCGTTTTAACCCGGAAACCGGGAAAGCCATACGGTATTTGCATGATCCGGAGGATGAGTACAGTTTGCTGGACGATCGGGTCAGCGCTCTTCTGCAGGATAGCGAAGGAAGGATTTGGGTGGGGTCGTGCGGCAGTGGGTTGCACCGGTACGACCCCGAAAAGGGCCGGTTCATCCGGATGATGCCTGGCGGCCCAGGTTCCCCGGCGATATATGCTAAACCTGGAAGGCCGGGCCCCTGGACTTCCTGCTCTCATATCAGGGTTCTCCATGAAGACGAAGGAGGTGGTATCTGGGTCGGCAATTACAATGGCGGCCTTTATCGGTTTGACCCCTCAGAAGGCGCCCCGCTCTTGTTCGACTATGAACCAGGTAATCCTGACGGTCTGATCAACAACCTCTTCCGGGCCTTTCTGGAAGATTCGCAAGGCCGCTTCTGGCTTGGAAATGTAGTGGGCGGATTGTTCAAGATCGACCCCTGGAAAAAGAAATTCAAGGTTCACTTCCCTCAGAAGGTAATTTCTGCAGTATTCGAAGCCCCTTCTGAACCCGATGTTATTTGGGTGGCCGTTTGGGACGAAGGCGCCTACCGATGGGACCTCAAAACGGGGGAACGCAGGCATTTTCAGCACTCGGCCCCGGCTTCCGGCGGGCCGGCAAGCAACAGGATTAAAGGTTTTTTCGAAGATGGTAGCCAGGGGTTATGGCTGGCCCATGACAAGGGGTTGAGCCTTTGTGATCGCAAAACCGGGCAATTCACCCACTTTCCTGTTGGGGTTGATGAAAAGGACAACAAGGAAAGCGCCTCGGTTTACGTCATCCATGAAGACGCCGAAGGCCACTTCTGGTTAGGCACGTGGGGCAATGGTTTGTACCAATTTGACAAGCGTACGGGAAGTTGTCAACAGTATACTTTACCCCTCATTGGCGGACAAGAACACAACAAATTCAATCAGAGCATTTACGCCATTCATGAAGATGCTCAGGGCCGCCTCTGGCTGGGCACCTGGATGGAAGGGCTATACCTCTTTGACCGTAGAACAGGCCGTTTTACGCATTATCTGGAAGGGATAGGCATCCGAACGATCTTCGAACGCGAACCCGGCAAGTTTTGGCTGGGTACCGGAGACCATGGCTTGATCGAATTTGCACCCGAAACGGGCATGCTCAGGCTTTATACAACCCAGGACGGCCTTCCCGGAAATAAAGTTTACACTCTGCTGGAAGGCCAGGATAAAGTATTGTGGATGAGCACCAATTACGGCATTTGCAGTTTCGGCCCAGAAACAGAGGCCTTCACCAATTATGGCAAATCGGATGGGCTGCCCTCCTATCAATTCATGGACTTCAGTGCGCTGAAGGCCTCCGACGGCGCATTTTATTTTGGCTCGGTCGAAGGCCTGGTTAGCTTCAGGCCGGAGCAGGCCATAGGAAACCCCACTCCGCCTGCCCTGCACATCCTGGACGTCCTGATCTTTGATAAATCCTGCCGGAAAGGAGAAGTAGATT
>CAZAXA010000132.1:0-13542 GCA_964488965.1 uncultured Phaeodactylibacter sp. | reverse complement strand
CCCGCACCGAGAGCATTTTAATGATGCGGTCGTAGCCGATCACCCCTTCGTGCACGCCGGTGAAGAAGCTGTCGCGGTTGAGGTAGTCCATGCGGTCCATATCGAGCTGCCCGGAGATGAGCTGGTGCAGGAAGGGCTTGGGGTATAAGCCGCGAAAGATATCCATCGCCAGGGATAAACGCCCTTCAAAAATCTCGTTGAGGCGCTCCATAAACAGCAGGGATAATTCTTCATGGGTGACGCCCCTGAACAGCGTGTGCTCCAGCGTATGGGAAAAAGGGCCGTGGCCGATATCGTGCAGCAGGATGGCGATACAGGCCCCTTCGGCCTCCTCCTCCGTGACCTCCACCTCTTTGGAACGCAACACCTCGATGGCCTGCTGCATCAGGTGCAAGGCCCCGATGGCGTGGTGAAAGCGCGTGTGCAGCGCCCCCGGATAGACCAGGTGGGTCAGGCTGGTCTGCTTGATGCGGCGCAGCCGCTGAAAATAGGGGTGCTCGATCAGCTCATAAATGATGCCGTGAGGTATGCCGACAAAGCCATAGACCGGGTCATTGAGTATCTTTTTATTTTTCATCTGCTGTAGCATTACTCTGCAAGGAGAACTGATGGGAGGGCTTATCGGTTTATGTTAGTGTGCTAACTTTTAGGGCCCTTGCCGGGAATTCAATATCTTCCGCGATTGAAGCGGGATGACGGCGGGCAATAAAAAAACCGAAAAGCGCATTACTTATTACCACAGGCAACAAACAATACTTAACAAAAAAACCACATGGATAAAATTACCATTCTATGGGCAGATGATGAGATCGACCTGCTGAAGCCTCAGTTGATGTTCCTGGAGAAGAAAGGGTACGATGTCATTACCGTCACCAACGGCTATGACGCCCTGGAGGAGTGTGAACAGAACGGAGAGATCGATGTCGTCTTCCTGGATGAAAGCATGCCCGGTATCACCGGCCTGGAGACCCTGGCGAAGATCAAAGGCCAGCGGCCCCATATGCCGGTAGTGATGATCACCAAGAACGAGGCGGAGAACCTCATGGAGGAAGCCCTCGGCTCCCAGATCACGGATTACCTCATCAAGCCGGTCAACCCCAACCAGATCCTGCTGACCCTCAAAAAGATCATCGACAATAAACGGCTGGTGCGGGAGAAAACCTCCTCCGATTACCAGCAGGAGTTCCGCCAGATTTTCATGCAGATCAACAGCGGGCTGGATTATGAAGAATGGGCCGGCATTTACCGCAAGATCATCGGATGGGAGCTCAAAATCGACGAATCCAATTCGGTGGGCATGAGCGATATCCTCTCCTCTCAAAAGAGCGAGGCCAATGCCGAATTCTCAAAATACATCGCCAAGAACTACCTCAACTGGGTGCAGCATGGCTCCGGCCCGGTCATGTCGAACAACCTGCTGCGCTCCAAAATCTTCCCGGAACTGGATGACTCGGCGCCCACGCTGGTGGTACTGCTCGACAACCTGCGCTACGATCAGTGGAAAATGATCGAACCCATCATCACGGAATTCTACCGGGTGGAGGAGGAGGATTTCTTCTACAGCATCCTGCCTTCTTCCACGCAGTACAGCCGCAACGCCATCTTCGCCGGCATGATGCCGTCAGAGATCGAGAAATACTACCCCCAGTGGTGGAGGAACGATAACGACGAGGGGGGTAAGAACCTCTACGAACAGGAACTGCTGGCAGAGAATATCGGCCGCACTTTCCGCAAGCCCATCCGCCACGATTATGTGAAGGTCACCAATGTCAACCACGCCAAACAGGTGCAGGACAATATCCTGAACTACCTGCAGAACGACCTGACCATCATCGTGTACAATTTCATCGACATGCTGTCGCACGCCCGCACCGAGATGGAAGTCCTTAAAGAACTGGCCGGCGATGAGAAGGCCTACCGCTCCCTGACCCGCTCCTGGTTTGAGAACTCCCCGCTCTGGCAGGCGCTGCAACGGGCCGCAGGGCGGGACATTCAGCTTTTTGTCACCACTGACCACGGCACCATCCGCGTCAATACGCCTTCCAAAGTAGTAGGCGACCGCGAAACGACCACCAACCTGCGCTATAAGGTGGGGAGGAACCTGCAGTACGAACGCCGCGATGTGCTCGAAGTCCGCGACCCTAAAGATGCTCTGCTGCCGCGCCCCAATGTGAGCTCGGCCTTCATCTTTGCCAAAGAGGATAAGTTCTTCCTCTATCCGAACAATTACAATTATTACCACAACTATTACAAGAACACTTTCCAGCACGGCGGCATCTCGCTGGAAGAGATGATCTGCCCGGTGGTGCGGCTGAGGGCGAAGTAGGGGGGAGGCGTGTTTAGGTGTTTAGGTGCATTCGTGCATTGGTTGTCAATCAACGAATAACGAACTACCCCTCCACTCTCAACTGCTCCCTCAATTCCGGGTTATTCTCCCAGAATTCCCGCAGGCGGTACTGGCTGGGCACGAAGACGGCCGTTTTGCCGAAAACGCCCTTTTCTTTAAAGGTGATGGCGGCTGTCCGGAAAAAGAGGAATTTGCTCTCTTTCACCTGTTCGATGCTGTGGAAGGGGTAACGTGCCGTTTTGAAATAGTTGGTTACGTAAAAGAAGTGCTCGTCGGTTTCCACCCGTTTCAGGCGCATCAGGGTGAAAGCCAGCGCCAGCACGCCGGAAGCGTAAAGGAACAGAACGCAAATGCGGAAAAGGCGGGCGGGGATATTGCCGACATACCCGAAGGGGTAGGCCATTACTGCAACGGACACCGCGCCGAAGAATACGATCCAGAAGACCGGGATGAAAAACTTGTAAAAGAGCGTAAGGTTGGTCGATACCCTGTGCATGTATTCTTTGGTTATGGCTTAAAACTACCTCAGCGCTTCCTCATTCTCTTTGTTCACCTTTGCCGATACCAGGATGCTGGCCTCGTACAGTACATAGAGCGGTATGCCGATGAGGAACTGCGTCACCACATCCGGCGGAGTGATCATCGCGGCGACTATCAGTATGCCGATGATGGAATGGCGCCGGTAGTGGCGCATCCCTTCCGGGGTGACCAGGCCTACTTTCGAAAGGAAGTACACGATAATGGGCAGTTCAAAGATCAGGCCCGCCGGCGCGGTGAACATGATCATGTAGTTGATGAAGGAAGAAACGGTCGGGGTATTCTCCACGCCCGGCACATCATAGCCCGCCAGAAAATTGATGGCGAAAGGCGATATGATATAATAGCCAAACAGCACGCCTGTCAGGAAAAGGCTGGAACAAATGCCTACCATCCCCCGTGCAGCTTGTTGTTCCTTAGGATACAGGCCCGGTTTGATGAATTTCCAGAATTCCCATAACACATAGGGGAAGGCGGCAATAAAGCCCATCACGAAAGACACTTTGATGCTGATGATGAAAGCCTCGCCAAAACCGGTGGCGATCTTCGGGAATTCCGGCGGCGTGAAGCAGAGGTTATCCCCCATGCCCAGGAATTCGGAAAGGCTGCAAACAAAACGATAAGACAGAAAGTCCGGTTCCGTCGGCCCGAAGATGACCTCCCGGAACAGCCATTTATGAAAAATGAAAAGCAGGATACCCAGGCCTACAATGGCCATCAGGGAACGAATAATGTGCCAGCGCAATTCTTCAAGGTGTTCGAGAAAAGACATCTCTTTCCCACCTCCCTGCTCCCGGCCCTCTTCCAATTGGCCCACATCGATCTGATCCAGCGGCATAGCGTTGTTTTAATTCTTGATTCTTAAGACAGCGTTGGTGCGTATGCAGTTTAAACGCTGCTATAAAAATGCCTTACAAAAGTAATAAAAAATGGGCGGCCCGTTTTTTATTTGTGAATTGGGGAACTAATTCGCCGGAATTTCAGCTTACAACCTCATCAGGGGGTGCATCTTTCCCTGAAAAAGCTTATTTTTAACTCCTGAAAGGTTAATTCTCTTTACCCCCCTCCCCTTGAAAGGCCGGCCCGAAGCAACCGGGCTGAGTTTCGGAATAATGGCATAACTGAAACCGGAGCCCGATCACACAACGGATCATGCGGTTCCACAGTATTCAGGCTCCCGTGCCGTTACCTTTGATCCATAGCTGACTAAAAAGTGAGAAAACGGCAAGCGCCTTCGGGTGTGCGCTGATAACAAACATAACTTTGTACTAACAAACATACTGCCATACTATGAAGAAAACTACGATCGTACTGCTCCTGGCAGTGGGGTGCTGCTATAGTATTACTATACGGGGGCAGAACCTGGCCGCCTGGAATCTCACCAGCAACGCCGTCGCTACCTACCAGTCTACCCATGTCAATGCCGGTAAACTGACGCGGGGAGACGGCATCTCCACCCTGAACTTTACCCCCAACGGCTCTTCCGCCCATGCCTGGGAGCCTTTCCCGGATATCAGTTCCGCCGACTATTACCAAATCTGCCTGCGCCCCAAACCGGGCTATACGCTGGATGTCGGCAGCTTTTCCTTCAGGGAGATGAGGACGGCGGACGGCATTCTGGCCTACCGGCTGAAGTGGTCGCTGGACGGTTTCGAGACCTTCAGCGTACTGGATGATGTAAATGTCCCCGATAACACCAACTTCCGGCAGGTTTCGTATCCCAACCTGGATATTCAGGTGTGTGACGGAGAAGAACTGTGCTTTCGCTGGTATGCCTACCAATCGGAAAACTATACCGGCGAATGGTACCTGTCCAATGTAGTGGTAACCGGAACCGAAGCTCCCGCCTGCAACCCGCCGGCCATGCCTCCTTCCAACCTGTCTGTCAGCAATGTTACAGCCAGTGAGATGGACGTATCCTGGACTGCCGGGGGCGGCAACGCCACCCTCGTCCTGGCCCGCGAGGGCAGCCCCGTCGGCCGTACCCTCTGCGGAGGCAATACTTATGCTGCCAACCCGGCCTTCGGCCTGGGTGCGGAAGCAGGGCCGGGGATTTACGTGGTGTACGACGGCCCCGGGACTTCTTTTACCATGACGGGCCTTAAGGATGGCGCCACTTATTACCTCACGGCTATGGGGTATAATACCCCCGGCCATTGCTACCAGAAGGCCAACCTGCCGGTGGCCAGCGCTACGGCTCTTTGCGCGGAGCCTAACGACGTCGCCAAATTGCTGAGCAGCCCCTCCGACGGGAAGGTGAGCCTGGCCTGGGAGGCGCCCTTTTGCTATGACGAGGTCATGGTGGTGGCCAGCGAACAGCAGATTTTGTCCATGCCTGCCAATGCCGACCCTTCTGTTTATACCACTAATGCCGCCTTTAGCCCCGGGGCGCACGGCAGTGCGGACTTCACCGCAGGCGAGGCCCTGGTTTACCGGGGAACCGCAACGAAAATGACGGTTACGGGCCTGGACAATACAAAAACTTACTACTTTAAGATTTATACTTTCCTGAATGGCATATGGGCCGCCGGCGCCGGGGCTGTTGAAAAGCCACAAGCGGGCTGTGTCAACCTGGGAGGCGATTTCATCTACGTCAATGAACTGCATTTCACCAATCAGGGAGAAGAGGTGGATAAGGGGATCGAGATTGCCGGAAAAGCCGGCGTCAAGCTGGAAAATTACGTGCTGGCCATCTACACGAATCAATCCAACCTGGAGCGCATCATTAAACTATCCGGCGCTATTGACGACGAAGGGTATGGATACGGCGCCATCTGGATACCCGACCCCGGCCTTTTCTTCGCCAGCGCTATTGCCCTGGTCAATATGGTCACGGGCGTCACTACTGATTTTATCGCCCATCGCGTTCACGGCGTAGTGGCCAATGACGGCCCGGCGGAAGGGCAGCCCGCTTACTGGCAGGGGCAGAATGAGGATCCCAATACGCCGGTCAACTATTCCATTCAGCGCCAGGGAGATATCGCCTGCCCGAATACCAGCCAGCCCTGGGCCGCCGAGGCCCCGGCAACCCGGGGGCAGCTCAACTTTGCACAGTCTTTGTTCCCCATCGCTTTGATCTCTTTTGAAGGAGAAATAGTGGGGGAACGCGTGCTGCTGAGCTGGAAGACCGAAACGGAGGAGAATAACGATTTTATGGCCGTGGAACACAGTACCGACGCCCGCCGCTTTACGGAGGTGGGCAGGCTTAAGGGAGCAGGTACGAGCAGCGTGCCTCAGGCATACAGCCTCTGGCACGATACGCCCCGGCCCGGCATCAATTATTACCGCCTGCGGCAGGTAGACTTCGACGGCGCGGCCACCTATCACGGCATCGTCGCTGTTGATTTCAAAGGAAAAGGCAGCGGCATCAGGATTTACCCCAGCCTCGTTGCCGGGCAACTGACGGTTGAACTGTCCGCCCCTTCCGATGGCCCCGGCGCTTTACTGATCTGCGATATTCACGGCCGCCCGGTGCAACTCATGGCGGTGGCTGCCGGCCTTAGCCGGCAGGAGCTCGATGTCTCGGCTTTGCTCCCCGGGAATTATATCCTGCAATGGCGGCCCGATAAAGGACAATTATTAACAGATCGATTTGTTAAGCTGTAGATTTGCGTAATGCAAACCTGGATGGGCGCTTCCCTGTGAAGCGCCCTTTTTTTCTCCTGCAGTAAACCTCAGGCATACAAGCGATTAACAGAAAGGCCGTATCCGGCCGCTTGTATCTTTCTCTTCCGTTTTTGGTAAAATACATTCATAACAGTATTTTTAGAATTTGTTACTGAAATAATTCCCTTAAACTAGCTACAATGGACAGAGTACTAAAACTATTATTGGGCGCCCTGCTGATCCTGCCTGCGGGGCTTTATGCACAGCGCTCGTCAGAGGCCGGCGGCTTTATTGGCGTTTCGAATTATATGGGCGACCTTGCCCCATCCCCGCTGGCCGCTAATGAGACCCGGCTGGCCTTTGGCGGCCATTACCGCTATATGCTCAATCCCCAGGCAGGGCTGAAAGGCTCGGTGACCTTCAGCAAGCTTACCGGCGCGGATGCGAACATTCCCCTGCCGAACCCGTACCCGGGGGTCCGGCGCTGGGAAATGGAAACCGGAATACTGGAAATTGCCCTGCAGGCGGAATGGCACCCTCTGGGAGAGTCGCGTTTCAATAACGCAGGGGTGTACCGGCGGCAGATTTCCCCCTTTGTCGCCCTTGGCCTTGGGCTGGCCTTTGGCAATGCCGAAGTAAGGGTGCCCGCCAATGATAAAGCCCGTTTCCCGGAACCCGATTACAAGTCAGCTTTCCTCGTCTTTCCCATGACCCTGGGTATGCGGTTTGATATTACCGAATCGATCATCCTGACGGGAGAATTCAGCGTCCGCGGCACTTTATCGGATTATCTGGACGGCATAAGCCAAAACGGAAACCCTGATGCCAACGACCATTATTTATTCGGCGGCATTTCCGTGCTCTACCTCATCGAGGCGGAGTTCGGCCCTTCCTACAGCAATTGAGAGGGTTTGCAGAGCTTCCGGTTTTTCGGGATGTTAAAGGGCCGGTAGCCGCGCGAGCCATAAAGAAAATGTGTAACTTTGGATGCTTCAGTCAATTCGAGATTAATATGAAATACCCTGGCATTATTATTATCCCTGTTTTCCTGGCGGCTTTTGTCCTTTCTCCTGAAAAGACAAACGTTCTCCTGGAAGAAGGCCTGGTGGCACATTACTCCTTCAATCTGTGCGATGCCCGCGACGATAGCGGCAACGGTTCAGACGGGGTGCTTTTGGGCAACGTGGGCTGCTGGTGTGGCATCGAGGACGACGGCTTGCTGCTCGATGGCAGCCGGGGCTATATCGAGTTTCCTGGAAAGGTCAACCGCTATTTCAATACATCCGATTTTACGATCAGCTTTTACTTCAAGGCAGAGCAGTACCTGGTCTTTCAGCAAAGCCTGCTTTCCAAACGGGAAGAATGTGATGAATTCAGCATGTTCGACCTGATGCTCGACCTCAACAGCCGGGAAGTGAACACCTCTGTCTTCGAAACTCCGGAAAAGTATTATGGCGGGTTATCCCCTTCTCTGGATACTACCAGTTGGATTCATTTCGCCCTTGTCAGGGAAGGCGTCCGGGCCTATTCCTATATCAATGGCGAACTCCACCGGCAGAGCTTCCGCTGCAGCGGGGTGGATATATCCAATAGCGCCGTACTTTCCTTTTCCAACAGCCCCTGTGTGCAGGCCGGACGGGCCCGCCGCTTCAAAGGAGTGCTTGATGAACTGAGGGTCTACGGCCGCGCTCTGTCGCCGGAAGAGATCCGGAAGCTGTACCAGCAGTATCCGGTGGAGAATGCGGTGATGGATTGTGTGACGTGACCTTAAGATTATCCCGCGCCTTATCCGGCCATTCATTGGCCATCAGTTCGGCAAAGGTGGGATTTAAGTATAAAGCTTGTTACTTTTGTAAAGAAGCGAGGTCTCAAGGAATGGCAAGCGGGAACGTCTCTTCGCTCCTGTGCCGTCAAAGTAAATATCTTTAAACGAAACCAAAAAATTATAACATGAGTGCAAATCTTATGGATCTCCTCCAGGGTTCTCTTTCTTCGGGGATGATCGACCAGCTTAGCCAGCAACTGGGAGGTGAAGACAAGCAAAAAACGGCCGCTGCCGCCTCCGGGATCGTTACCACCCTGATGGGGGCATTGGCCAGAAATGCTTCTTCTACAGAGGGAGCCCAGGCTCTGAACAACGCTTTGGAACGCGACCACGACGGCAGCATACTGGAAGACGTGATGGGCATGCTCACCGGCCAGGCGCAGGCCGGCAACGCCAGCATGCTCAATGGCGCAGGCATTCTCCGGCATGTACTGGGCGACAGGCAATCCGGCGCTATCGATATGATCAGCAAGCTCAGTGGGCTGGATTCGGGCAAGACGGGTTCTCTGATGGCCATGCTCGCTCCCCTGGTAATGGGCGCCCTGGGCAAAGCCAAGCGGCAACAGGGCCTGGATGTGGCCGGGATAGCTTCCCTGCTCTCGGGCACCGTATCCGCTCAGAAGCAGCACAACCCCACCATGAACCTGGTAACCAGCTTCCTGGATGCCGATGGCGACGGCAGCATCGTCGATGATGTGGCCAACATGGGGATGAAAATACTGGGCGGGCTGTTCAGCCGGAAGAAATAGTAAGAGCGGGTTGGGATTTTTGTGCTGAAGCCGAAAATGAGCAAATTTTATCCCTCTGTATTTTCCCCGTTTCTGTTTGAAAAACAGGCCTGAAGCAGAAAAGCCGGCTGAGCAAGTGCTCAGCCGGCTTTTCTGCTTCAGCCGCGGTACAGGCCTTTCACTGAAAGCCGATGCCACTGGAACTCAGGCGTCTTTATTGCGCTTTTCTTCAAGTTCTTTCTTTTCTGCATCGCGCATTCCCTCTTTGAACTCGCTTTCGAGGGTGGAACGGGCTGCGTTGAACTCGCGGATACCTTTGCCGATACCCCTCATCAGTTCCGGAATTTTCTTGCCGCCGAAGAGCAGCAGGATAGCAAAAAGAACCACCAGCATCTCAGGCCCGAAGAAATTGAACAACAGTATGTTTTCCATATCCTATTGATTTTGTGTTACAAATATAGTCTTTTCAGAAGGGAGTTTCAAACTTTAAGCCGGCTCCTTCACATCCGCTTCTTCCTGATCTTCCGTTTCGTACAACCGGCGCCCTCTGGCCACTACCGAAATGCTGGCTTCGAAAAGCAGATAGAGCGGCAGGGCCACCAGGATCTGCGTCAGGCCATCGACCGTCGGGGTGATGATGCCTGCCAGCAGCAGGATCCCAACGATCGCATGGCGCCGGTAATCCCGCATATCCTCGGGGCTGAGCAGCCCGATCCGCGCCAGGAAATAACAGATCACCGGCAGTTGGAAAATGAGCCCCATGGGCAAAGTGAAAACGACCATATAGTTGAGGTATGAACTCAACGTCGGCGTATTTTCCACTCCCGGTATGGTAAAGCCCATCAACCAGCTGATCGAAACCGGCGCCAGCAGGTAATAACCAAAGGCTACGCCCAGAAAAAACAACAGGGAGCACATGGCCACTACATTCCTGATAGACTTCCTTTGGCCCTGAGGGATTAACGGCGCCACAAAATTTCCCAGTTCCAGCAGCACATAGGGGAAGGTTGCCAGCAAGCCCGTCAGGAAAGAGGCTTTGATGCTGATGATGAAGGCCTCGCCGAAACCGATGGCCAGCCTGCTGAAAACGGGCGGCTCCAGGCAAACCAGGCCCTCGGCGCCTATCCATTCCGACACTGCGCACGACAAGCGGTAGGTGATGAAGCCCGGTTCCGCAGGAGCGAAGATCACCGCTTTGAACAACCACTTCTGAAAAAAGAAAAAAACGATCCCCGCCAGGCTTATGACCCCCAGGGAGCGGATAATGTGCATCCGCAGCTTGTCCAGTTCGTCCCAGATCGTCCATTCGGGCTGCCCCTTGCCGGCGCGCAGCCTTTCCAACAGGCCTTTTTTCTTTTTGCCGATAAATTCCATATTTGCCGACATACGTTTCTAACAAAGCCCTCCGGAGGCTGCCCCGCCGGAAAGCATTGGGCCAAAGGTGGCGTTATTCCGGGAATTCTGCTAGTAGCCCGGGGTTTTTCTTTGAACTTTGGCCGGCCTGCTGCCCGCTTGTCACCTTCCGGGTTTGTATCCCGACGCTTCCAGGAAGGCCTGGGCGTCGTTCAGGCTGAACAATTGGGGCAGGCTGGTTTCAGGATGCCGTTTCATGTAGGCTTTGACGATCTGCCAGCCCAGCCAGTTGGCCGTGCGGCCCGGGGCTTCCGGGGGCATGCCCGGGGAGTGGGGGCTATACTCCACCAGCTTCCGGATATCCTGCCAGTTAGCCGAATAGAGCAGGTCTTCCTTGAGAAAGTGAGCCCACATTTCCAGTTCGTTATCCTGGAGCCATGCTACCTGCCCGGGGGTTATCTCCAGCTTGACGCTATCCGGGCTGTAGGGGAGCAGCAGGTCCAGGGTATAGAGCTTCTTGCCGTTGTGCACCATCATGTCGAGCAGGCGGTTGCCGGGCGGCGGGCCGGCCAGCCCATCCGCCAGGGCCTGAATGGCCTTGCTCGCCAGGTGGCTGCGGTTGAAGGTACGGGTAAGGTATTCGGAGAAGGCCGGGTTGCCGGGGCCGATCTGCCGGTAGGGGTAGGCCTCGCCCAGGAAGAGGTCCAGCCCTATGGCCAGGTCGTTCTCTCCGTAAACAAAGGCGGCAACGGTGTATTCCGAGATGAAAGTAGTTACCGTCGGCATGGCCTCCTCCGGAAAGTAGTGGCGGAAGAAGCGGAAGGCCTCTTCCAGCTCCGTTTCGATATCGGCCATATTGCCGTACAACACCTGGCAGGTATCGTAAAGGCGGCGCATTGCCGGGTGGGTTATGAAACCCCTGGCGAAGGCCGTATCTTCGGGCGATACGCCCAGCACCTGCTCAAAAAATAAAGGGCTGAATTCGGGATAGGCTTCTCCCAGCCCGGCCAGCCCGGCGGCCATCCGGCTGGTATCCAGCCCGAACAGGCCCTGCTCGAAACGCCGGATAGCGATATCTGCCTCTATGCCGGAGACGTCAGGCACATCGCGCCGGCCGTCGGGCCGGCAGCTTTGTATAAGTATCGCCGATAGCAGAACCACGGTGGCTGCCAGTAACGGATAAGCTCTTTCACGGATCATAGCATAGTCCCCTTTTTGCGTTTTGGCCTGCGTAAGAGGGGGCAAGGAGGAATTATGCCCCCGCCGGTGCAAAAGTATGCCCACAGGCGGGCTATTTCCAAAAAAATAGCGATTTTCGGGCTGTGGTATCGTTCACAAAAAACTGAAGAATAATGAAAAAAATTGTTGCAATCTCCGCCTTTTTAACCTTCATCAGCATGGCCGTTCAGGCGCAGGATGTGCGCTTCGGTTTCCAGCTCAGCCCGGCCTTCAGCTGGATGACCACCAATACGAACAAGATCAACAACAGCGGCACCAACCTGGGCCTTAAACTGGGTATGGTGGGAGAATATTACTTCCAGGAAAATTACGCCGTGACCAGCGGTATCGGCTTCTTCTTCAATACCGGAGGGACTTTGTTGCACGAAAGGCGCGGCGACTTCTGGGTGAATTCGGAAGTGTCGGAAAATTGCCGCCAGGCCACGAAAAACGAGACGATGACCAAACTGAAGTACAACCTTCAGTATGTAGAGATTCCCCTGGGCCTGAAAATGCGCACCCGGGAATTCGGTTATCTTCGTTATTTTCTTGAGCCTCACCTCGGCCTTGGTTTCCGCACCCAGGCCAACGGCGACATCACGGTAAGAAGCGGGGGAGCGGATTGCATGGATATCAATATCCAGGAGGATGTCAACCCGCTTAACCTCTTCTGGGGGCTCAACGGCGGCATCGAATACAGCATCTCGGAGAGCACCTCCCTGGTCGGAGGGGCCGGCCTGCAGTTCGGCTTCGCCGATGTCTCCAAAGATGATGACACCGTCTTCCTGGAAGATGGCGCCACCATGGCCGCAGAAAAATCCAAGGGCTCGATCCGCGCTTTCGTCATCCGGCTGGGGGTGATCTTTTAGGGATGAGAGGGTGATGTGGTGATGTAGTGGCGCAGCGGCCCTCAGCCCTCGCTATATCGCCACATTACCACATCACTATTCTCCACATCGCCGAAATTCTTATTTTTGCACCCAAAAAAACCGGCCTGATGATTGCAGACGAACAAAGCACAAAAACCTACCTCGACTTTTTTGTTGAAAATGCCTTAAAAGAGGATGTGGGCGCAGGCGATCACACCTCCCTTGCCTGTATTCCTGCCGGTTCCCGCAGCCGTGCCAGGCTGCTGGTGAAAGACCCCGGCGTACTGGCCGGCGTGGAAGTGGCCCGTTTTATCTTCGGCAAGGTGGACCCCGGCGCCAGGGTGGATGTCTTTGTCGGCGACGGGGAGCCGGTCAGCGCCGGGCAGGCGGCTTTTGAGGTGGAATGTAATACCCGGGCATTGCTGCAGGCCGAACGGCTGGTGCTCAATACCATGCAGCGCATGACGGGCATCGCCACCCTGAGCAACCGCTTTAAATTTGAAGTGGAGGACCTGCCGGTCAGAATCCTCGATACCCGCAAAACGACGCCGCTCATACGCTTCCTGGAAAAGTGGGCCGTGCGCCTGGGCGGGTGCCAGAACTACCGCTTCGGCCTGTATGACTGGATCATGATCAAGGATAACCACATCGACGCCTGCGGAGGCCTGCGGCAGGCCCTGGAACGGGTGGCCGCCTACCAACAGGAGCAGGGCCTCAACCTGGGCGTCACCGTCGAGGTCCGCAACCTGGTGGAATTGCATGAGGCCCTGGAAGTGGGCGGCTTCACCCGGCTCATGCTCGACAACTTCGAGATTCCGCTGCTCAAAGAAGCGGTGCTTACGGTGAACAAGCGCTATGAAACAGAAGCTTCCGGCGGCATCAACATCCACACCGTCCGCCAGGTGGCCCTGACGGGAGTGGATTACGTCTCGGTCGGCGCCCTGACCCATTCGGCCGTGAGCCTCGACCTGAGCCTGAAGGTGGCGCGGTAGGGGGGTATTTAGGTGCATTTGTGTATTAGTGCATTTGTGTATTAGTGCATTTGTGTATTAGTGCATT
>CAZAXA010000131.1:0-13570 GCA_964488965.1 uncultured Phaeodactylibacter sp. | reverse complement strand
TCTTAGACACCATCGTCAAGGGCGCGTTCTTCGTGGCGGATGTAGTGGGCGCGCTGCCCAAAGCCTTGAAAGCCATGGGCCACGATGTACATATCATCATCCCCAAATACGCTTCGATCGATGCCCGGAAGTTCGGCCTGAAACCCTACCACCGCCCCATGGGCGTCTGGATGGGCGGAGTGGAGGAATGGTGTTCCGTGGACAGGGCGCCAGGCCCGGGAGGCGTGCCGGTGTATTTCATTGAGCACAATGGCTACTTCGGCAGGGAAGGCATCTACAACAATGCCCGCCATCAGGATTATGCCGATAACCCCAGGCGCTTTGCTTTCTTCACCCGGGCAGCCCTGCAGTTCCTGATCGACCGCGGCATCGAGGCCGATATCGTCCACCTGCACGACTGGCCTACCGCTACGGCTGCCGCTTATCTGAAAACCTGGTTCCGGGAAAACAGCGTACTGGGCAGAACGGCCAGCGTGCTGACCATCCACAATATCGCTCATCAGGGGAAGTACGGCCGCGACCATTATCCCTATACCGGCCTGGGCTGGAACCATTTTACGCCCGACAAGTTCGAGGATATGGGGCATATCAATTACCTGAAGGGCGGCATCCACTTTGCAGATATGATAACTACGGTCAGCCCTAACTACGCCGAAGAGACGCGCACCGCCGCTATGGGCGAAGGCCTGGGCCCTCAGCTGAAGGCTAAAGGCGAGGCCTACCTGGGCATCCTCAACGGGGTGGACTACGAGGAGTGGAACCCTGAAACCGACCCGCTCATACCGGCCCGCTATTCTGCTGCCGACCTTAGCGGCAAGGCCACCTGCAAGGCCGCCCTGCAGCAACACCTGGGGCTGGAGATCAACCCCAATATCCCACTCTTTGGCGTGGTGAGCCGCTTCGCCGCCCAGAAAGGGCTGGACCTGCTCTATCCCGCTATTCACACCGTACTCAAAGAAATGCTGGCGCAGTTCATTATCCTGGGTTCCGGCGATAAAGACCTGGAATCGAAATTCATTCAGCTGCCGGCCCTTTATCCCGGCCGGGTGGGCAGCTTCATCGGCTACAACAATGAGCTGTCGCACTGGATCGAAGCAGGCTCCGATTTTTTCATCATGCCTTCCCGCTTCGAACCCTGCGGCCTCAACCAGATGTACTCCCTCCGTTATGGCGCCCTGCCCATAGTACATGCTACCGGAGGACTGGTGGATTCGGTCGAACAGTACGATGAGTACGACGGCGCCGGCACCGGTTTCCTGTTCTGGGATGCCAGCCCCGGAGCCATTCACAACACCATTGGCTGGGCCGTGAGCACCTATTTTGACCGCAGGGAACACATGGCCGGCCTCATCCGGAATGCCATGCGCCAGCGCTTTTCCTGGGAGCGCAGCGCCGAAGCTTATGTGAAGGTTTACGAACAGGCCCGGCAGCGGCATAAACCGGCCGGAGCTGTGTGACAAGGCTCACGGACAGGCAGCCTGGCCGATCTTTACTTTGTAGCTGTTTGGATGGATACAAAATCAAAGATAAAAAGATACCGCTATGGCAATATTCAATGAAAATGCCCGCCAGAAACTGGAGGAGATTCTGAACGACATGCAGGATGAGGCCAATGGGGATGGAGCGGTTGAATTAAAAATGTAACCTGCCAATGATATAAAAGTCAAAATGCTGTAAAACAGAGGGTGCAAAACATCAGATTACAAAAAAAATCTATGAAATAAGCAGTTTTTTTGGATAATAGCCGGGGAAAAAGTATTTTACGCAAAGTTCAAAGCCAAACTGCCTGTTATTCTCCTGTTCTGTTTCCGGCGCCATTTCCCACCCGGAAAGTAATGGCCCGGCAAAAGGCAGTTCTTCTGGTTGCAGATAACACCTAAACCTTTTAATATGCGGACTCCAGCTATTATCCTCCTTCTTTTCAGCGCTATAGCCTCACTGCGGGGCCAGATCGTCAACCTGGAAAACGGCGGGTATTACCAACCAGCTAACCAATGCCTCAGTCCGGAACAGCGGCAGGAGATAAAAGCCTATCTGCACCGTAACATAAGCAGGCTCAGAGAACGCAGAGAACTGCCCCCTGCCAACCGGCAGGCTTTCGTTTCCTTCGGATGGCCGCTCCGCCAGGCCGCAGGTTACAATGACCCCGGATATTATGGCATCTCCAACTTTGTCGACCACGACCCTTCCAATTCCGATAGCCACAACAACTGGGTGGAAGATTACAACTGCGGAATGCGGTCGTATGACGTAGCCGGCTACAACCATGCAGGGGTAGATATATTCCTCTGGCCGTTCTCCTGGACAAAGGTTAACAATAATGCCGTGGAGATCATTGCCGCCGCCGCAGGCATTATCATCGGCAAGATCGATGGAAATCCGCACACCAATTGCTCTTTCAACTCCGATCAGTGGAATGCCGTTTACCTGCAGCACAGCGATGGCTCCGTCACCTGGTACGGGCACATGAAAAATGGCTCCCTGACTCCCAAAAATATCGGGGCTTTCGTGGCCAAAGGGGAATATCTGGGCGTCGTTGGAAGTTCGGGCAACTCTACGGGCCCTCACCTTCACTTCGAAGTGTACGACCCTTCCGACAACCTGATCGATCCTTATGCCGGCCCCTGCAATTCCCTGAACAGCAATTCCTGGTGGGACAGCCAGAAACCCTACTATGAAAGCAGGGTGAACAAATTAATGACGCATTTTGCCGCCCCGGTGTTCAATGACTGCCCCGCGCCGGCCACCATCAATGAATCCAACCAGTTCGACCCGGGCGATGTGGTTTACTTTGCCACCTACTATCAGGATCAACGGGCAGGGCAGGTTTCCCAGTACCGCATCCGGCGGCCGGATGGCAGTATTTTTGATTCCTGGACCCACTCCACCAGCGTGAGCCATTACGCCGCCTCCTGGTGGTGGTGGAGCAGGGCTATCCCCGCCAGCGGCCCGCAGGGGGCATGGGCTTTTGAAGTTACCTTCCAGGGGCAAACCTATACCCATACTTTCCAGGTGGGCGGGGCCAACTGCCCGGCGCCAACTCTTTCGCAGATCGCCGCCACCAACATCACCAGCACCGCCGCCCGGCTGACCTGCTCCATCACTGGCGTCGAAGCCTACGACTGGGCCTATATGCAGGTGGGAAGCTCCACCTGGGTGAACCTGCCCGGAACCACCAGCAATTTTACCGATATTACCGGGCTATTGCCCGGCGCCACCTACGAATTTTCCGTCTCCGTACGCTGCGGCCCTTCACTGTGGAGCGACTGGTCCGACACGGAAACTTTTACAACCAGCAGCCCGGGAGTCGTAAACGACCTCTGCAGCAATGCGGTCAGCATCAGCTGCGGCCAGTCTGTTTCAGGGAGCACCTCCAATGCCACCACTACCGGGGCCCCTACTGATTGCGGCACTACCCTCAGCACCAGCCCGGGCGTATGGTACTCCTTCACCGGCAATGGGCAGAACATAACAGCTACGACCTGCAGCCCCGGTTCCGGTTTCGATACGAAGATCGGCATATTTACCGGCTCCTGTAATAATCTCTCCTGTGTTGCCGGCGATGATGATGACGATAACTGCAACGTCAGCGGCCTGTTGACCTCCGTCACTTTCAGTTCCGTGCCAGGGCAGCAATATTACATTTACGTTACGGGATATGAGAGCGAAACAGGGGCATTTCACCTCTCTCTGGACTGTGCTGCGCCTCAACCCTGCGACCCGCCAGACGGCTTCGGGCAATCTGATGCGGGTTATGCCTACGTGGCAGTGGAATGGGACCCCGTGCCAGGCGCCGACGCCTACCAAACCCGGATACGGGCGCAGGGCAGCACCAACTGGAACGATGGCAGCTGGTCGCCTGCTACAACTACCCAATGGGTAAACGCTACTCCATGCGCTGTCTATGAGCTGCAGGTCCGGGCAGATTGTGGAGGTTCCCTTAGCGATTACAGTAATATCATCACCGCTGCAACCGAAGGTTGCGGCGATATTTATTGCTATTCCTACGGACTGAGCTGGGATCAATGGATCGAGAGGGTCGCGCTTGCCAACCTCAGCAATGCTTCCGGAGATGGTAACGGCTATACTAACTTTACCAATTTAACCGCGGATATTGAGAGGGGGCAGAGTTATAGCCTCACTCTCGATCCGGATACCGATGTGGCCAGTACTACCGTTTACTGGCGTGCCTGGATCGATTTTAACGGCGACGGCGACTTCGGCGACAGCGGCGAACAGGTAGCCTCCGCTACCGGCAACAGCCAGTCGGCTATCAATACCAGCATCAGCATTCCGGCTACTGCCGCCACCGGCCTGGCCCGTATGCGCGTCAGTATGAGCGCAGATGGATACCTGGAAGCCTGCGACACACAGGGTAACCAGGATGTGGAAGATTATAGCGTCAATATTTCTGCTCCTCCTCCTGTATTAAATGCATCGCCCCTCTCAGTAACTTTCCCGGCCGCCGCCTCGTCAGAGGCCATCAGCATCACGGCAAATGTCGGCTGGTCGGCAACCGAAAATGTATCCTGGCTCTCTCTGGCCAACGCCGGCGGCAACGGTAATGGATTCTTTACCGTCAACTGCCTGGAAAATACCGGCGCCAGTTCCCGGACGGCAACCGTCACCGTCTCCGGCGGGGGCCTCACCCGAACCATCAGCGTTACCCAACAAGGCGCCGATGCTTACCTGGAAGTCACCCCCCTTTCGGTATCCTTCTCCGCGGCTGCCTCGTCGGAAACCGCCACCGTCACGGCCAATGTTGGCTGGTCAGCAACCGAAAGCGCCTCCTGGCTCTCTCTGGCTAACGCCGACGGCGCCGGCAATGGATCATTTACCATCAACTGCCTGGAGAATACCGGCACTGCTCCCCGGACGGCAACCGTCACCGTCTCCGGCGGGGGCGTCACACAAAATATCACCGTTACTCAATTGGGTACCGCCCCCAGCCTGGGTATCACGCCGACATCGGTATCCTTCCCTGCCGCTCCCGCCTCGGAAAACATCGCCGTCACGGCCAATGTAGGCTGGTCGGCTACCGAAAGCGTATCCTGGCTCTCCCTGGCCAATGCCAGCGGCAGCGGGAATGGAAGCTTTACCATCAACTGCCTGGAAAATACCGGCACTGCTCCCCGGACGGCAACCGTCGCTGTCTCCGGCAGTGGCATCACCCAAAACATCACCGTCACTCAGGAAGGGGCCGACGATCCCGGAACCGGCACGCCGTCCTGGGGCGAGCCTATTCCGACCATCGCCTCCGGCGTCCTCATCGGGCAGGTACAGGTTGGCGGGCAGCCCGCCAGCCCGGGCGACTGGGTGGCCGCCTTTGACGAAGCCGGCAACCTGGCAGGGGCCAGAGAAGTGATCATCAATCAAGGCCTGGCCTATATTAACCTCACCATTTATGGCGATGACGCCAACACTCCTGTCGATGAAGGCATCAATGCCGGCGAGGCCTTTACCCTTCACCTCTACGATGCTTCCGAAGACAGGGTGCTGGACTACCCCTACACCGGCGCGCCCCAACTGTTCACACAGTGGATGAACACCAATGGCGCCCCCATGCCGGCTTACAGCAATCCTGGTGATATTTATAACTTCGAAGACGCCACCGTAGATGTCATCCCCCTGGAACCCGGCTGGAACCTGGTTTCCACCGATGTCGTGCCGGCCGACAGCAGCGTAGCGGCTCTTATGGCCGGCCTGCTGCCCGGCAACCTGGAATACGTCACCGGCTTCGAGGGCGCCGCGAACTTCTACGACCCCGGCCTGCCGGCCGTTTTCAACACGCTCACTCACTGGAAGCGCGGCTTCGGTTACTGGATCCGGGTGATCGAAACCGATACCTTGCGCATACCCGGACAACTGATCGGCCCGGATTATTTTAAGCCAATGGATGAGGGCTGGAACCTCATTGCCTATTTACCCCAAACGCCGCAAGCCCCCGGCGCCTACCTGTCTGGTTTTATAAACAGCGGCCAACTGCAATACGTGACCGGCTTCGACGGGCAGTACCGGTTTTATGACCCGAACGGGCTGCCCTTCCTCAACAGCCTGCAGGAACTTCGCAACAGTAAGGGTTACTGGATGAAACTTCAGGGCGCGGCCACCCTGGAACCGAGGCAGGGCGGCCATATACCCAACCCTGTCTATGAGTTCATCTGGGGCCATGCCAATGCCTCTGAAGGGGATTGGATCAATGTTGTCGACGAAACAGGCAAAGTATGGGCATCGTTGCCGGTGGCCAAAAACGGCGCCTTTTTCCCGGCGCCTCTGTACGGAGACAACCCGCTGACCCCGGCAGATGAAGGGCCTCCGGCAGGCGCCCGCCTGCTGTTCGAATGGAAGGGGCTCATCGCCCGGGAGAACGTCGCCTTCCAGGGTGGCCTTCGGGTTCGGGAACTGGACCTCACCTTTGAAGCCCCGGCAGAAAAAATGCTGCATACTTATCCATCCCCTTTCCGGGATGTGCTGAACATCCGCTTCCAGATATCCGAACCTGGTTATATGCAGACCCGTATTACGGATGCCTACGGGCGGGAAGTATGGGATTATACCAGCAGCCGGCTCTTCCCGGGCTGGCATCAGCTGGAGTGGAAAGCGGAAGAGGCTCAAGGCGGCATATATCTCGTATCGCTATACCAAAATGGCCGGAGGATCGCTTCGTCCAGAGCCCTGCTGATCCGATAACCAACCAACAACCTGCCGCGTGAAGCCTCGTTTTCGCTTCACGCGGCATAAAATATGCCGTCATGCGCCCCCGTATCTTCCATTTTTTGTTATCCCTGCCCGCGCTCTCTGTGGCTCTTAAGGCCCAGCCTGTTGAATTTTCATTTACCCCCTCTATTATTTCCGGCGTTTTCATTGGGCAAATTGAAGCTGACGGCGCGCCGGCGGAAGCAGGAAGCTGGATCGCCGCGTTCGGTCCGGACGGGCACTGTGCCGGCGCCGGCGGGCTGATCTCGTTCAATGGCCTTTCCTACGCTAACCTCAACATCTATGGAGACGACCCCAACACCGCAGATGTGGATGAAGGGCTGTTGCCGGGTGATTTCTTCACCCTTAAACTGTATCTGCCGTCCTCTGGCGATATTGTGGATCACACTTTTGAAAACGCCCCCGTGCAGTTGAGCGGATGGATCAACAATAACGGCGCCCCCATCCCCGGTTACGATGATCAAAACGCCGTCTACAATTTCATAACAACTCCGCCGCCCCTGTCTTACACAGCTTTCTCCACCGAACCGGGTTGCCACGACAGCGCAAACGGCCAGATCAGCCTGATGGTAAGCGGCGGGCTTCCTCCCCTGTCCTACCTATGGAGTACCGGCGCCGGGGAAAGCAGCGTCATGGGGCTGGCTGCCGGAACATACGCCTGCACCATAACGGACGCGGCGGGGATGGTTCTGGTTACTGCCCCCATTACCCTTAATGCTCCTCCAGCCCTTGCCGTAGAAACAACTACAGGCATCGATAGCTGCGAAGCGGGCACGGGCGCCGCAACGGCATTGGTTTCGGGTGGAACAACGCCCTATGCGTACGCCTGGAGCACCGGGCAGTCTACTGCCGCTATTGAGCAACTGGAGGCGGGAGTTTATGCCCTCACTGTTTCCGATGCTAACGGCTGCGTAACAGTTGCCTCTGCCGGGGTAAGCCCCAGCCCTGCGTTCTCCGTATCGGCAATTCTTACAGTCGCCTCCTGTTTTGGAGCCTCCGATGCCGGAGCTATCCTGATGGTGGTTGGAGATGGCCCTTTTCAATATCTTTGGAGCAATGGCAGCCAGGAACCTGAGCTGTCAGCTGTGCCTGCCGGAATGTATCAGTTTACTGTTACTGACCCCTACGGTTGCCAGGTGGCGGAAGCACTGCAATTGCAGGAACCCGCTCCCCTTCTGCTTTCGCTGGAAAGCAGGCCGGAACTCAACGGCAATGCCGATGGCGCCGCAACCGCCGCCGTTTCAGGCGGTACGCCTCCCTACGCCTACGAATGGAACGACGAGAACATGCAGCAGGCCATGGAAGCCACGGGCCTGCCCTCCGGCGAGTATACCGTCACTGTCACCGATACCAACGGCTGCACCCAAACGGGAACGGTTACGGTCGGCCTGGCTACCGGCGCTGCCGAAGCCCACCGGGAGAAGCCTCTCGTTGAAGTTTTTCCCAATCCCGCCACCGGGAATATTGCTTACCTGAAAGTGGAAGGCGCGGCCAAAAGTATAACCGGAGTGCGGATACGCAGCCTGAACGGGCAACACATCGCCCGCTTAGCCATCCAGCCGGGACAGCGCCTCCAAATCTGGATTGGCGGACTGGAAGCCGGGACGTACCTGTTGGAATACCCGGATCTGCCGGCATTGAGCCCGGCATTGCTGATAAAACATTGAACGACAGCCAAATACATGAGAAATTAATGGGTAGGCAGGATTTACAGGATTGACAGGATGCATCGGCCAGAATTACACGAGGGAACACATCCTGTCAATCCTGTCTTATAAAACCGCCACAATTCCCGAAGGAAGCATTTACTCCATCACCAGCCGCAACTCCCCGCCTTTCATGACCTCCTCGTGCGTGATGTACCACCTGTCCAGTTCCTCACCGTTCAGGTAAGCAGTTTTTACATATTTGTTGTCCAGGCTGTTGTTTTCAGCGATGATCCGGAAAGTACGGCCCTGCCCCACCTGGATGGCCGCCTCCTTCACCAGCGGGCTGCCGATGATGTACCGCCCGTCGGCGGGGTTGACGGGATAAAAACCCAGGGCGCTGAAAACGTACCAGGCCGACATCTGGCCGCAGTCCTCGTTGCCGGGCAGGCCATCGGGAGCAGTAGAATAGAGGGTTTGCATGATCTCCCGCACCCGCTCCTGAGTTTTGCGGGGCTGCCCGGCGTAGGTATAGAGGTAGGCGATGTGGTGGCTGGGCTCGTTGCCGTGCGCGTACTGCCCGATCAGCCCGCTGATGTCCGCCGACACATTCTCCCCTCTGAGTTCCGAGCTGGCGGCGAAGGTGGCGTCCAGGTGCTCCACAAAAGCTGCTTCTGACCCGAAGAGCTTGATCAGCCCTTCCACATCGTGGGGTACGAACCAGCTGTGCTGCCAGGCAGTGCCTTCGATATAGATGCCTTCAAAGCCGTGCTCGGAATAGAAAGGGTCGAAGGGGACAACCCAGTTGCCGTCAGAATTTTTGCCGCGCATGAATTTCGTTTCCGGGTCGAATAAGGCCTGGTAGGAACGGGAGCGCTCCATAAACCGTTTGTAGTCGCCCTCCTTGCCCAGCATTTTGGCCACCTGGGCAATACACCAGTCGTCGTAGGCATACTCCAGGGTCTTGGTGACCGACCAGCCGTCCTTATCGGCGGGAATGTAGCCGTATTGCCGGTAGAAGTTGGTTCCCCGGATGTCCTGAGCGGCGCTCTTCAGCATGGCCTCGTAAATGGCCTCAGCCCGATCTGTGAGGTGGCCCTTCAGCAGGGCGTCGGCCAGGACGGGCACGGCGTGGTAGCCCGTCATGGTGTTGGTCTCGTTTCCGGTGAGCGCCCAGACGGGCAGCAGCCCATACTCTTCGTAAAATGCCATGATGGACTTCAGGAAATCTTCCAGCCGCCCGGGCTGTGTGATGGTATATAGCGGATGCGCCGCCCGAAAGGTATCCCAGAGCGAAAAGACCGTATAGCGCTCATAACCGGAAGCGGTATGGATCATGCTGTCCACGCCCTTATACTGGCCCAGTACGTCGGAATAGAGGGCCGGCGCCAGGGCGGTGTGATAAAGGGCAGTGTAAAATATGGTATCCATGGCCGGCTCGATGAAAGTAGCGTCAATTTTTGCCAGTTCTCCCTCCCAGGCCTCGCGGGCTTCGCGGGCTGCCCGGCCGAAGTCCCAGTGGTTTAGTTCCCTTTCGATATTGGCCAGGGCGCCCTCCACACTGGCGCTGGAGACGCCCACCTTGACCAGCAGGGGCTGATCACCGGCGGGAAAGGCCAGCATAGCCCTGGCCGCACCCAGTGAATCTGTACCTTTCACATGAAAATCCATGATCTCCACCCGGCTGAAAGGTTCTGAAAAAACGGCGGCAAAATACACGCGTTGATCCTTTGCCCAGCCTGTAGATTTACGCACTCCGGCCAGAGTCGTTCCGTTCAGTTGCTGAACGCTGGTTTCAGTGGGCATATCCCAGTTGATGCGAAAACCCAAAGCAACAGACAGCCCCTTTTCTTCACCTTCGGGAAAGGTATAGCGATGCATCCCTACCCGGCGGGTTGCGGTGAGGGCCGCCTCGATGCCGTTTTCAAAAGTTACGGAATAGAAGCCCGGGCTGGCCTGCTCCTTGCTGTGATGGAAGGTATGGGGGTTGCCCGGCCAGATATCTCTCACGAAATAAGGCATCACCGAAACATCACAAAGGTCGCCGATACCCGTGCCGCTGAGGTGCAGGTGGCTGAAGCCGGCGATCACCGTATCGGAATAGTGGTAGCCCGAGCACCAGTCCCAACCCTCCGTGCCGTTATCGGGGCTCAGTTGCACCATGCCGAAGGGCAGGACGGCGCCGGGATAGGTATGGCCATGCCCGCCGGTACCGATGTGGAGGTTCACCCGGCTTGTATGATCCTTTTCTTCCGCCGGAGGGGCGCCGGGTTCAGGGCCGCAGGCGTTGAGGGCGAGGGAAAGTAAAAACAGCCCATAGATTGCCGTTTTCCCTTTCCCGGAGTTTACTGTTGAATGTTGCATTGAATCGGATATTTTTGATAAGCTGATGTCCAGCGGACTAAGTTAAGCTATATCATATATTGAAAATAAGGCGTTCAATTGCCGGTTTTTCGTTCTCCGGCCAGGGTTATCGGCAAGGCAAAGGGGTTCCACACTTCATCCAGCAGGGCGGCGGCCTGCGCCCGGCTGAGCGGGGCGGAAGGCTGGAAAGGCTGCCCGGGAAAGAGTGCCTCCCATGCCATGGCGACGGCCTCTGCGGCCTGCGGCGGCCCGGCGGCCTGCATCAGGCGGCCCATGAGGGCGGGGGTTACATACGCTCCTTCTTCTTCCCGGTTGCCCATCTCCGGATAAAAATCTTTCAGCCCTTCGGCCAGATCGGCCGCCCGGCAGAGGCTGTCGGGATAGAACCAGGTTTGGTTGGCCCATTGGTAGGGTACGCCCACCCCGCGCAGCAGGCCGGTGGCGCCGATGCGCTGAATGGCGGCAAACTGCGGATGCCCGGCCGGCACATCGAGATAGGGCATCAGGTAGGCCCCGGCATCGAGCAGGGCCTGCTGCACCTGCCGGACCGATACCTCCGCCGGCCTTTGCTTCGCCTTGAAGGCCAGCGCGGCCAGCATCCCGGCAGCCTGCCCGATGCCCATCACCACGGGCTGCAGGCGCGTAGTGCCATTGACGATATTGCTCACGCTGATGCTCTTCTCGGCGACGATCAGCCCTTCGGTTTCCGGAGGGATCAGCGCGCCCAGGGGTATGTTGTAGGACGGCGCCCTGATGTTGATGAAGTCGATGGCCGGCGCGGCCGGGTTCTCTTTGTGGTGGTGGTCGATGGGGTAATCGCCCACGGCGATTCCGGTACGATAGTAGGGGTATTTCTGGTCAAAGGGGGCGCTCAGGTAGGGCGAGGTGAGGCGCACGATGCCCTTCAGGCGGCGCGACTCCCGGTGGTAGGGGATCATCGGCAGGCCGTCGGCCGTAGGGTATTCGCCCTCGGCCAGGCCCAGGTTCTTAAAGCCCGCCTCCGTCTGGATGAAATAGAGGAACTGCAGGCTTTTCTGCCTGGCTGCCCGCAGGGCCTGCCCGCGCTCTGCCGGTGTCATTTCGACGATGTTGAGGTAGATGTCGTTGCCGCAGTTGGGCCAGTTGATCATGTATTTGCCGTTGGGCAGGCGGCCGTACTGCAGCATCTTTTCACAGCTCATACCCTCTTCGCCTTCCTTCAGGCCGGGGATGCAGGAACAGCGGAACGCTTCAGGGCTGTAGCCTTCTGGCTTCGGGATGGTTTTATCCGCCCCTTCTCCGTAGTCCTTCAGGGTCAGCACATAGGTGAGGTCCTGAATGATATCGTTGTTCTCTTTCGGGGCCTGTGGCTCGGCCGGGCCATCGTTCATGCCCAGGTCATAGGGAACGCCCAGGGCGGCCATGACGTCGCCCAGCTCGGTAGCGTCGATGAGAAGATCCGCTTCGATCTCCCGCCGGCCGTTCCCGTTCTCCACCTGTGCCTTCCATTTGCCGTTCACCCGTTCTACCGACAGCCAGCGGGTTTCAAAAAGGATTTCCAGGTTCTCCATCCGGGCCATGCTCTTCAGTATGGAATCGCCCACCGAGGGTTCAAACAGGCAGTGGCTCACCCAGCCGGTGGCCACTGCCCCCGGCCCGCCGTAGTAGTCGTAGAGCTTTTGCCGGAACTCCCCCCACAGGCCCGAAGGCAGCTGATGGTTGCCGTCGATGGCCGATACGCCGGCGGCAGTGAGCATGCCGCCCAGCCAGGGCGTTTCCTCTACTATGATCACCCGCAGGCCCTGCCGGGCCGCCTGTATGCCCGCCATGGCGCCGCTGGCGCCGCCGCCGATGACCAGCAGGCCTGCCTGTACTGGCAGCGGTTCGGGGCGGCACGAAGGCAGAACGGCCAGAGCGGCCAACAGGAAAAGCAATGGGATCGGAACTGGAAAGTATCTGTACATGAGCAATTCAGGTTTACCATGGGTTCGGCCAAAGCCATGGGCCTTACCAAGGTAAATAATTGCCCGGATTATGCCTAAAGAGATTTGTGATAGGGGCGCCTATCCTAACCTCCCGCACTGAACAGCCCCGCAAAGCCCATAAAGGCCATCGACAAGATACCCGCAATGATCAGGTTCAGGGCCGTGCCCTCGATCAGTTTGGGGATGTCTAACACTTTGGTTTCTTCGCGGATGCCGGCCAGCAGTACCAGGGCGATGGTGACGCCCCCGCCGGCGCCAAGAGCGTAAAACAAGCCTTCCACCAGCCCATAACCCTTATTGGTGGCAAAAAGGGCCAGGCCAAGGATAGCGCAGTTGGTAGTGATCAGCGGAAGGAAAATGCCCAGGGCGCGGAACAGCTCCGGGCTGAGCTTCCTGATGGCCATCTCTACGAACTGAACGGTGCTGGCAATGACGATGATGAAACTGATCAGCCGAAGATAAGGGGCATAAGGCAGAATAAAGGTATTCAGCCCCCAGGCGCAGGCCGCCGTGATGAGCATGACGAAGATGTTGGCCAGGCCCAGGCGGAAAGCCGTCTCCAGCCGGCCTGATACTCCCAGGAAGGGGCAAAGCCCCAGGAAATAGGCCAGGGTGAAGTTGTTGATCAGCAGGGCGGAGATGAAAATCCAGAGCAGTTCTTGCATGGTTTTACGGTTTCACGGTTATTCACAGAAACTCTCCTGCCTCTTCGTATTGTGTGCGCAGCCTGGCCCTGCGCCGTTTCTGCAGCCAGTTGAAGAACAGCAGCAGGAAGCCCAGCGTGAAGAAGCCGCCCGGCGGCATGATCATGATGACCCAGGGTTCGAAGCCGGCGCCCAGGAGCGGCCAGAAGATGGAGAGCGCGGCACGCACACCGGC
>CAZAXA010000130.1:0-13669 GCA_964488965.1 uncultured Phaeodactylibacter sp. | reverse complement strand
CATTGCCATCTATGCCATCCATACCAACCTGGACAATGTGTACCGGCAGGGGGTCAACGCGAAGATCGCCGAACGGCTCGGGCTGACAGACACCCGCCTGCTGGCGCCAAAGGCCAGCCGGAAGAAGCTCAGCGTTTTTGTGCCGCCCGGCGAAAGCGAAGCCGTCCGGCAGGCCCTTTTCGCAGCCGGCGCCGGCAGGGCGGATGCCCGGGAGGAGCTTAGCTATGCATCGCTGGGCATGGGTACGGAAGCGGGAACGAGCGGCGCCCAGGTGAAGCTGGAAATGTTTTTCTCCCTGGGCCGGGAACGGCAGGTGCTGGAAGCCCTCAAAGCTTCTGCGAACGGGCATATGCCGGCCTACGAAATTACGGCGATAGAGAATAATGATGCCGCCGTAGGCTCCGGGATGGTAGGCCGCCTGCCGCAGCCAATGGAAGAGGAGGCCTTCCTGGAACATCTGAAAACCACCATGAAGACGAAAGTCATCCGCCATACGCGCCTTCTGGGGCAGCCGGTGGAAACGGTAGCGCTTTGCGGCGGGGCAGGGGGATTCCTCCTTGGGCATGCCAAAGCGGCTGGCGCCCGGTTTTTTGTGAGCGCTGATTACAAGTATCACGAATTCTTCGACGCAGATGGCCAGATCGTGATCGCGGACATCGGGCATTATGAGAGCGAGCAGTTCACAATAGAACTGTTGTATGATATTATTTCCCGGAAATTTAGTAATTTTGCGGCGCATTGCACGGAGGCCGTCACCAATCCGGTATATTACCACTTCTGACCGCGGCCTTTGCAGGGCGAAGATCAATCAAACATCAATTATCATAACATAAATATATGGCAGGAGAACCCACAGTAGCTGAAAAGCTCAAACAACTTTATGAACTCCAGCAAATTGACTCCCAGATCGATGAAATCAAAATATTGAAGGGAGAGCTCCCCATGGAGGTGAGCGACCTTGAAGACGACATCGCAGGCCTGGAAACCCGTGTCGGCCGGCTGAGGACGCAGGTCGAGGAACTGGAGGCGGAGGCAAGCAAGCATGAGGCCAAGATCAAGGAAGCCGAAGCGCTGATCTTGCGATACAAGTCCCAACTCGACAATGTAAAGAACAACCGGGAGTATGATGCCCTGATGAAGGAACTGGAACTCCAGAATCTCGACATCCAGCTTTCTGAAAAGAAAATCAAAGGCGCCAGCCGGGAGGTTCAAAACAAGGAGGAGACCCTCCACGCTACGGAGGACCGCCTGAACGCCAAGCAGAAGGACCTGGAAGCCAAAAAGATCGAGCTGGAGCAGATCATCCAGAAAACGGAAAAGGAGGAAGACCGCCTGCGCAGGCAATCTGAAAAATTCCGGAAAAATATAGAAGACCGCCTGATCCGCGCTTATGATAAAATCCGGACCAGCTACCGCAACGGCCTGGCCGTAGTGACGGTGGAGCGCAACTCCTGCGGCGGCTGCTTTAACATGATCCCTCCCCAGATGCAGCTCGAGATTTCCATGCGTAAGAAGATCATCGCCTGCGAACACTGCGGCCGCATCCTGGTCGATGACTTCATCCTCGACGTAGGTATGGAGGAAAAGGAAAAACTGGAAGCTTAGGCTCAGAGCCGGACATCTCCGCCGGGAGAATGTCCGGAGGCCATTCCCCGAAGCCTTGAGGGCTTTTGCCTGATCGGAAGAAAATTTCAAGGTTTTTCTACCGATTATCTTGCAAATGCCTTCAAGGCTCTTTTTCTTTGTAGGCATATTCCAAAGTACTGTCCCTTGATACCCTTCACTGCCACAAGGCATTAACCCGAAAACTATCGCCCATGCTTCGGCCGTACCTCCTGTTCCTCCTTTTCCAGGCCTTTGCCTTGCCCTTGCCGGCAGCCAAGTACTTTTCCTTTACGCCTGCCGCCCGGCAGGCCTATGAGTACGCTACCAGCCTCCGCTTCGGGGAAGCCTATGCCCTGATGGCCAGAATGAAACTGGAAGACCCCAACAACCTCATTATCCACCATATCGAAAATTACATCGACTTCTTTACCCTCTACATTCAGGAGGATGAAGAAGCCTACCGCCAGCTCAGAAAGAACCGCGACCTTCGGCTGGATAAGGTGAAGGCAGGCGACCGTTCTTCCCCCTATTACCTTTTCGTTCAGGCCGACATCCGCCTGCAATGGGCCCTGGTGCGCCTCCGTTTTGAAGACTACCTGGGGGCCTTTACGGAAGTGAGCAAGGCCTATAAACTTTTGAAGGAAAACGAAGAATTGTTCCCCGGCTTTATGCCCAACAAGAAAGACCTGGGCATCCTGCACGCCATGGTAGGCACCATCCCGGACAGTTATAAATGGGGCGTCAAACTGCTCGGCGGGCTGGACGGAACTATTGCCCAGGGGCGCCGGGAAGTGGAAGAGGCGCTGGCCTATGCCCGGAACAACGATTTTATCTTTGAGGAAGAGACCGATGCCCTGTATGCCTACTTATTGCTGCACCTGGACAATAAGGAAACGGAAGCCTGGAACGCTATAGCCGGCAGCAGGCTGCGGCCTGAAGAAAATCCGATGCATTGCTTCGTCATGGCTAATATCGCCATGCGCACCGGCCACAACGAACAGGCCATCCGCCTGCTGGAACGCCGGCCGGCCGGCAAGGCCTTTTTCCCGTTCCCCTATCTGGATTACATGCTGGGCCTGGTCAAGCTGCGGCGGCTGGACCGCGATGCCGCTCCTCATTTTCAAAACTTTGTTGAACATTACCGGGGCCGCAACTTCATCAAGGAAGCTTATCAGAAAATGGCCTGGCAGGAACTGCTCAACGGCAACCTTAAAGGCTATCATCGTTATATGCAGGCCTGCCTTGCCAAGGGGTATGCCGTTGCCGGAGGTGATAACAGCGCTCAGCAGGAAGCCGAACAGGGGGCGCCTCCCGACCTCGGCCTGCTGAAGGCCCGCCTGCTCTTCGATGGAGGCTATTACCGGCAAGGCCTTCAGGCCCTCGCCGCCCGCACTCCCGAAAGCTTCCCGGATGACGATGCCCGCCTCGAATACTTCTATCGCATGGGCCGCCTGCTGCATGGCCTGAAGCGATACGACGACGCCTGCCGGTATTATGAACTCACCATGGAGAGGGGAGCGGCTTCTCCCCGCTTCTATGCCTGCAATGCTGCCCTGCAACTGGGGTTGATCTACGAATCAAAGGGCGAAGCGCTTCAGGCCAGGCTTGCCTTTGAACGCTGCCTGGATTTCAAGCCGGAAGAATACCGCACGGGCCTGCACCAAAAGGCCAAATCGGGGCTGAGCAGGTTGGAGGAGGGGTTGAGGTAGGGGATTTGGGCCTGTCTTTGTGAGCCGGTTAAAATTAGGGATTTCATGCAGCCATCCACTCTTTCTACCCCTTCCGGCGAAGTAACTTTCCGCAAATTCGGCTCTGCTCCGCGCCTGCTGATCGCCTTTCACGGCTTTTCGCAGGATGGCGCCGTCTTTGCGGAAATGGGGGAAACCCTGCGGGGCCGCTACACCCTGTATGCTATCGACCTGCCTTTCCACGGGAGCACCCGCTGGGAGGGCGGCGATTACCGGCCGTCCGAGTTGGCCGCCGTTGTAGAGGCCATTCTGGAAAAGGAGGGCAAGGGCCGGTTCGAAGCTATCGGCCACAGCCTGGGCGCCCGCCTGTGGCTGCACCTGCTTCCGGAATTCGAAGGCCGCCTGGAGGGGCTGTGCCTGCTGGCGCCCGACGGCCTGCAGTCCCGCTGGATGCCCCTGGTGGAATGGCCGCCGGCAGGGCTGCGCCGTAATATAGCGAGATTGCTTTCCCATCCAGCCTGGCTGCTGGCGCTGGCCGCAGCGTTGCGCCGCGCCGGGCTCATCGATGATTTTCTCTTTCGATACCTTCAGTTTCATTTACCGGATGAGGACAGGCGGTATCGGCTGCTTCACACCTGGCTGGCGCTGAGCCATTTTCGCCTGAGCCGGGGAAAGGCCCGCCGCCTGATCGCTTCGGCGGCCCCGTCAGTTTTAGTATTACTCGGAAACAAGGATCGTCTGGCCAAACCGGCGGCCATCCGGAAAGCCCTCAGAGGGTTGGATAATGTCCGGCTGGAGGAAATAAACGCCACTCACCGGTCCATTTGCCGGGCGGCGGCGCCATGGGTAGATCGTTGTGGCGATATATAAAAACCCCGCCTAATGCTCTAAACCCCCTTTCGCCTTCAGCCCGTAGCCCTTCAGTATCTTCCTTGCCAGGGAGGCCTTGTGCGCCTCATCGGGGCCGTCGTAGATGCGGGCGCCCCGCTCTTCGCGGTAGAAATAGGAGAGGATGGTATCGTCGGTGATGCCCAGGGCGCCATGCACCTGCAGGGCGCGGTCGATGGCCTTTTGCAGCACGTCGGCGACGAAGAACTTGATCGCAGAAATATCGGTGCTGGCGGCGCGCTGGCCTTCCTTTTCCATCTTTAGGGCAGTGTGCAGCACCATATAGCGGGCGGCGTCGATCTGAGCGCGGCATTCGGCGATCCAGGCCTGTACCATTTGCTGTTCGCCGAGCATTTTGCCGCCGCCGATCTCGCGGGTGGCGGCGCGGCGGCACATCATGCCGAAGGCCCGCTCACAGATGCCGATCCAGCGCATACAGTGATGGATGCGGCCCGGGCCGAGGCGCTGCTGCGCCAGCCTGAATCCTTCCCCTTCGGCGCCCAGGCGGTTGCTTTTGGGTACGCGGACGCCCTCCAGGCGGATTTCGGCATGGCTGTGCCAACCCTCCCCGGCATGGCCCATGACCGGGATGTTGCGCACTAGCTGGAAACCCGGCGTATCGGTGGGGACGATGATCATGCTGGCCCGCTGATAGGGGTTCTCCGCATTCGGGTTGGTGACGGCCATGACGATGGAAAAGGAAGCCCCGTCGGCCGAGGAAGTGAACCACTTGTGCCCGTTGATGACATACTCATCCCCATCGCTTACGGCAGTAGTGCCCATGCGCACCGGGTTGGAACCGGCATAGGCAGGCTCGGTCATGGCGAAACAGGAGCGCACATCGCCGGCGAGGAGCGGATGCAGGTATCGTTCCCGGATCTGGGGGTTGCCGTATTCCAGCAGCAGCTCGGTATTGCCTGCATCCGGCGCCTGGCAGTTGAAGGCCAGGTGCCCGAAGGGAGTGGCGCCCAGCAACTCGCTCAATTGCCCGAATTCGGAAAGGCTCAGGCCTGCTCCGCCCTGTTCGGCAGGCAGGTGAGGGTTCCAGGCGCCGGTAGCCCGCGCTTTCTCCCGAAGGCCGCGTATGCTGGCCTCTACCTCCCGGAATGGCGCGCCCAGCCAACGCAGCTCGTTGGGGTAAATCTCCGCTTCGAGGAATGCCTTGACGGAGGCGTATAATTGCTTGAGCAGGGGAGTGGCGAATGTTTCTACCATAGTCGGGGCATTTTAAGTGTAAAATATAAAACCGGAGAAAGGCCATCAGCTAAACAAAGCAACCAAAAACATCCCCACCGTTGCGATGAAGCCCACCATGAAAATATTGTAGGAGATGGAAAGGTAGCGGTATTTCTTTTCGAGAACTTTCCCGAGGTAGTACAGGTCGCGAACCATATTGCCATAGAGCAGTTCGCTGTCGTTGAACACTTCTTCCATGGCCTCCTCATACTGGTCGATGCCCAGGGTCACGAAATTGCCGAAGAAGATGATATTGCGCCGCACCTCCGCCGGCGGGCTGTCCGGCCGGTTGAGCATGGTGACCTTGGGGCGGGCCGACAGGACGGCAAAGATCAGGCTGGCCAGGCCGGTGACCAGGAAAATGACTACGGGCAGCAGGATTTGGGGGCTGTTCTCCCCGATATTGCGATACGACAGGAAGGTGATCAGCACGCTGACGAGGATGGCGTTCACGCTGATCATGATGTTGGCCTTATTGTCGGCTATGGCGCTGAGATTGATGTGATTGCGGTAGTTGGTGCGAAAAAAGGTCTGCACGCCCCGTACGGGGTTACCGGGTTCGAGATCTCCGAACCGCCCCGGTTCTTCATCCGTTTCCGGCACACTTTCCTTTTCCGCCTGTTTCTCCAGTACCCGGCGGCAGCTGTGGATGGACTGGGCAAGAAGAGGCTGAAAGCGCGCCTGGGCGTAGTGGGTATGCCAGTGTACCCGAAGCAGTTCATCCAGCAGCAACTTTGCCCATTCGGTTTTGGAGTACTGCCGGTTGAGCAGGAATTCCCGTTCCATGCGAAGCAGGGGCATCCCGCTTTCAGTATCCTGCAAATAAGTGGCCGCCTGGATGGCATCGCCGAGCAGGCACTCTTCTTCCGTCGCCGGCACATTGCCGGCGGCAACGGCCCGGATACAGCTCAGGACGCCTTCCTGCTGCGCTTGCGGATAAGCGGACTGGCTGAAAAACTGGCGTGCGATCTCGGTGGTGAAACGGGCAGGCTCGTGATAGTCGTAAAGGTATCCGGCAGGATATAGCCAGGCGGCCAGCAAAGCGCGCTCCTTTACTTCCGGGCTCGTGCCTTCTTCTTCGGCAATGGCCGCTACCCGGCCCGCCGCCGCATCGGCAAAAGTGTAATTGTGAACGAGCAGGCGGCCGTCCTGCCGCTGGCCAAACAGGCGCAACACAAAAGCACGGGCTTGTTCGATGTATGTTCTGTCCATGGGTTGTCCACTACGCTGATTGGTTTCCTTCATCTTCTCTGACATAGAGGAGCAATATACGAAAATTAACGGTTTTGCGGTTTTGCGGTTTTGCGGTTTTACGGTTTTGCGGCCCAACGGATACACGCCCGCCCTCGTACCTCGGCGGGTAAATACACACGAACACACGGATTCCCCCTCTTCCGAAACTTGCCCGACAAAAAACCCATTTTGCCCTTCGAACTGTTGTAATGTGTAGCAATTTGAATATCTTTGCATTCCCAGGCAAACATCCCTGAGCAACTCTCCGAAAACCCCTGCTGAAAAGGCGAACGCCCGTTTGCGCAAAATATCCGCAGCTTTTTCCAAGTTTAAGAACTTGTGGCCGATACCCACAACCTGTACAGGTTTCTAAATTTTGATTATGAAAAGGTTAACCCTCTTGTTTTTTGTGGCTGTTTCAGCCCTGCTTACCGCGTGCCAGTCCTTCAACGACCTGGAAGGCCTGGAAGATGCCGACTACGATGCCGAGTATGCCATACCCCTCCTGAATACGGAACTATCGCTGAGGGAGGCGCTGGAGAACTTCCAGGACCTGGCAGTCATCACCATCGACCCCGACGGGCTCATCCATTTCACTTATTCCGGTGATGTCCTCACCCAGAATAGCGATACCATCTTCGAAAAGATCAACGAGTCGCTCAGCGGGGTGCCCATCCCCATTACGGCCAAGCGGATGGCCCTGCCGCTGGAACTGCCCGACGGCTTCGACTTCGACCGGCTGGTGTTTAAAAGCGGAGAATTCATCTACGGCTTCCAGCATGCCCATCCCGACCCGGTGCAGTTTACCATTACCCTGCCCCAGGTCACTAAAAATGGCCAGCCTCTGTCTTTTACGGCTAACCTGCCCGGCTACAGCGGCTCCGGGCAACTTCCGGTCTATTCCAATATATTTTTCCCTTTTCAACTGGACGGCTACGAGGCCGCTCCCGACCCACTTACGGATTCCGTCTATGTGGAGTACGAACTGATCCGCTCCAACGGCCAGCCGGATACCGCCCAGGTAGCTATTACCTTTCGCGACCTGGCCTTCTCCTATATGGAGGGCTTCCTGGGCGTACAGCGCCATGAGGGCGGCCGGGATACGATCATCATCGATTTTTTCGATAACTGGGTGACCGGCGATATCTACTTCGCGGACCCCACGGTGGTCTTCAACATCGAGAACTCTTTCGGCATACCGACGCAGTCGGATGTAAAAGTGTTCAAGGTGCTCACGGTGCGGGGCGAAACCCTAAACCTCGAAAGCCCCTATGTGGAAAGCGGCATCGATTTCCCCTATCCCTCCATCGGCGAGGTAGGCGTGATCAAACGGCAGCAATTCGTCTTCAATAAAGACAATTCCAATATCGACGTGATCCTGGGCGCCGGGCCGGTAGCCATTGATTACGACGTGGATGCCGTGACCAACCCGGACTCCAATGTGAATATCCGCGGCTTTATCACCGACAGCAGTTACTATAAGGTGCGGGTGGACGTTGACCTGCCGCTCTACGGCCGCTCCGTCAATTTCCTGGCGAGGGATACCTTCGAACTGGATTTCGGCGACTTCCAGCAGATGTACAAAGCGGAGTTCAAGCTGGTGACGGTCAACAGCCTGCCGCTCGACGTGGCTATACAGGGCTACTTCCTGGATAAGGACGGCCATGTGCTCGATTCGCTGTTCCAGGAGTCCGTGCGCGTGGTCGAGGGCGCGCCGGTCGACAGCGAGGGCAACGCCAGCGGGGCAAAGGAAGACATCACCTACGTCGACTACCCGGAGGAGCGCTTCAGCAAGGTCCGTACGGCGGAAAAGCTGGACATCGTGGCAGCTTTCTCCACGATCAACAACGGGCAGGTTTCTGTCAAAATCCTGGAAAGCCAGTCGGTGCAGGTCAAGCTCGGCGCTATTTTCGGGGTGCGGGACGGAGGATAAGCCGCGGAATGTAAAATTTGAAATGCCAAATGTAAAAGCGGGCATGAGGAGCGGCTGTCAAGCCATGGCCCGGAACCTTTGAGGTTTTCAAAACCTCAAAGGTTTGAACGCATACTTTTAAAACAACCATACTGATGCAGAAAATACTGCTTTTCCTATTCGTCATTACTTCCTTCACAACCACGGCCCTTGCCCAGGAAGACCTGGCCACGCACTTCATGCGCCATACCTGGCAGGCCAGCCGGACCAACCCGGCATTTTTCCCTGACTACAAATTCGTCGCCGGCCTGCCGGGCGTGTACAACACCCTGCTGGTGACCAACGTGACCTACGGCGACCTGATCGCCACGAACCTGGAGGGACAGCAGGTGTTGAACATTGACCAGGCCATCGACAAGCTGGGAGCGGATAATGTGCTGCGCAATAACCTGGACATCGAGACCATCAGCCTGGGCTTTCGCCTGGGCAAGGCGGCGCTTTCCCTGGGCCATACGCTGCGCTTCAACGCCTTCATGAATTATCCCAAAACCATGCCTCAGCTCATCTGGCAGGGCAACGCCCAGTTCATCGGCCAGGAGGTGGACTTCGGGCCCGATGTCGACCTGTACGGCTACCAGGAATTTGCCCTGGGGCTGGCGGTGGACATTACGCCCAACTTCACCGTCGGCGGCCGCGCCAAGCTGCTGGCCGGCGTGGGCAGCATCAGCTCCGAGCGCACCGGCCTGCGCCTGCGCACCGACAGCGACATTTACCAGTTGGAACTCAATGCCGACTACTATGTCAACTCTGCCGGTTCCCTGAAGTACGACGGCTTTGACGAACTGACCGTTGCTTTCGACTACGGCCGCTTCGATGCGGATAAACTCTTAACCGGCAATACCGGCTTCGCCTTCGACCTGGGCGTTCGCCTGCGGTTGGGCGAGAAGCTGGAACTGGCGGCCAGCGCCCTGGATATCGGCAGGATCAACTGGGAGGAAGATGTGACGAACTACAGCCTCAACGGCGCCTTCGAGTACAAAGGCCTCGACCTGGCCCAAAACATCTTTGAAGATACGGTCACGGCCGGCTCCATCCTGGATACGCTCCGGGAGATTTATCAGGTTGAGTCGGCTTCGATCGCCTACTCTACCACTTTGCCGGCCCGTTACTATCTCAGCGGCATGTACCGCCTGAACGGCAAGTGGAGTTTCGGCGGCCTGTTTTATCTGGAAAACTACCGGGAGGAGGTGAACACGGCAATAGCCGTTGGCAGCAATATGAACGTCCTGCCCTTCCTCAACGTCGGCGCCACCTACGCCTTCCGCAGCGAACGCCTGGACAACCTGGGCCTGAACGCTACCGTGCAGCTCGGCCCCGCACAGATCATGGCCGCCACCGATAATATCATCACCGCCTTCCGGCCGGAAGACAGCCACAGCGCCAACCTGCGCCTGGGGCTGAACGTATTGTTGGGGAGGGTGAGAAGCGAAGAAGCAGAGAAAGCGGCCCCGGGCTTTTATTAAACCGCAGAACCTACATTACAGCATCCCTTTAAACTGTAAACCTGAATCAGGGCAGGCCACACAATTTTTAACCTTCCTCCCCACTTCCCCCAAAACTTCCGTACTTTAGCCCAAACTCAAAAACCACGCCGCTATGCCATTTACCCTAAACGATAAAGTTGCCCTCGTCACCGGGGGTGGTAGCGGGATCGGGGAGAGCATCTGCCGGGTGTTCGCCGTGGCCGGCGCCCGGGTATTCCTGCTCGATATCAATGAGGACAACGCCCGCCGCGTGGCCGGTGAGATACAGGCCGCCGGGGGGCGGGCCGAGGCCGTGGCCGGCGACGTGAGCAAGCAGGCGGAGATGGCCCGCATCTGCGACGGCATCGTGGCGGCGGCCGGGCGGCTAGATATCCTGGTCAACAACGCCGGCATCGCCCATATAGGTACGCTGGAAAGCACCGCCGAGGAGGATTTGGACCGCATCTATTCGGTCAACATCAAAGGGGTGTACAACGGCATGCGGGCGGCCATCCCCCATATGAAACGGCAGCAGGGGGGCGTGATCCTGAATATGGGGTCCATCGCTTCCTCGATTGGCCTGCCGGGGCGCTTTGCCTACTCCATGAGCAAGGGGGCGGTTCTGGCAATGACCTATACCGTAGCGCGGGACTATCTCAGCCACAACATCCGCTGCAACAGCATCGCTCCGGCGCGGGTGCATACGCCCTTCGTCGACGGATTCCTGGCGAAGAACTATCCGGGGAAGGAGGAAGAGATGTTCCGGAATTTATCCCGGACCCAGCCCATCGGCAGGATGGGGCGGCCTGAGGAAATTGCCCACCTGGCCTTGTACCTCTGCTCGGATGAGGCGGCTTTCATTACAGGTGCGAATTATCCTATTGACGGCGGTTTTCTGACCTTAAATACGTGAAGCCGCTATTGGTTTTCCCCGCTATGAAGGCCTGCCAGCCAAAGCCTTGGCGCGGGCGGGCGCCAAAAACACGGGCGCCAGGTTTTCGTGCCTGCTTCGTAGCTTGGAGCCTTTTGCCAAAGGCATCCCCATGGGAGCGGCAAAAAAATTAATATACCGGAAACGATGAAACTGATCAGAGCAGGAAATCCCGGGCAGGAGCGCCCCGGCATTATAGACGAGAACGGCGATTGGCTGGACGTCTCCGCCTTTGGCGAAGATTACGATAAACATTTTTTCGGCGGCGGCGGCCTGCAGCGCCTGGCCGTCTGGCTGGAGCGGCATGCCGGCGCATGCCCGCACATACCCGAAGGGACGCGGCTGGGGCCTCCTCTGAGGCGCCCCTCGAAGATCGTCTGCGTAGGGCTCAACTATGCCGGGCATGCCCGGGAGAGTGGGATGGCCGTGCCTGCCGAACCCGTTCTCTTCTTTAAGGCCACTTCCGCCATCTGCGGCCCGAATGACAAGCTGGTCATCCCCCGGGGAAGTAAAAAAACGGACTGGGAGGTGGAACTGGCGGTAGTCATCGGCAAACAGGCTTCCTATGTGGAGGAAAAGGACGCCATGGATCACGTGGCCGGGTATGTCCTGCACAACGACTACAGCGAGCGGTCCTTCCAACTCGAACAGGGCGGCCAATGGGTGAAGGGTAAGAGCTGCGATACCTTCGCGCCCCTCGGCCCCTGGCTGGCCACCCAGGAAGACATTCCCGACCCGCACAACCTCCGCCTGTGGCTGAAGGTCAACGGAGAAATGATGCAGGACAGCACGACTGCCGACATGATCTTCGGCATTCCGCAGCTGGTCAGCTACATCAGCCGCTTCATGACCCTGCTGCCCGGCGACATCATCTCCACGGGCACGCCTTTCGGCGTCGGCCTGGGCCTCAAGCCGCCCCGCTACCTTAAGCCGGGCGATGTCGTCGAACTGGGCATCGACGGGCTGGGCGCCGCAAGGCAGGTGGCGGTGGCTTATGGAGTATAGCTCAGCCGGGTAAAATTCCATCATTCTATGAAAAGATACTGCCTGGCCCTCGGCCTGAAAGACGACCCCACGCTCATTGCCGAATACGAGGCCTATCACCGCAAAGTATGGCCGGATATTCTGGAAAGCATCAGGGATGCCGGCATCCTCAGCATGGAAATCTACCGCTGGGGCGCCCGCCTGTTCATGATCATGGAAACGGCGGACGATTTTTCCTTTGAGCGAAAGGCGGCGATGGACGCCGCCAGCCCCCGGGTGCAGGAATGGGAGGAGCTGATGTGGAAATTCCAGCAGCCGCTGCCTGGCGCCGGCCCGGGGGAGAAGTGGGTGGTGATGGAAAAAATCTTTGAATTGTAGGCCGGATTTTCAGGATTTTGGAAAATCCGAACCCCGGGCATTATCCCTTCTTCTAATCCTCATCCTTTTCTTCCCGCTCTCTTCCATAAACACCGCCTCCTTCCTGGCCGGCATCGGCCTGCATGGCGGCCCCACCGATCTCCGTATGGCGGATTTTGCCGCCCGTGGCGCCCACCTGGGTGGCGACGCTCACAGCAACCAGGGAAACGATAAGTGTGGCGGCATACAAGGCCTTGCTGAGGGGGTTGCCCTTCAGGCTGGCGGCCAGGGTGGCCAGGGAGAGCAGCCCCAGCCCGCTGATGAGCCAGATGAAAATGGAGGCCATCTGTTCATGGCGCCCGATGAGGCCTTCCTGCACTCCGGGCACGTTTTCCACCACCTCTTCGGCGCCTTCGCCGCTGAGGAACGTGGGAATGGCTGCCAGGGCGGCGAAGAGGAACAACCCCAGGGCCGTCCGTTTTACAGGCTCCGAACGGAAAGCAAAACCGGCCACAAGGGCCAGTGCTCCCAGCAGGGAGCCGACGATTGGGAGGTGGGTGAGCAGCAGATGAATATGCGCCTGATTCATGATTGTAATTTTTTTTGTGAATCGTTCGGTTATCCGAACGCTGCAAAGATGTGGCTCCGGCCCTTATATGGCGCTTAAATGATCCTTAAAATTGCCTAAAAAAACTATGGGATCGGGAAACGTAGCGCAACATCTGTTCCTTCACCTTCACGGCTGTTCAGTTCAATATGGATATGCTGCAGATCGGCAAGTTTTTTGACGATGGACAGCCCCAGGCCGGTTCCCGGTATTTGGGAGGCACGGGAAGCATCGGCGCGATAGAAGCGGTCGAAGAGGAAAGGAAGGTGCTCAGCAGCAATCCCCGGGCCGTCATCGGAAAAAGTAAGCGTAAGAGGGGCCTGTTGCCAGCGGATATGAATATGGCCGTCCTGGTTGCCATACTTGATGGCATTGCTCACCAGGTTGTCGATCATGAGGCTCAGGGAGGAGCGGCTGGCCGTAACCTCTGCATCGGGGGGAATATCGATAATTACCCTGGCCTGCTTTCGGTTCAGTTCGGCCTGCCATTGAGGGAGGAGTTCGTAAGCCAGATGTAGGAGGTTGACGGGTTCCAGCGCTAAGGCGGTATTGCCGGCCTCCAGCCGGGACAGTTGCAGCAGTTGGTCCAGTATCCGGTCCATACGGGCTACCTGCATGATGACCTCGGATATCTTTTCTTCGTAGTGTGCCGGTTCGCGTTGCCGCCGGATGAGCACCTCCAGAGTGCCGCGGATAGCTGCCAGG
>CAZAXA010000129.1:0-13684 GCA_964488965.1 uncultured Phaeodactylibacter sp. | reverse complement strand
GATAGTTTTCTTGAAGGTTGGGTCGCAGTCCCATCTGAAATTGGATGCCTCTCCTACTGACGGTTAGAGAGCGCGTAAGGAAAGAAGAGAAGGTCGCAGTCCCATCTGAAATTGGATGCCTCTCCTACAAAGAGTATATATACTTCCAAGAATCCATAGACGTGTCGCAGTCCCATCTGAAATTGGATGCCTCTCCTACGATACCTCGTTATGCAATAAGTGAAGAGACCGAACTGTCGCAGTCCCATCTGAAATTGGATGCCTCTCCTACAAGGAGAAAAAACCTACACTGATCTCGTGAGTAGGTCGCAGTCCCATCTGAAATTGGATGCCTCTCCTACAAAACCGCGACAAAATGAGAATCCTTTTTATTGATCGTCGCAGTCCCATCTGAAATTGGATGCCTCTCCTACCTCCGGATACTTCGATCAGTTGTGATGCTGAATGGGTCGCAGTCCCATCTGAAATTGGATGCCTCTCCTACTTGTCTAACCTTTAAACTTCTCGATTATGAGCAAGGGTCGCAGTCCCATCTGAAATTGGATGCCTCTCCTACCCGACCCCGGATTGAAGAAGAGCGAATGGATAGTCGCAGTCCCATCTGAAATTGGATGCCTCTCCTACTAAACCCGGCCAACTCCGTTGCCGAATGGAACGCATACGTCGCAGTCCCATCTGAAATTGGATGCCTCTCCTACAAACACATCAACGCCCTATGAAAGATAGCGGCACCGTCGCAGTCCCATCTGAAATTGGATGCCTCTCCTACCGTTTTACGAAGCCCACACCCGGATTCCATTCAAAGCTGTCGCAGTCCCATCTGAAATTGGATGCCTCTCCTACTACCGTGATGGTTCATGGATTCCAAACACAGGTGCCGTCGCAGTCCCATCTGAAATTGGATGCCTCTCCTACATTCTGGATGTACGGACACCCGTCTTTGATCATACGTCGCAGTCCCATCTGAAATTGGATGCCTCTCCTACCGTCAAAATCTAAAAAATTATGACGATACCAAAGTCGCAGTCCCATCTGAAATTGGATGCCTCTCCTACAAAAAACCATTTCGGTGCCCCGGTTGATAATTTTGCGTCGCAGTCCCATCTGAAATTGGATGCCTCTCCTACCGACTTGTTCCAAAGCGGTTTTGACGGCCTTATTTCGGGTCGCAGTCCCATCTGAAATTGGATGCCTCTCCTACAAACACACCTTGGGCTGCGAGCATGTACCCAGTACTCGTCGCAGTCCCATCTGAAATTGGATGCCTCTCCTACCGAAAGATCTTCGTATCGCACGGCAAGAGGGCGAACGTCGCAGTCCCATCTGAAATTGGATGCCTCTCCTACCAAAATTGACCAGGGCAACACCGACATTACTTTCGTGTCGCAGTCCCATCTGAAATTGGATGCCTCTCCTACTTGGGAAGATAGCCTTGCCGGGAGTGAAAACTGTCGCAGTCCCATCTGAAATTGGATGCCTCTCCTACACGACTATGGCTACGACCATGAAACTCATCAAGACCGTCGCAGTCCCATCTGAAATTGGATGCCTCTCCTACATGCAGTGGTCGGTCCTCGCCCCGAAGAAGTTCGTGTCGCAGTCCCATCTGAAATTGGATGCCTCTCCTACGAGGAATACCAACAGTTGCGGAGCTACACTCAGCTGTCGCAGTCCCATCTGAAATTGGATGCCTCTCCTACAATTGATACAGAAATTGCAGATGCTTTGTATAGTGTCGCAGTCCCATCTGAAATTGGATGCCTCTCCTACTTGGTGGTTCGCTGCTAATCCATTATTCCAATACTGTCGCAGTCCCATCTGAAATTGGATGCCTCTCCTACTTAAACAGGATTGGCATTCATGCAGCAGATTCGTCGCAGTCCCATCTGAAATTGGATGCCTCTCCTACGCGGAAAAACCCATGCCAGGCCATATACAACGAAAGGTCGCAGTCCCATCTGAAATTGGATGCCTCTCCTACCAGAAAAAACAGATAAAGGTATCACCACTTATTGGCGTCGCAGTCCCATCTGAAATTGGATGCCTCTCCTACAGATGGGCACAAAAATATGAAGGAATATGAAGAAAGTCGCAGTCCCATCTGAAATTGGATGCCTCTCCTACCGTCGCTCGAAGCGCGATCGGCGCGAGAGTTCAGAGGGTCGCAGTCCCATCTGAAATTGGATGCCTCTCCTACTCAACCTGGCCCTGACGGTTGTTACAAGTGAGATTGTCGCAGTCCCATCTGAAATTGGATGCCTCTCCTACGCGACAGCGTCGTGATTTACACGGTGACCGTCGGCGTCGCAGTCCCATCTGAAATTGGATGCCTCTCCTACGTCGCAAGGCGCGACGGCCGTCGTCCGAGAACGAGGTCGCAGTCCCATCTGAAATTGGATGCCTCTCCTACCCATAGTAACCGTTGGCACTCGACACACCGCCGGGTCGCAGTCCCATCTGAAATTGGATGCCTCTCCTACCGAGTCGGAAGACTTGGGTCAATGCGACAATTGCGGGTCGCAGTCCCATCTGAAATTGGATGCCTCTCCTACACGCGACGCGTCGATCGTCGGTCGAGACGTCACGGTCGGTCGCAGTCCCATCTGAAATTGGATGCCTCTCCTACGCCGGCAACGATTGATAATAGTGTTAATAATACTGTCGCAGTCCCATCTGAAATTGGATGCCTCTCCTACCCTTAGAACTTTTAATATGTTCGGAACGCGCTGTGCGACAATACAAAACATATAAACAATTTAACACCGGAACCCCCTGAAAAACCCATATTATTGTAATTTTAATGCGTTTTTCGCTTCCGGACCCTGTCACAAATAACCTTTTTGTGGCAAAAAAAAGGAAGCAAAAAACACGCTTACTGCTGAAAATCAATGATTTACGCCAAAAACCAGGTTCATCAACATATTATAAAAACAAATATTTACGCCTGAAATTGAAAGTGCCTCCGGCCATAATATGTTCATCCATGTAAACCAACATTTTATGCCGTTTGTAAACGCCTTCTATTTAACATAATAACGATTTTTACCCTATTCAGGGTATGCCTTGTATTGTTAAAACCTTCATGCGTTTGGCGAAAAACGGCCGAAAAAGGCCAATTTCGGGCTATTTTGGGCTTTGATATAGCGATATCTATATGCATAAAAGCAAAAATAAAAATAGCTGTTAAATTGTTAAACTGTAATAGCCTTGAAACCAGATTGTACAAAAATATGAACATATTAACCTGGTGCGCAAGGTTTATATATTCCTGTTTCGATATGACAGTGGAAGGGGCTGGTTGTTAGTTGAACCAATCAACCAATCACAGCCGCCGGTTCGGCAAATGCTCGTTTATGTCAAAGAACGTTGGGTCCACTTATTCCAAGAGTTCCATTTCCTGGAAACGAACCAATAAATCCACATCGCTATCCGGCCGGAATGATCAGTAAGCGCAGAGCCAAAGAGGTGAAGGCTGGCCACCCGGTATTGGGCGCAAAGCGCTCTGGCCTTCTCCAGTTGCGGAGCGGAAAGGTATGGATTTGATTCGATCCGGTTCGTCATGAGGTGCAAATGTACTAAAAGCAAACAGTGCCAAGATAAGGGCCTTTTTCGGGAATTGGTTCCTGGCCTTTAGATTTTCGCTTTTTGATTATCAGGGCGTATATCCAGCGATGTCAAAGAACATGGCGCCAGAATAACCGCCTGGCCATCTCCCTCTATTCAGCGGAAACTTCCTCCCGCTCCCGCTCCTGCCGCGCCCCATCCTGCCGCGCCCCCGCCCGCGCCGGGACCTGCCAGCCGAAGCCGGCGCTCACGCCCCGCCCCAGCGCGATGCCCGAGGGCAGCAGCACATTGGCATCGTAGGCGACATTGAAGGCGATCATGGGGTTGCCGTACAGCCGCACCTTCTTCATAAACTGTATCTCGTGCAGGCTTACTTCCAGGCGCTCGGGCAGGCGGTAGCCCACGGCCTTGCAGAAGCCCAGGATGTGGCCGGCCAGGATGTTCTCCAGCATGGCCGCCCGCCGGGCGAGGCTCTTCTCCCGCTGCCACTTTTCGTAGTTCTCCTGGTTGAGGGCCAGCCACTTGTAGAGGCGGTAGGTTTTGGGGTGGGCGAGCATGCGCAAGGTATGCTCTCTCATGTTGAGCCCTTCTACCTGCAGGCTTCTTCGCGCTCCCTCCCAGTTGATGTCCCAGCTGTTGGCCGCCAGGGCTTCCTGCACCGCCTCGACGCCTTCGTTGATAGCGGTGACGGCGGCCTTGCCGTGCCAGATCCGGTACTGCACCAGGGGATAACGGTAATGGCAGGCCTCCTTTTCGCCCTTGTGGTTGTGGAGCAGCTCGTTCTCCCATCCGGCCATCTCGACGAAGGCGCCGCGCCATTGGGCGAGCTGGCGGGGGTAAAGGGGGAGGTTGAAGGTGAGGTGGAGGAGGCGGAGAGTGGGTGCGGTATTATTCATTGTCGGCGTTTTTTTGTTGTTGGTTGAGTTTTTGTATCAGGTTGATGTGCTTTTCCAGTTGTTCGGGAGAAGGCAATAAGTTTTTCCATTTTTCTGGCAACTCTGATCGTCTTTACACTTTTCCATTATCACGATATTGTGCGACCATCCTATTTCTCGCGCCAGCGGTGCGAGATTTTCACCAGCCTTCTGATTCTTGCCTTGCCAGAATTTGCCGCCCAATATACCAGTACAGTTCCAACTGCCGGTAATTGACAGCCTTCAGGGCCTCGTACTGCGCGCCACGAATGCGGTCGGTGAGGTCGTGGAGGAGGTGACGGTAGCCGGTGGGTAAGTGGTCAGGCATTTGATGAGCCGGTTTGTGGATCTTCTTGTTCTGGGATTAGTTTTTTTTGAGGGTTGTTTCCCATCTCTACCCATTTTGCATTAGCGAGGCGTTTGAGGCAGAGGAGGAAGAAGGCGATGTCTTCTTCTCTTAAGGCAATTTGTTCTTTTGTAAGCTCATATACGATTTTATACTGAAAAATTTCTGGAGCCATCCCAGAGAATTCAGCCAAATGATCATATAGAAGCCGCCAGGCTTTTGTTTTTCCTTCATCCTTACCCATCTGAGAACTGATGTACAATACCATCCGCTTCAGTCCCTGAGTTCCCAGCAGCAGCATGGCCTTTTGCACGGCATTGCGGTAGTCTTTTACCTTTTCTTTCTTTTCTGATTTTGCCGATTCGAATGCCGCCAATGCCTTTTCGAATGCTGCCAATGCTTGTAGTGCAATGGTTCTGTTCGCGGTGCTGATGCTCATGGCTGTGTCGTTTTTTGAGTTTGGGGAAAATACCAGTCGATCCGGCAAAGGCCCTTGCCGAGCGTGGCGTTTCCGGCGAGTTGGATACGGTGAACATTCGCATCGATCATATCGCTTACGTGTTTCTGCGTCTTGCCGGGAATAGAGGCTGCCAGGGCGTACAAAAGGGAATTGGCAGGCAGGTATTCCTCGGTGAAGAGCGCCTCCCCGCTTACCGCTCCGGTGCTGTCGGTTATTTTGTTGCGGGTAATAACCTCTGTGTAGAGCGACGTCATTTCCCGGAAATTTTCATCGGAAAGGATGACGAGGCGCTCGGAAAGAGCCGGAAGACCCTGAGGCAAGGGCATGGCTTCCTGCCATTTATCTAAGTCCAATTTTTGCTCCAAAAACCGTTTATCAATAGAGAAGGCATGGCGGTATAGCATCACCTGGCCGCCTATTGCAAGCTGCTGCCCGGCATAGACGGCCTGATCATCGTTGATGGCGTTATCAAATGCTTTGTAAAAGGCATCAATATCCGGGCTTTCCGGCAGTACTCCGGCCAGCCCGGCTTCTTCCCTGAACTTTTTCAGCGCCCTGGGGCTGGTGATCCAGGCCCATCCTCCGGCTTTGGAGCGGACGGGAAACAGCAGCAGGCGGGCATCGGTGAAAAAGAGCAGGCCCGGCTTGCCTCCGCGTGGCTTGTCGTCATTGGTGTTATCATCATCATCACTGCCAAAGAGCTTAGAAGCATTGCAGCTTTTGGCAATATTCTGCTCGCGCAATGCGCCTTTCAGGGCGTTGCTGCTCACCATTGGCAATTGGGTATGTACCTCGCGGTGTATGGGGCGGTCGATGATGCTGTCGCCGCCCAGTATGCCGGCGTGGAGGGGGCTTCGCGCCTGTAGGCTCAGCAGGGCGCGGAAGTTGTCGGTGGTGGTGGTCGCTGTGCTCATGGCATTCTTTTAGAGGTGCAATAATTTTTTCATAGCGGCATTGAAATCGCCGCTGTCATTACCATCCAAAGCGATGATGAGGAGCTGGGCTCGGCGGGCGGCTTGAAAGGCGGCTGCGCTGCTACCGTAGGCCCAATTTTTATTTTTAGTTAGATCTTCCACCTCATTGAACTGGTGTTTCAGCAAGGCCGTCAGCAAAACTGGCTTGCCATATACTCCGGCGATGGCGTAAGTGGTATATTTGGTACTCTTGGCCACATCGCCGCTCATGTCTCCGCTCTTGACTTCAAAGACTACAAGCTGGCCGGTTTTGGTAAGGATGGCGATATCTATTTCGTCGATTTGCTCATTTATGCTTTCTTTGGGGCTGAACAGCTTAAGGTTGGCCGCCATATCAGCAATGCTGCCATTCAGGAGTTTCCATAACTTTCGGGCAAACATCTCTTCGAGTAAATGTCCGAAAGGAAAGGATCGGTTTGCATAGCTTTTTGTCAAAAAATCATATTCCTCCTGGTTTAAATAGGCTTCATCCTGGTCTTTGAGGAGATACTTGCGTTTTTGAGCATCAGAACAATTCCATATTTTGCCATTGTAAAATCGGACGGATTTTGCCTGTTTATCTGTTCCATCGTTATTTACATCTTCAATAAAATAGAGCTTTTTGCCGTCAATGGTTTCTGATTTGACTTTCTCCTCCAAACCTTTTGTTTTTGGGGTAAAGCGTTTGTTCAGAGAAAGTAACCGTCTTCGAAATATATCATTTTCTTTCTTTTCGTATTTGGCTGTTATGCCGTCTAAAACAGAGCTTGGAGAAAAAGTATTAGGGCATTTATGCACCTCTATTCCCATTAGTTGCAAGGCGATCCGGATATTGAGTTTTGCCCTATCGCCCTCAAAGGCGTAATGATTATCGCCATTTGGGGAAAGGTCAACTTCCCGAAGGCAGCCATTTCCATCCGATTGCTGTACCACCAGTTTGCCCTCATTCCCTTCAAGATACATGACATAATCCCCTTCACGACTTTTGGCCAGGTCAAGTATAGCCATTAATATGGGGCGCTGCCCGCCGGTAATATTCCAGCAGATTTTTGAGTCATTAGAGATTCTTCCAGTGATATCGGCTTTATTATTTTCTGTAGAGTCCGGCGTATTCAGCTCTATACAATCACTGGGAAAACCGATACCCGCTTTGGCACAGGCATTTTTCAATGCCTCGTCAAAATCCTTATTCTTGCCGCCTCCCTTTTTTTCATTCAAAGTGATGTACAGCTTTTGTGTCATCTGTGGAAAAAGCAGCATTGGCAGGTAGTTCACCATTTGGTTTAGGGTGGAGACCATGCAATAAGTGTAATTGGACAAGTCATCAATACGGCCTTGCCTTAACTCTTTATTTTCAACCATTCGCGTTTCAGCAACTTCCTGAGGATTACCGTTTTCCATCATGATTTCTTTATAAAGTGATAGGGGAAAATTTGAAAAGCGTTTATAAAAGGGTTCATACTATCTTTTTCTTTATTTAGTTTTTTCAGTTGAGAACAGACATTAGCGGCTGTATAAGAGCCTGATTTAGCCCACAGCACCCAAACACTACCCGCAGGCGCATATTGATTCAGAGGTTTAGGCCTCCTTTCTTTGAAATCAAAACCACCGATGCCGACTGGCTTTCCGGTAACACCGCCCAGAATTTCAAAGCCTGAATGTTGCAGAGCAATGGGTAGGCCGTTTTCATTTAACGGCAGCGGCATCAGCGCCACCGCTTTGAAGAAGCCATATGTTTCTTTGTCCGATTCCCAGGCGGCCTTCCGCTTCTCGATTTCCTGTACCAGTACGCTTTTTTCTGGCATTTGCTCATAAGCTGCCATCTTGCCTTCGCCGCCCATTTTCACCAGGCCGTTTTTGGGCAGTGATGAGCCGGTTTGGTTTTCATATTCCACCAGAATAGCCCCATCTTCTATCAGGTGAGACAACTGGACGGTAAAGAGTTTGCTTTCTTCTGCAGTTCGGGTAGCGGGATCTCTGCCAATGCCGATCTTGAATTCTGTAGCGATAGCCTGATCTAATGATTTAAGGGAAAAATCGAATGAAACTTTAGAGGTTTCACTAATATATCCTTCAAAAAGGTCGCCCCAGGCAATAAGCTGTTTTTCCGGCGATTCCACTTCCTGTAAAGTATGCGGCGCAAATAGCACCCTGGCGTTTTGGTGGTTAATAAAACCAGGTATTTCCTTTTTATCTTCTATATTCTCGCGCTGCCAATCAAAGGTATGGTGATACTTTTCTTCATCAGGCGATATAAAAATATCCAAAGGCGCTGGCAGGCACAGGCTGCTGAAAGTATTGTCTCTGCCCAGGAGCATTGGCGGCCCAATTTTAAAGTCTTCAGGTTTGGGCGCAACATGTCCGTTAGTATAGTACAATTGCGAGGCCAACACGCCCCACACCACTCCCGGCGGCGGCAGCAGTTCCGCCTCCGTCCAGGTTTCATCGCCCATATTGAAAGGGCGGCCTTTGCCGAAGAACAAGCCGCCAAAGGGTTTTATTCTGATGTAACCGCGTTCCATATATTGGTGTGTTTTGCGGCGAGTTCCGCCATTTTCAGGAATTGAAGGAAGTTGTCGAGGTCGAGTTGGGCGCCGCCTTCCAATACTTGCTCGGCGAGAAGTGGTTTAAGGGTTTTAGCCAGTTTGACTGCGTCTTTTTCTTCTTTCATTTTTGCCTCATTCCGCGCCCTTACAATAAGCCGCTGCAACTCCCACAGAGCAAATTTGCGGAGGTACTCCTGTTCTTCCGGCGTGGTGTCTCCGTGGAAGCCCATTTCCGCCATATTTTTGGCAAACTGGAAGATAAACTTGGGGGAGAGCCGCCCGGCTTGCAGGTGTTCGAACAGGTTTCGTAGTAAATCCAATTTATCCTGCCTGAAGTAGCTGGTCGTCACCGCTCCGCTTTTGAGCATGAAGGAGCAGGCGACGCCGTTTTTGCCCTCAGCCTCGAACCGCTCTTTGACTGCTTTGAGCTCGGCCTTGACCGTTTTCACCGCGCGGGTGAGGGGAGCTTTGTAGTGGGTGATGACGATGGCGGTGGAATAGGTGAGAAGCGGCAAGTTAGCATCTTTATATTTTTCATTCGTTTGCCGTAAAGCTTGTTCTATTTCCTGCAAAGCGGCAAAAAGGCCATGAAGGTTCAGGGCAAGGAGGAAGTCGTCGCCTCCGGCGTGCAGGCTCCTTCCCAGTTCCCTTTCAATTATGCTGATGTTTTCTACTTTTTCTGCAAAATCGTGCAGTTTTTGGGCAAGTTTTTCATGCTCATCCCGGCTTTTCAGGTTTTTCAGATGCTTGCCCAGGTTGTCTATGTCTATGGCAATGAGGGCGAAGTAGGGATGTAAGGCGACTTTCACCTTCTCGCTTTTAGGCAAAGCGTCCTTGAATGCTTGCTGGGCTTCACGAATGTCTTTCAGTTTTTCCTTATTGAAAGAGTGTTTTTCAAAATACTTTTCGGTAAGGTTTTCCTCAAAAAAGAGTTCTTCGTTTTCTGCGCGATAGTTCGGAAAAAGAAAATAAAAGTTTTTCGGGCGAACCTCACCTAACAGTCCATTTAGTGTGTCATACTTTCTTTTTACCCCTACATGTTTTGTACCATTCCTTTCCATTTCCTGAATTATATCAAATAAGGCGAAGCGGGCAGTGGTAGGGAAAGTTCTATCAATTGTCTTATTTTGAAATGTGCGCTTATCATATTTGTTTCTCCAGAAACCTGGATTATCATACATCTCATCCCAGTTGTTATCATCCGGCACATAACACCGTTTGAAGAAGCTCACAGATGAAAGCCCTTCACCATCCTGAATGAATTTGGGAGGCACCGTGTCGATAAGTACAAAGTGCTCCTCATCTTTATCTTTCTTTTTCCCAATTAAAACCACCTCTTTGCGGTTGTTTAAGAACAGTTTGCTCCGCAGCAGTTCTGATGCGTTTTTATATTTGTCTCTATCGCCTTCGATCCACCGATAGACCTTAACATTCCGTTCCCCATCCACCAAGCATTTACGGCCCGTTTCTCCCAAAAAGTCATTCCCAAACATGGAATAATCGCCAAGTCCGCGCTGATACGCCATCTGTGCCGGCGTGCGCATATACTTACTCATCCCGAACACCTGCTCGGCTCGTCGGTAGCTCTCGGCATAATCCTCTTTATCCTCTTCATCGTAAGGGGAAAAAGCCCAGTAGGTTTCCAGGTGGTTATCCAATTGATCTTTCATTCCGGTGACATGGATTTGGATTGTACCAAAGCTCCCCAGTCCGGCATTAATGGCCATGAGTCCCTCCTCACGAAAACGATCTTTTACGGCATTCTCCACTGCTTTTCCAACCCTTTTGGCATGTTCTTCATCTTCAATTTCCACTGTACCCATAAACCGGTTGGTCAGCGAATTGCTTCTCACTTTAGGAAAGATAATTTTCCCGTTTTCGCGTTCAAAAGCAAAAGCAGCATGTCTACAATAATCGGAAACCATCCTACAACCGAGGAAAAGGTCCTGCGCTTTACGGGCCTGGGCGATAAAGGATTGCACCGGGCCGACGGAGAAAATGAAGAAGTATGTTTTGCTCATCAGGTGTTATGCTTTTTTGTTGCCCATATATGTGGCGGAAATGATCTTACTGCCTTTTTTACCATCGGTTTGTATGGAAACCAGTATGACGTCGCCCTTCTTTAGGTTTTGAACGCTGCCGGAAACAGGCTTCTGCTTATGCAGCCTGTCTCCGTATCCATAAATATCGGCCAGGCAAGGTTTTCCCTCTTGGGTAACGACGGCGTCGAAGACTATATCGTTTTTCAGCTTTTTGGAGGACTCGCCCGGCTGGAATGCTGGCTTGATGGCGCCTGGCTCAGGCTGCTCTCCTTCATTTTCTTGTTCGGATTGCTTTTCATCTGCTTTTGGTTTGTTGCTTTTGCTTGCATTGCCTCCGCTCATCCTGCCATACCCCACTGCCGTCTTGGCCCCCACGCCTGATTCCAAAAGCGCTTTTACGAGCCAATCTTTGACCGTATCCAACAAGCCGGACTGTCCGCCCCCGGCGGGCGGAATGAACCCCAGGTGAAACTGGAACTTCACATCCTTCATCGTCAAAAAGAAGATAGGCCTGGGGCTGAGCCAGTCAGCGGGCGGCTTGTTGCCCTCGTAGTAGTCGGGGTAGTGGTTGTTCATGATATCGGGTTGGAGGCAACCCTCTTTCAGTTCGACAGGGAAGGCGTCGAAGAAGATGATCTGGCCTTGTTTGAATTCTTTATTTTCCTCCTCCTCCGGTTTCGGGTTATTCTCACTCCCGAAAAGAATCTCAATCTCCTTTTTATCTTTTCCTTCCGCCACCGCCCAATGCCGGGTCATCCCCTTGAGCGAGCTACCGGGCAGGTAGGGGATGCCGTAGGTAGGGTGGAAGGTGAAGCCGTTTTCATAAACAGATTCGTTTCCCATGCCGATGGCGATGTGCCAGTTGGCTTTGAGGATCAGATCTACGTGACTGGAAAAGAGAGCTTTGGTAGCGGCGGAATAGTTATCCAAAAACTGTTGGTAGTGTTGTTCGAACTCTTTTGTCAAATTCCATTCTTTGGTCAGATCGAGATGGTAATTCTTCCTTTCTCCATTCTCTTTCTTGCTCTTTTGTAAGAAAAAGTGTGCCTTGATTTCACCTTTTAGCAATTTATCGATATCTCCGTCATTTTGCTCAATGTCTTCTTTCACGCTAAAGTGTGCCAGCTTATTGAAGCGCAAGGCGAAGTTGTCCGAACTTCCTTTTTCTCCCAGGACGTCTTTAGCATCGATAGGAAGTGCCGTACGAAGCTTGATGTTATATAGATTATTCTTATCCATTTTTATCCGTTTTTTCATCCGGTTTATACAATCGCGCATCGGCCACGCGCTTCAGGTCTTCCAGAAAGCGGATGGCTTCCAGGGTGGCAGAGCGGATTTCAGGACTTGATTTGCCATACAAGCTTTTAATAGCTTGAGTGCCTTCGGTAGCAATGAGACTACGTTCTTTTAACCAAGCAGTGAGATGGTTGATAATGAATTCATATGCCTTGCCTTCCTTCTTTTTCGATTTTCCATGAGCGAATAGTAACGCCGCAACCAAGCCGCTGTTGAGGACGAGCATGGCAAAGGACTTAACATATTGGTGGTAGTTTTTTTGGATTTCGTCATAATCCTTATTGCCACCAATTTTCTTCTTTCTTGAGTTGGGTATCAAGAATTGGTTTTTCAACAATTTTTCTTGAAACTTTTTATCATTTTTAAGTTTATCAGGAACTGCCGCCACCAGTTCAAGCGTATTTTTGCCGTTTTTAAATATGAGGGTGTGCAGAGAAACCACCTCCTGCACCTTTTCAAAGGCGAAATCCAGCCTTTGCTCGGCTATGCTTTTAAATCTGATCATGGCTGTTTCGGGAAATGAAGTTCAACAATACCCTTGCCCACGGTGGCGTTGCCGCCGATCTGAAGGATTTTTTTGGCTTGGCCGGCCCAGCAATCTTGTGTTATAAATTGATGTACTGCACCGGCATCTTCAAAATTCTCTGGTAATTTTTTCCTGTCCTCACCTTCTGGCTGCCTCGGCTTATTCGCCAGGAGCAGGCTATACAACATCGCTTCGGGAGGCAGGTATTCTTCGGTGAAAAGGCCGCCGTCAGCCACCACGCCTGTGCCGTCTTCAATCTTGTTGCGCGTCATCCGTTCGGTAAAAAGCTGGGTAAAATCAGAAAAAACATCATCCGGAAGCACTACCAGGCGGGAAGTGTCTATGCCTGTAGCTTCATGTAAAGCCTTGGCTAATTCAGCAGCCCCTGCCGTTTTTACTTTGAAAACATACTCTTCCAGGATGACTTTGCCCTCATGCTGTAATTGTCCCGCAGCCGTCAGGCACTCAGCCGGTTGCTCTGCATTACCGGCAAAAAGCCTATCTGCTGCTTTAAATGTTTTGGACACTTCTTCCCCAAGTTCCAGGTCCTCCGCCAGCCGTTGCAAAACGAAGGGGCAGGCCACTTGCGCAAATACACCTCGCATAGCCCGCACCGGGAAGAACAGCAGCCGGGCGTCTGTGAAGGTCAATGCCCCCATGAATTGATCAGCATAGCTATCTGCATTTCCTGAACCGGAGAAGATTTTTTTGTCTTTATCTTTATCTCCATATTCCCATTTACTATCATTATCGTAGCCAAAAGCCAGGTGTATCCTGAGCTGTTTATCCTTGTCTTTTCCAGCCAATTGCTCCACCCGGCTGCGCAACGCCCCCTTGAGCGTGGACGCTTCGACCTTGGGGTATCCAGTGACGAGCTCCCGCTGAATGGGCAGGTCTACCAGTCCATTGTCGTCTCCGGAACCGGCGTGGAGGGAGGATAGCGTGCGTATGAAAAATGGGGTTGTCAGCATAGTCAATATACTTTATTTGCGATTTGGTTTAATTTATTGGTAAATTGCCTCATTAGCGCTTGGTTT
>CAZAXA010000128.1:0-13702 GCA_964488965.1 uncultured Phaeodactylibacter sp. | reverse complement strand
CGCGCCGGGTTCAGTTGAAAAAAGAAAACCAGCGTTCCCCTGCCCGCCTGGATCGCAAGCGGCACCAGGAAGGCCGCGATCTTAAAGCCGGTGTTGGGAGCGTTTTCCGCATGGAAGATCCCCATGATCAGCGCGGAGATCAGGTAGGTGCCGATCAGCAGCCCGAAGGACAGCTTGGGCAAGATGCGCCGCAGTTGCTTGACCGCGCGTTCGAAGTCCCGGTTAACAATTGTGTTGTGCATGATAACAAAATTTATGTGAATGAATTAATGGTTATCCTTTTTACGATTGCGGATATCCAGAGCGATCCGCTCGGCATTCTCTTCGGCGTCGATGCCGATATAGACCCGCAGGTGCCCCTCGGTTGAGTGGCCGGTCATTGGCATGATCTGGGCGAGTGAATAGCCCATCCGGTACAGGTTTGTGGCAAAGCTCCGGCGGCAGGTGTGCGTAGTGAGCAGCTTGTATTTCGGCTTGTATTGTTTGACAACCGTAGGCTTTCTGCCCATCAGTTGTTCGACGACCAGTACGGTCTCATCAAATCCCGCTTTTTCTCCCAGGATTTTGAGCCCGTCATTCATCTTCTGCATGGAAAGCTTGGGAGAGGTGTATTCATACTCTTCCAGCAAAGGGAGGAGCCAGGGGAAGATATTGAGCGGCACCTTCGCCGAAATATCCGTCTTTTGGGCGATCAGGGAGAGGATCGGCGTTCCCTTGACGGTCTGGTAAAAATGGTGAGGTCGGTAGCGGGAGTAATCGCTGAAACGCTGCCCGGTCCCTGCCCCGATCAGGAACAGGTCCCGGACCTTTTTCAGATAACCGGAAAGATTCATGTCGGCCAGGCGCTGGAGTTCTTCCGGCGTGAGGATCACTTTCTCACCCGCTGCCTTTTTTTGTGTCACCCGCCACCCGCCGCCCTGATACTGGATATTGGTATGCAGCTTTTTGCGCCGGGCGCGTTCCATGAACTGCCGGAGAATGCCCAGGGTCTTGTTCCCGTAGGAAAGCATGACTTCTCTTTCTCCCAGCCAGTCGATCAGGCGGAGCCGGAAATTCCAGTCCACGTCCTCGAAAGTGAAAGCCCCTTGCTCTTCGGCAAAGGCCTTCAGGACACCGGCTTGAACCTTATAGGGGGCATGGCTGCTTTCGCGCATGCCCTGCCCCTTCATGTCTTCGATTTCCTGATCGACAAACTCGAAAAAGCTCAGGCGGGGTGCTTCCTGTTCTTCTTTACGTCCGGATTTCTGGTCAAGCTGATCCTTGAAAACTTTCGGGGAGATGCGGCCATATTCGGAGTCGATGTAAATCGAGCGGCACCAGGAGGCCAGATCGTCGAGCTGGCGATGTATCGCCCAAAGGTCTGGCCTGCGCTCCAGTTGGAGCGGGCGCTGCGTTTTGTCATTCCAATCCCTGGGATGAATGGCAAGGCAGGTGGAATAGAGAAGACGGTGGCCGCGATAGCGGAACACCAGGAAGATCAGGGTCTCCGATTTTGCCTTCGGAGCCTTCAGATTAAAGCGTGGCTTTGGTAGTCGTGGCATTGTTTTTTGATTTTTCAATCAAAATAGGAGGGAAGCTTCCACTAATCCTAAGCTGTCGGTATAGCAGTCGTTCCCATTCCTGGGTTTTCCAGGAATGCCACTTAATCAAAGCCGATATGTCACTGAAGGAGGCAGGAACTACGGAGGTTTACCGGATTTTCCAGGGTATTCCGGATTGTCCGGCTTGTCCGCTCCCGACCTCAAGGTCTTTGATTAAATGGCTGTATCTTACAACGTTATGACGATCTAGTTGGCGCTAGGCGCCAATCTGCTCCCGTTCGTTACAGCCCGGTTGACGGTTTTATCAAAATTTAGTTGCTTCTTGCTGTTTTTGAGCGTTCTGTTCTTACCGCACCCTTCGCCCCTTCCACTCATACCGCTTCACCACCAGCGCGAGCAGGCCGATCAGGGCGATGTACAGGATGTGCATGCCCTCCATCAGCCAGAAGCGGCGCAGCAGGGCGGAGCGGCCGAAGAAAGCGGCGGCCGTGCTCAGCAACAGGTAGTCGGCCAGCCCTTTGCCCAGGAAGAGCGCCAGGGCCAGGCCCAGGCCGTACAACCCGAATAGCGGCAGGGCCAGGATGAACCAGCAGAGCAGGAACACCAGTCCCAATACCAGGGTGATGCGCCAGTCTTCATAGCTGGCATTTTTCGTGCCCCAGCGCAGGCGCTGGCTGGCGAAGCTCCGCAGGCTTGGCGCGGCAAGGCTGTGTACCACGGCCTCCCGGCTTTTCAGGAAAGCCACTGTATCGGGATTTTTCGCGGCCATTTTCTGGATGAGGAAGATGTCGTCGCCGGAAGCGTGCTGCCGGTTGCCGGCGTAGCCGCCCACCTCCTGAAAGGCCGCTTTGGCGAAGGCGAGGTTGGCGCCGTTGGCCATATACAGGAAGCGGCGGTGGATGCCGGCGCCGGCCACCGCCATCATGCCGATGAAGTCGAGCGACTGAAAGGATTGCAACAGATTCTGCTCCCGGTGGAACAGTACGGGCGCGGCGATGAAGCGGGCGCCGCTGGCCTCGTAAAAGGCGGCGTAGCTGGCCAGCCAATGGGGGGGCGCCTCACAGTCGGCATCGGTGGTGAGGATGAGCTCGCCGGCGGCCTGTTCCACACCCAGTTCCAGGGCTTTCTTCTTGTAGGAAAGGATCGTTTCATCCGGGCGGAGGTGCTCCGCAAGGCGCAGCAGACGGAGGCTGGGAAGGGGGCGCCGTTCTACGATCTCCGGCGTGCCGTCGGTGGAGTGGTCGTCGATGACGATCACTTCAAACTGCTCGGGGGGGTAGGATTGCCGGGCGAGGCTGTCCAGCAGAAGGCCGATATTGCGGGCTTCGTTGCGGGCGGGGATGAGGACGCTGATGTGGGTTCGGGGGGCCGCTCCTTCCGGCAGTTCCCATTCCGGCAGGGCGTTCCAGCCCGCCAGGCAGCGATGGATGACGGCGGCGTAGGCCAGCAGGAGGGCCAGGGCGGCGAGGGTGAGGAGGGTTATGATTTTTGATTTTTGATTGGCGATTTTTGATTTGGGCTACCTTTCTAATGCTGGAGAATGCACCGTTGAAGGTTGTTGGCCAGGGCGCTTACCCCTGAGCTGGCCAGTACCGGCGGCCAATGCCTGTAAGCAACCGGCAACAAGCAACCGGCAACTTACCAAACATTAGGCGGATGTCCAATTACTCCTCAAAGAACTCATCGTAGCGGTTGTCTCCTTTTCCGGGCTTTTTCTCCTGCTTTTCGACCTTTTCAATCCGGGGCAGTTCCAGTTCCTTGTTTTCCAGTTCTTCGAACTCGATGTATTCCCCTTCCCGCGTCTGCCGGGCCTCTTCTTCTGTGCGTTTCATCTGTTTTTTGAACAGGGCTTTACCCAACAGGAATACGGACAGGATGGGGAAGCCCAGCACGCTCAGCAGGATGGCGCCGATGCCCAGCAGCGGGTTGTCTTTGAGCAGGCCTATTACCCATTTGATATAACCCACTACCACCCTGTGGTCGATGATGAGGGCAGCTACGATCATGAGGGGCGAGAGGTAATACAGAATGGTGAAGATGAACCGGGCGATGAAATACAGGGCCACCAGGAACAGCGCCACCATTATGATGCCGGCAATGGAACTGAAGGGGTTGTTGTTATTGAAATTGATCTCTTTGCGATAGCGCATGTCTCAATCCTTGGTTTTTTTATAGAAACCTCCAAGTTACGTATTTGTTGGGAAGTGGCGGAAGGCTATAGACGGGAAAGGGAGGCTGGCCGATGAAAAGATCCGGCAGAAAAGCGGGAGGCAGTTTTTTTTATCCTCGATAAATACCATTAATTTTGGTGTTGGCGGCCTGTTCGGCGCCCGTCATCTTCTATACAGAACGAAAAACCGTCCCTCTTGAAGGCGGCAGGCCCTTTTCCTGCCTGCATTTTCAAATCAATAAAGGAATGATCATGATAAGATTGTTTTTGACGACTATTTTCAGCGCATTGTGCCTTTCGGTTTTTGCCCAGGCCTCTTCCGGCCCCAAACTGCGCTGTGAATTGCAGGGCTGCGCGGAAAGGCCCTCTTTGTTCGAGTTCGACGGCAGTTCCTTTTTCCCGGTGCGCCAGCCCAGGGCGGTGAGCGAGGGCGTCTATGAGTTCGGGCTGGAGGATTCGGAGCCCCGCTTTTACTATGTGGGGACGAATACGCAGAACCTGGCGCCTGTCATTCTGGGGCGCGAGGATGTCGTCGTCGTGAAAGGCCAGTGCAATAGCCTGCGGAGCGCCGCCATAGAATCGCCGCTCAATGAGGCCTACCAGTGGCTGAAGCTCCGGCTGAACGAGATGCAATCGCAGGCCACCCTTCAGAGCCGGCGCTACCAGATGGCTGCCGGCGAGGCACAGGAGCGGATAGCTGCGGAGATGAAGGCCCTGGACGAGGAAAAACTGGCCCTGCTGGATTCTATGCAAAGATTGAGCCCGCTGCTCGGAAGTGTCGCCGCCATCAATACCTACCTGAGCTATCCGAACAATTCCGGCGGGTACAAAGACGAGATCGACTATTTTGCCAGGGAATACTTCCACTTTGTGGACTTCAGCGAGCCGGTTTACCAATACCTGCCGTGGACCTACGAAAGCTTCCGCAACTATACCGCTTCCATCATCAGCCTTGGCCTGCCTGAAGCGCAGCAGCAGGCCTACCTCGATGGGGCCCTGGCCAAACTGGAAAAAGGCAGCCTCGCCCATAAGCTGGCCCTTTCCGGCATGATCACTGCGCTGAAGCAGAAGGAAAATGGCAACGCCGCCTATTTCGGAGAGCAATTCATCGAGGCATTCAAGGACAGCGACCCTTCCGCTGCCGCCAACATGCAGGCGCAGGTCAACCAGATGAAGAGCTTCGCCGTAGGCGGCGAAGCGCCCGATTTTACCCAGAAAATGCCGAATGGCGGGGAGATGAGCCTCAGCGACCTGCGCGGCAAGGTGGTGCTCATCGACTTCTGGGCCAGTTGGTGCGGCCCCTGCCGCCGCGAAAACCCCAATGTGGTGCGCATGTACAATAAATACAAGGACAAGGGTTTTGATATCCTGGGCGTCAGCCTCGACAAGGCCCACGACAACTGGGTGCAGGCCATCGAAAAGGACGGCCTGATGTGGCACCACGTCAGCGACCTTAAAGGATGGGGCAACGAAGTAGCCCAGGCCTACGGCGTGCGTTCCATACCTCACACCGTCCTGATCGACCAGGAGGGGCGCATCATTGAACGCAACCTGAGAGGAGAGGCGCTGGAACGCAAACTGGAAGAAATCTTTGATTGACAGGCCACTCAGGAAAGTTTCCCTTCCATATCAGCAATTACCTGGACGGCATGCTGGTAAGTATCCTGCATTGCCGAAGCATCTTCCTTGCCGGCGAACAGGGCCATCTCGCAGGTTTTGACGATATCCATAAACCGCCCGACCAGGCCGGCATCTAGCTGCAACTGTTCCAGTTGGCGCTGCAGGCTGTCTTTGGAAAGGGAGGAGCGCGGGATGTGCAGTTTGTCGCAAACGTAACCCAGCATGGCTTTGGACACCTCATCGTAGAACGGCCGGGGGCTGTTGGCGGCGAGGTGTTGGCGGGCAGTGGCCAGGCGTTGCTCCGCTGCTTTCCTGGCCCGGCGGCTTTGCAGGACGGCAGGGTCGATAGCTGCCTTCCGGGCGTCCCACCGCTGGAAAACGAAGATGCCGGCGAGGGCCAGGGCCGGCAGCAGGGCCAGCAGCCAGAAGAGGGAGGAAGCCAGGAAAGGCGGCTGCCGCCGGTAGAGCGCCGGGTCTGTCATCAGGTAGTTGATGTCTTCTTTTTTTTCTTCGGCGCCAGGGCCGGCAACCTGCCCGCGCCCCGTGCCGGGCCGTATGGAAATATCATAGACAGTTTCATTCACGGTGATATAACGGGAGCTGTCCGGGTTAAAATAGGTGAAGGCCGGCCGAAGTTGAAAATTGCCGGCCTCCCTGGGGAGCAGAAGGTACTCGAAGACCTTTTTGCCGGTAATGCCTTCTCCATCTTCGAGAGAAGATTCTTCGACGACCTTCGGCTCGTACAACTCGAAACTTTCGGGCGCCTCCAGGGCCGGCGCCTGCACCCGTTTGATGTCCCCGCTTCCGCCGACGGTAATGCGCAGGGTAAGGGCGTCGTCGGTAGTGGCGGCGCTGCGGTCAATCGAAGAGAACATCCTGAACGCCCCCACCCCTCCGGAAAAAGAAGCCGGCGGGTTGGCGGGCAGGGGCGCCACCTTAATGGCCACAGGGCTGGTGCTTACCGGTATCCGCTTCACTTCGGGGGTGAAGAAAAAGCCCCGCGGGCGGCCGTCGTCTTTGGCGATGCCCACCTGGACATTCAGAGGCGCGATCTCCAGGACGCCGGCCCGCTGGGGGAAGAGGACGACGCGCTTGAGGATTTTGGTAACATACTGAACTCCATTGACCACCTCCCGTATGATGCGGCCGTTATAACGGCGCACATCCTGGGCATAGAAGCCCTGGTAATCGGCCTCTTCCAGGATGTTGAAGCTTTCCACGTTCACCGTGGTGTACAGCTTATAGTCGAGAATGACCTGTTGCCCGATCCAGGCCTCCGTGGCGCTGGCCTCGGCGAGGATGAAGACCTCCTCCTGCCCCCGCGAAGCTTTCCGGCTTTGCGTGACTTCGATGCTCAGCGGGCCGGTTTTCAGGGTTTTGCCCTTCACCCGGATGGTGGCGGCGCCCACCGACAGGCGGCCCAGCCGGCGGGGCTGCAGGGTGTAAATGTAGCTTTCTTCCTTGCTCACCTGGCCGTTGATGATGGAGGTGCGCACCGAACGGCTGGGGCCGGAAACGACGATAAAATCCCTGAAGGACGGCGGCTGGAAGTTGATCCCATCCGCATTTTTCAGAGTGAAGGCCACATCGACATAACTCTCCCGTGTGATCTGCCTGGCATCGGCGCTGGCCTCAAAGGAGACGCTCCCCTGCCCCCGAAGCAGGGCCAGAGGGGTGGCGGCAATTACCAGGAATAGGAGCAAAATCCTGTACATGATAATGATCAGATCTTGTAAGTCTTGCGTTTTTTCTTCGCTTTATCGGGCTGAGGCGCCGGAGGTTCTTCCCGGAAAGGGCGGGGAAATTCCGGAAAACCCCAGTTGTCCCAGTCCAGGCCCGGAAAGTTCCTCTGTTCTTCGGGCTCCTGGATCACCCCCTCGGGATTGGGCACTACGATTACCGCCACCGGGCTGGTCTCCAGCACTTCTTTTCCGACGGCAATACTGGCCGGTTCGATGTAGTAGTTACCCACCTCTCTGGGGCGAAGGTAATAAGTATAAGACACACTTTGGTTTACCTTGCCGTTGGCCATGCTGAAACTCGAAGAATAATTAGGGCCGCTGACTACGTCGAAGTTCTCAAAGAGCGGCGGCTGGAAGTTCTCCCCACCGGCACTTTCGAGGGCGAAGGACACCTTGAAGTAATTGCCCAAAAGAATGGAATCGCTGCTCACTTCTACCGTGAAGCGGGCGCCCTCCTGTGCGCTGAGCAGGCCGAGGCCGAGGGCAAAGGCAGAAATCAAACTGAGCGCTTTCTTCATAGCTTGAACATTTTTGTGGTTTATCAATTTCCTTCTTGCACAACCCCATGTCAAAGGCTCACCAATCTTTAGCATTTCTCTGAGGCTGTGCTTGCCCTTTTCTCATCTTTTCCATAACGCGCAGCTCTTCCTCTTCGATGACCTGCAGGAGCCGCTGCACTTCTTCCCCGGTCAGGGGGCGGCCTTCCCGTTGGGGCTGCCCGCTCTGCTGCTGGTCTGAGTTGGAATCCTGTGCCTGTTGCTGTTGTCCCTGCTGCTGCTGCTGTTGTTGCTGCTCCTGCTGCTGCTGGCTCTGCGATTGACCGGAGTTGTCCTGTTGTTGTTCCTGTTGATCCCCCTGTTGCTCTTTGTCCTGCTGTTTTTGTTTTTGCTGTTGTTCCTGCCGCTGTAACAGGCGCCGGGCCAGAGAGAGGTTGTACTTCGCCGACTGGTCGCCGGGGCGCAGGCGCAGGCTGTTCTTGTAGGCCTCGATGGCATCTTTGTATTGCCCTTCCTGCATGTGAGCGTTGCCCAGGTTATGGAAGGCAGATGCCTTTGCCCCGTCGTCTTTTGCCTCCTGAGCGGCGTGTTCGAAACGGCGGATGGCTTCCTTATAGCGCCCTTGCTGATAGATGGCGTTGCCCAGGTTGTAGCTGCCCCGTGAACTGCTGCGTTCCGCCAGGGATCTGCGGTATTCTTCCTCGGCCCGCTGGTAGTCCTGCTCCTTATAAGCCTCATTGCCATTCCTGAGATGCCGGTGGGCAGGCTGCGCGCCCAGCGAGAGCCCTCCTGTTATTAAGCCTGCAAGGACAAGCGGTAAACTGATACTTTTCATAGTTTGGAGTTTAGGGAGTGCTCGAGGGTTTGGGGTTTGGGGTTTAGGGTTTAGGGTTTTTTGCCATCCCGGCGGTAGGAGATGACGAACTCCAGGAGCAGCACCAGGATGGCCAGGCCGACAAACCATTGAAAATAGCTGTTGTATTCCGAAAAAACGCGCTGCTCCAGTTCTCGTTTCTCCATCTCGTCAATGCGGCTTTTGAGGGCGTCCAGTACCCGCTGGCTGCCGCCATTGAGGTTGAAATAACTGCCGCCGCCGGCTTCGGCCATCTGGCGAAGCACCGCTTCATTCAACCGGCTCATCACCGGGTTGCCGCTTTGATCCCGTTTATACCCTTCTCTTCCCCCCTCCATAACAGGAATGAAGCTGCCTTGCTCAGTACCTACCCCGACGGTAAAGATGAGCATGCCGTTTTCGCGGGCTTCGGCGGCCCGGGCAAGGGCGCCTTCATCGTGGTTTTCCCCGTCGGTTATTATAATCAACGCTTTGTGGCTTTTGTTGTTTTCCTCGAACGACTGCCCGGCCAGGGCAATGGCCTCGCTGAGGTTGGTGCCCTGATTGGATATCATATCCGGGTTGGCGCTGCGCAGGGCCAGTATGATGGCGTTGAAATCTTCCGTGACGGGCGACTGGACATAGGCGTTGCCGGCAAAGAGGATGAGCCCCAGGCGTTCGCTGCGCAGGCCCTCCACCATGTTCTGGGCAAAGCGGCTGGCCCGACCCAGGCGGCTGGGCGAGATGTCCTGGGCCAGCATACTCTGAGAAACATCGAAGGCGATGAATACATCTACGCTCTTGCGTTTGTACTTGACCAGCCTGGCGCCATACTGAGGGTTGGCCCAGCCAATAGCCAGCAGGGCAATGGCCAGCAGCAGCAAACCAAATTTGAGGTAGTGCTTGAAAGGCGACACCTCCGGCATGAGTTGCTCCATCAAACGGCTGTCGCCAAAACGGCGGATCGCCTGCCGGCGCGACCGCCACGCCAGCCAGAAGAAAAGCAGCAGGACCGGCAGCAGCGCCAGTGCGTAGAGATGTTCACTGTATTCGAATCGGAGCATTGGTTTTTTTTGCCGTTAATTCGTTGATTCGCCATCCGCCGTCCGCCAGCCGTCCGCCGCCATGGCTATATTGTCAAATGGTTATATTGCCTGGCCCGTCCGCCATCTGCCGTCCCTATTCAAGGTATCGTCCTCAGCACCGTGTACCGCAGCAAAGCTTCCAGCAGCAGCAGTACCAGGCCCCAGAAAACGAAAGGGTGGAAGGCCTCGCTGTAGCTTTTGAATACGGCCACTTCTATTTTGGTTTTTTCCAGTTGGTCGATCTTATCGTAGATGCGCTGCAGGCTTTCGGGGGAGGTGGCCCGGAAGTATTCGCCCTCCGTCATGCTGGCGATATCTTTCAACAAATCCTCATCGATCTCTACCCGTGCCAGGCCGAAGATATAACGGCCATCGCTGCGGCGGCTGACCGGCGTAAGGGCATCGCCTGTAGAGCCCACGCCGATGGTATAGGCCTTTACCCCTACCTTCTGGGCGATCTGGGCTGCCATAAGGGGGTTGATATAGCCGGCATTATTTACCCCGTCCGTCAGCAGGATGACGACCTTGCTTTTGGCCTCGCTGTCTTCCAGGTGGTGTACGGCGGTAGCCAGGCCCATGCCGATGGCGGTGCCGTCTTCCAGGGCGCCGCACTGCAGGTTGGCCAGAAAGTTCTTCAGAACACGATGGTCCGTCGTCAGGGGGCACTGCGCGAAGGCTTCGCCGGCGAAAACGGCCAGGCCGATGCGGTCGTAACGCCTCTTGTCGATAAACTCCGCCGCCACCCGCTTGCTGACCTCCAGGCGGTCCGGCTTAAAATCCTGGGCCAGCATGCTGCTCGACAGGTCGATCACCAGCATGATGTCGATGCCTTCCGCATCTACTTCCTCTTCCCGGAGCACCTCCTGGGGCCGGGCCATGGCCACCACGAGGGCGGCAAAGGCCAGCGCCCGCAGCGCCGGCAGCGCCACCCGCAGCCGGCCCCGCCAGGACCTCATCCCCCGGACGCTTTCCAGGCTGGGCATGCGCAGGGCGGCATAGTGCCGCCGGCGGCGCCGCAGGTACCAGTAGCCCACCAGCGGCAGCAGCAAAAGGAGCAGAAAGAACTCCGGGTTGACAAATTGTATGTTGCTGTTGAAGATCATGTTTCCAGTCCGTCGTCCAGCAGGCGGCTTCCCTTTAACGGCCTGCTGTGTTTTTTGATTACAAAAGTGTCCGCCATCCTGTCGTGTAAGGTTTGCCGGCGCTCCTTATCGAAAAAGAAGGGGACATAACCCAGCAAAAATATGCTTTCCGAGATCATCTTGCCGACGAAGCGAAGAGTGGCCTTACCCAGGGAAGGATAGGCGCCCTGTATCCCGACAACGCGGATACCCAGGAGGAGCTTGCCGGGCGTGCCTCCCAGCCGGTGCTCCATCAGCGCGAAGCAGGCCCAGAAAAAAACGATGGAAAAGAGGAGGAAAAACAATAAGAACCACACCGCCCGATGAGAATTTTCGCCCATCCAATTGCTCACAACGAAGTAAGGGATGGAAAAATATACCGCCGGCAACAGATGAATGTCAATAAGGCGGGCAAAGAAACGCCGCCAGAAGCCGGCGATCTCCAGCGGATAGCCCATCGGGTCTCTCAGCACGAGGCTGCTCTCGTCAATTACAACGCCTCTCCTGGCAATTTCCGCCGGGGTGAGTTCCGGCATCAGGGGAAGTTCGATCACCATAGTTTCGTCCCTGGTTTGGCTCACGAAACCTCTTACATTTTCCATGGCCGCCGCATGAAAGGAAGCCGGCGGATTGGCCTTGGCAAATTTTACCAGGTCGACGGTACGGAGCAGTTGCTGGAGCTGGCCCTTCAAAGCGACGTCAAGGCCTATTCCTTTCAGCTCCCGGAGGATCTCTTCAGTGGCCTGTTCCAGGGCTTTGATATCGTAGCGCCGCTCCAGGTATTCCCTCAGGATGCGGGTCAGCTCGCTGTGGTATTGTTTGGCCTGCCCCTGCTGCCAGAGCTTTTGCCTTTCAAGGGCGTCCAGTTGCTCCATCGCCAGCTCGTGAGGCCCAACCTTTCTGGCCGGCGGCGGGGGCAGAGGCGTAGGTTTCCAGCGCACCACAAAATAGAGCAGGATGGCCAGCCCGATCAGTAAGAGCAGCGCGATCAGATAGGGCAGCCGGTCCCGGAAATTGGCCGGTTCCTCGATGATGCCCTTGATGGGTTGCAGCTTCAGCGAATCGATGCCCAGCGGGAATTCCTTTACGTTCAGCGCCAGCTCGTTGGTGAAGGCGGTATCCTGCCTGCCGTTCTGTTCGTAAACTACAGGGATAGGAGGGATGAAGTAGTAGCCGGAATCGAGGCTCGACAGGCGGGCCCGCGCCTCTGTAATGAGCAGCCCGCTTTTTTCTTCGGTTGCAGAATAGCTGGTATCGCGCACTTCCAGAGCCGGTTCTTCCTCGCCGAGGGCCTCAAGGCCAATGCGCCGTATTGCTATCGGAGCGGTAAAGCGCGCCGTGACGGTGAGCGTCACAGTATCCCCGATGAAGATATCCGTCCGGCTCAGCGTGGCGCGGACGCTGGGCTGCGCCTGCGAAGGCAGGGCGGCGGCAAAGGGCGCGAGCAGTAAAGACAACCGGAGAACGCGGCTGAGCGCACACTTCAGAGTAGCCTTTTTCCTGCTTTCTGCCATAGTTCGTTCTGTTTATGCCCGAAGCATTTATTTTCCCACTCAGCGTGAACGCTGCTGGAAGAATTTCAGCAAAGCGTTAACATAAGATTCGTTGGTACGGATGTTCACAATATCAGCGCCCACTTTTTTGAAAGACGCACGGAAGTAGTCCAGGTGGTCCTGATGCCAGGCGGCGTAAAGCCGGCGCAGGCGGCGGGAGGAAGTATCGATCCACCGCATCTCTCCGGATTCGGCATCCCGCGCCCGGATGAGGCCCACATCCGGCAGTTCCTCCTCCCGGGGGTCTATGATGTTCAGCCCCACCACATCGTGGCGGCGGGCGGCAATGCGCAGGGGGGATTCGTAGCCTTTCGTCAGGAAGTCGGAAAGGACAAAACAGATGCTGCGCTTTTTCACTACATTGTTGAAGTACTCCAGGGTCGCGCCGATGTCGGTACTGTGCCCCCGGGGCCGGAAGTCGATCAGTTCCCGGATGATCCTCAGGATGTGCTGCCGCCCTTTTTTCGGGGGAATGAATTTTTCGATCTGGTCGGAAAAGAAAATGACCCCTACCTTATCGTTGTTGTTGATCGCCGAGAAGGCCAGGACGGCGCAAATCTCGGTCATCACTTCATTTTTCATCTGGTTGATGGTGCCGAAAAAGGCGGACCGGCTCATGTCGATGAGCAGCATTACGGCCAGTTCCCGCTCTTCCTCGAAGATTTTGACGTGGGGGACGCCTGTGCGGGCCGTCACATTCCAGTCGATACTGCGGACGTCATCGCCGTACTGGTAATCCCGCACTTCGCTGAACGACATACCCCTGCCCTTGAAAGCACTGTGGTACTCCCCGGAGAACAGGTGTTTACTCAACCCCCTGGTCTTAATCTCAATCTTCCGGACTTTTTTGAGTAGTTCGCTGGTTTCCATGTGGAAGGAGTGATTGAGTGAGGTAGTGAATGAGTGATTTCCATTCGCTCATGCACTCTCTATCTACGGTACCTCAATAGTATCCAACACCTTATTGATGATATCTTCCTGGGTGATGTTTTCTGCTTCCGCCTCGTAGGTCAGGCCCAGGCGGTGGCGCATTACATCGTGGCATACGTTGCGCACATCCTCCGGGATGACATAACCGCGCCGTTGCAGGAAAGCGTGGGCTTTGGAGGCCAGGGCGAGGTTGATGCTGGCCCGGGGGGAGCCGCCGTAGTTGATGAGGGGGGCGAGGTTGCGCAGGCCGTACTCGCCGGGCGTCCGGGTGGCGAAGACGATGTCCAGGATGTAGCGCTCGATCTTTTCATCCATATAAATCCTGCGCACCGATTCGCGGGCGCGGAGGATATCTTTTGGCTGGACGACCGGATGGACTTCGGCGAAAACGTCGCCGGAGAGGTTGCGGCGGATGATCTCGCGCTCTTCTTCCTTATTGGGATAGTCGACCTTCACCTTGAGCATGAAGCGGTCGACCTGAGCTTCCGGCAGGGGGTAAGTGCCTTCCTGCTCGATCGGGTTCTGGGTGGCCAGCACCAGGAAGGGTTCTTCGAGCGGAAAGGTATCGTTGCCGATAGTCACCTGTCGTTCCTGCATAGCCTCCAGCAGGG
>CAZAXA010000127.1:0-13730 GCA_964488965.1 uncultured Phaeodactylibacter sp. | reverse complement strand
CTTCATGCGAAAGTGGTTTAGGCGTTAACAATACATGAAGATACGAAAAACCTTACCCATTACAATGTCATGGTTGTAAAAGAAACATTCACCATTCCTGCCGAACAATCAGAATAACTCGCCAGCAGGCTGTGGAAGTGGCCATCGATGGCCGCTGCCAATGCTGCCGGCTGTTCAAAATCGCGAAGTGCGCCCTGCCAGGTTGCCTGCAGCCGGCCCTCCACCTGGTCGAGGCAGGTGATCACGAGATGTTCCCGCAGGCCGGCGTAGTAGTTGCGGCAACTATGCAGGCCGTAGCGGAGCATCCCGATATCCAGAGGGGCTTTCCGCAAGGGCCCCTGCCAGGGGTTGTAGCGGTTCGTCTCCTGAGGGTTGGGGCGGGCGCTGATGGGCAGGCCTTCGTTGGGCAGGTAGCCGGCGCCGTGCCGCGTCTGGTAAGCGCGGGTGACATAGAATATTTCCGGAGCCGGCAGGCCATTCGCCTTGATCAGTTGCAAGGCGTTGCGAGGGCTGGTATGGGCGCGGGTGACGTTGGGGAAAAACCCATGATCCATGTCCAGCAGTATGCCCTGGCTGCCCTCGAAGAGGAGGGCATCGGCCGGAACCTGCCGGAAGAAGCCCCTCTCCTGGACCAGCTCGATCAGAGGCAGTATATCATCAACCACCTGCCTGAATATCCCGATCTGCTCGTTAAGGGAATCCTCATGAAGGATAGTTCTTTTTTGCCGGTAGTAAGAGTGGATGGCCGCCAGTTTCTGCTCCAGCACCTCGGGAAAAAACAGGTCCTGGACGTACAACTTGTAGGGCGTTTCGTTGCGTTCGATGGTGGCGCCGAAGCCCAGGCCGCAACTGCCGTGGCCGTTCAGTTGTTCCAGCGCCCGGTTGTAATGCACTTCACAGGGCGTAGTAACCGGCGCCAGGGCGTCGACATAGATCTTTGGCTCTGCTCCCAGTTCCCGAAGGGCTTTCCACTCGTTGAAAAAACCGATGGGATAAAAGGTGCAGAACCGGCTCCAGTATGTCGGGGCGCCGCGCAGGGAACCGCTGCCGAAGCTGGAGAACACATGCCGCCGGCCGTCCTCCAAAACTACGGTATGCCCCGCCTGATGGCCGCCCGAAAAGCGAATGACGAGGGGCCGCCGGCTTTGGCAGCAAAGGTAGTCGGTGGCGAGGCCTTTCCCTTCGTCGCCAAAGCCCAGCCCGATGACGATCTGCGCCTTCATAAGCGGATGACGCCTTTCCCGGTGGTGGAAACGATGCCGGTGGGAACGGCCGCCAGCGCATGCCGGACACTGGCTGCTGTGGCGGCGTCAAAGCCGCTCGCCACCCTGTCCAGCTCAACCCCGCTGAAAGCCGCCACTGTCGCGGCGATCAGATCGGCAATGGCGTTGTGGTCGTCCAGGATGAGCAGGCGCTCGCCCAGTAGCCCCCGCCAGTAGCCGATGACCTCGGGATTGTTGCGATAGCCCGTTTCATTGACGTGGATGTGAAAGACGTGATACATCCGCTGTGCCTGCGCCAGCACCTCTTCCGCCCGGATACCGGGGCTTTCCGGATAGCCCATGATGGCCTGCAGCGGCGCCGGCTCGATGCGATCCCAGCTTTTCTCGTCGCCAATGGTGAAGAGAAAGCCTTTCGCGCCTCTTTTTTCGAAGCAGTCGATCGACGTATGGCGCCCGGCGACGAGCCAGGCCAGGAGATAGGACTCCATATTCTGCCCGCCGCCGCCCCTTTCAATGAATACGCTGGACAGGCAGTGGCTCAGCTCATGCGCGCCGGACTCGAACTGGCCCACCTGCAGGGGCGCCCGGTCGGATAAGTGGTCGCCTATAGCGGAAAACAGGACCTGAGGGCTTTCCACCCCATGAGCGGCCAGCGTATCCATCAGGGCGCCCAGCTTGTGGCGAATCAACTGCTCGGGAATGTGCCCCATAGAGCCGGTCACATCCAGGAAAACGGCAATGGCCAGAGAATGAGGATGGGCTTCCGAGTCCCGGCTCTCACGGAAAGTAAGGCCGCTGGGGTCCATCGCCGGGCTCAGGGCCCGCTTGCGGTTGTTGACAAAAATGTCGTCGCTTGATTTTTTGGCATAGCTTGCCCGGAGATGCGCGTACGCATCACTCGACCATCTTGCATAACCCATGATGTTCTGTTTTAGAGTGTCAGAGGATAAAATTTTTCTTCGAAATGCCGTTTCAGCAACTGCCGGTACTCATCGTAGCACTGGTAGGCATCGGTATGCCTCGCCAGGAGAAAATCTACATAAGCCTTTTTATGCGTTCTTTGCAGGCGAACGCCCAGGCCGGAACGGTCGCCCAGCAGATAGGCGGCCAGGCGCTTGCAGAGCTCCAGGTCGGTAATCGCCTCCGCTCTTTTGTTCTTGAACAGCTCCGGAGGATACCAGTGCCGGTAACGGGCGGAAATCGTCCTGGCCATGCCGTCCCTGCTGGCCAGATGGTAAAAAGAACCCAACAGTATGCCATGGGTTTCCGGCGCCACGAACACGCTCTCCGGATTGACGCCCCCATGCACGAAGCCCTCCTGGGACAGCCAGGCGCATACCTCCAGCAAGCGGGACAATATCCAGTTGACGTGTTCCTGGGGAAGTTCCAGGCTGCTGAGCGGAAAGAGGCGCAGGGGAAAAACGGCAGACAGGCCTGTAGCCGACAGCGCCATCGACTCCGGCAGGTAACGGTGAAAATGCAGCGCCGCCGGGCTGCCAAGCGCCTTTAACTTCAGGAAATTGCGATAGGAAGCCTCCAACAGGGCTCGTTCTCCAGCAAAGAACAGCTTCCCGGGCGAGGCCCGGATTGGCCCGGCATCATCTTCGAAAAAGTTCCTTTTCTCATAAGCCGCCCTCAGCTCGTTGAGCCGCCGCAGGGCATCCGCCGCTTCCGGCAGCGGGCAGCGGTCGGGGTGGAGTAGGCGGGCGGCGGCGCGATACTGCCGCCGGGCATCTGACAGGCCTACTACATCAGCCAGGAATCTGGCTTGCCTGATCTTTTCGATCAGGGCCTGAAGGCTATGGTAATCAGGGTGGTGTGGCATGTTCTCATTGGTGTTTGACGTTATACCTGGGTCTGAAATGTACTTAGTTTCATTTCTAAACTAAGTGTACAATACAAATATACACCTACTTAGTTTAAAAGTCAAACTAAGTGCTGAAGAAATTATTTTTTTTATAAATACTTGCTGCTACAGAATGAAAAGGGGGAAACAATAATGATGTAGTTGTAATCGTGTAGTCTTTCACAGGTGTTTACAATCATCCAAAAATGGGCTCATATATCAATTCTTTGGAATGGTCAAGAGATTCCTGGAAGTAGGGGTTCTTAACTGTTTCACTCATCACCAGGTCAACCGGCCGCCCCAGTATTTCAGGCAATTCAAAGTAAAGGCCCCGGAAACAATCTGCATACTCTCCTGGCTCAAGGTTTTCTTCCAGTGTAATAAGAAAATCGATATCGCTATTTACACTGAAGGCATCCGTAACTACTGATCCGAAGGCATAAGCCCTCTTCACTCTGTATTTTTTCAGGATCTCCAGTACGGAAGGAAGTTTCCTTTTTAAAAACGGATGGAGCATTATTCAATGATTTATACAAAGATAACAACCTTAAGGGACTTGCCAGGCCGGAAGTGGGAAAGCAGAAGCAGGAACGTTCCGCCTTCCGCCTTCCGCCTTCCCACTTCCCACTTCTACATCACCCCATCACTTCCCCCCGGCCCATACCGGCAAGGCCGTTTCAATACCCAGCAGCGGCACTACCACTGCATACAGGATCAGGGTCAGCAATGCGATGCTGATGAAGTTGAGCCACAGGCCGCAGCGCGCCATTTGGGGGATGGTGACCCGCTCGCTGGCGAAGATGACCGTATTGGTGCCGGTACCGGAGGGCAGCATGAAAGCGAAGGAACAGGCGAAGGTGGCCGGTATCATCAGCAGCAGGGGGTTGGCGCTGCCGGCCACCGCCATAGTCGCCAGTACCGGCAGGAAGATATTGGCGGTGGCCGTGTTGGAGTTGATCTCGGTTAGGAAGATCATGAGGCCCACCACCAGGAGCAATACCATCAGGGTGGGCATCTGGCTGATAAAGGCCAGTTCCTGCCCCATCCATTCGGCCAGCCCCGTGGCCTTGAAGCTCTCGGCAATGGCATAACCGCCCCCCACGATCATGACCACGCCCCAGGGCACGCTCTCTGCCGCCTTCCAGTCGAGCAAGCGCCTGCCGCCACCCTGGCCGTCTGGCAGGATGAACAGCAGCATGGCGCAAGCTACCGCTACCGTACTGTCGTGGACATACTCCCCCACCCCCAGCAGCGTCCCCCAGCCGGGGATGACGGTTTCGTCAAAGACAAAATCCCGGCGGAAAATCCAGCCCAGGGCGGTGATCATGAAAATGGCGAACACCCGCTTTTCGCCGGCGCTCATCCGGCCCAGAGCCCGCAGTTCCGAACCGATGATGCCCTCACTGCCGCTGAAGCTGCCGCTGATCCGGAAGTAGCGGGTAAGGTATATCCAGATGACGGGCAGGAAGATCAACACCACCGGCAGGCCGACCTTCATCCAGGTGAAGAAGCTGATCTCCGGCGCCTCCGGGAAGAGCTTCTGCAGCATACCGGCAAAGACCATATTGGGCGGCGTGCCGATGAGGGTGGCCGTGCCGCCGACGCTGGCGGCGTAGGCAATGGCCAGCATCATGGCCAGGCCGAAAGCGCCGGCTTTCTCCTCCTGGCTTTCCTCCTTGCCGATGATGGCCAGTGCGATTGGCAGCATTAGCAGCGCCACCGCCACATTGGCGATCCACATGGACAGGAAGGCCGTAGCGATCATGAAACTCAGAATGATGGTGCGCCGGCTGGTTCCCAGCAACTTGATGACTACCAGGGCAATACGTCTGTGCAGGTGCTGCAGCTCGATAGCCTTGGCCAGGAAAAAGCCGGCCAGCAGCATCAGCACATAGTTGTGTCCGTAATTGGCGGCAGTCTCCTCGGCAGGCAGGATACCCAGGAGGGGGTACAGGGCCAGGGGCAGGAAAGCCGTGGCATAAATGGGAATAGCCTCGCTGATCCACCAGATGGTCATCAGCAGGGCTACGGCCGCCGCCCGCTTGCCTTCGGGAGACAACCCCGCCGGGTTCGGCAGGGCCAGAATGATCAGGAATACGATCAGGCCCGCAAACAGGCCGGTCATCTTATTCTTTCCCATAGCTGGGGGAGTTTAGTGAGGGAAATCCATTGCTCAGGTGAACGGCCCGCTGGCCAGAAACCTCTCAAAATAGAAAGGAAATAATATTGAGCGGTACCCTCATCTCCATTTTTTGAAAAATGCCTGTTCCTCCTGCCCATACATTCCTTCCCCATCCTCGCTATAGCTCGGCCGGGTAAAATTCCCTCATTCCCTCCCCCTAATGCTTGTAAAAATCCCTCCCATCCAGCACCATGAAGATCATGCCTGTGGAAAGTTCCACCGAAGGCGGCGTATCGATGCAAAACGACTTGCGGCCCCCGTCCCAGTTGAAAACGATCTTTTTGCCCTTTACCTTCACGCGGCAGTCCTCACCCTCGCGGTTGCGGCGCTGATAGAAGCCATAGCCGTTGGCGGCGATCTCGATGTAGTACTTTTTGGAACTCCAGGAGCCGATGTAGATGAGGTCCTCTTCGTCGAGGGGCTTCTGGCAGGCGGCGAGAAAGAGGAGGGAAAAAACGGCAAGGGTAAGCTTGGCCTTCATAGCTTTTATTTTTGCCCGTAAAATAAAGGCTTCGAGAACTCTGAAACCGGACATGCTTGTTAAAACTCCCGAGTACAGGGTGTTAAAGTTTTCCTTCCCGTTAAAGGATCGTTAAATAACTTCTCTCCGCAAGTGAAGATTTATTTCAACACCTAATAAAACAAAACATCTATATATCTATATTTTTGACAATTTTTTACGTAACTTAGCCCCTCGTTCAGGAAGGCCAGCCTTATGCCTCCGCACGAAAAAATCCCTAATTTAATCTACACACAATCCAAAGAACATGGCAGAATTAAATGAAGTAGTAATACTCAGTGGTGTCCGCACGGCCATTGGCACTTTTGGTGGATCCCTGCAGACGGTTTCCCCTATCGACCTGGCCACGATCTGCTCAAAAGAAGCTATCAAACGATCCGGCATCAGCGCCGAAGAGATCGGGCATACTTTTTTTGGCAATGTCATTCATACCGAACAGCGGGACATGTACCTTTCCCGCGTCGTTTCCGTGCAGGCCGGGGTTCCCAAAGAAACCCCGGCCATGACGCTCAACCGCCTGTGCGGCAGCGGCCTGGAGGCCATCGTACAGGCGGCCCGCGTCGTGCAGATGGGAGAATGCGAAGCGGCCCTGGCCGGCGGCGCCGAAAACATGAGCCGGGGCGGCTATATGCTGCCCAACCTGCGCTGGGGCCAGCGCATGGGTGAAACTACCGGGGTGGACATGATGGTGGGCGCCCTGACCGACCCCTTCGGGCACGGGCACATGGGCATCACCGCCGAGAATGTCGCCGACAAATATCACATCAGCCGCCAGGTTCAGGACGAGTTCGCCGTGGAAAGCCAGCAGCGGGCCATCAGAGCTATCGAGAACGGGTACTTCAGGGAGCAGATCGTTCCGGTAGAAATACCGGGCCGCAAACAAACCATCGTCTTCGATACCGATGAGCACCCCCGCGCCGGAACTACTATAGAAGGCCTGGAAAAACTACGCCCCGCTTTTAAACGGGACGGCGGATCGGTAACCGCCGGCAACGCCTCGGGCATTAATGACGGCGCCGCCGCCGTGATCGTCATGAACGCAGAAACGGCAAAAAAGAGGGGGCTCAAGCCCATGGCGCGCATCGTTGCTTACGGCCACGGGGGCGTTGAACCTTCCGAAATGGGCATGGGGCCGGTACCGGCCGTGAAGAACGCATTGGCCAAAGCCAAACTGTCCATCGCTAATATCGATGTCATTGAATCCAATGAAGCTTTCGCCGCCCAGGCCTGCGCCGTGGCCAGGGAGCTGAACTTTCCTGCCGATAAGACCAACCCGAACGGAGGCGCCATCGCCCTGGGCCACCCCATCGGAGCCACCGGCGCCATCATTACCGTTAAGCTGATGTACGAACTCCAGCGCACCGGCGGCCGCTACGGCCTGGTCACCATGTGCATCGGCGGCGGGCAGGGCATCGCCACGGTGATCGAAAGAATGTGATTTCCGGGAGTTGCCGCTTCCCCCGGCAGCAGTTCCAAACAAGGTAAGTTGACGCAAGATAAAGAGAGCCGGCGCCCGCGCCGGCTCTTTTGTGTTTAAGGCCATGCCTGGCCTGAAAAAAGCCGCCCGTTCGTGATGGCGGCCGTAACTGAGTTCGCGCTGCACATATATCTGGCGCGGCTACCCTTCTAATGTTGGACAGAGAAGCAGGAATATAGATTCCTGCGCTGCCCTGGAGAGGTAAACCACGGGAATCTATATTCCCGTTTCTCGTAGGATGAAAACATCATTGTCCAACGTTAGACGGGTAACCTCTGGCGCGCCTGGCCGCCCGGGAGAAGGCCATAACGAAGCGGCTGGCGGCGGCCCGGTAGTTTGGTACCTGGCGCTTTTCAGATCAGCTCAGTTGGCCAGCATCTGCAGTGCTTTATCAACGGCTGCCCGATAGCTGCTGCCAATGGGCAGTTTTCTGCCCTCTACTTCCACCTCTGCGGCGGAAAACGCCCTGACTTTATCTTTCGCCACCAAAAATGAGCGGTGGATGCGGAGTAAATTGTCATCCTTCAGATGGCCTTCGAATTCGCCCAGCTGAAAACGAGTGACGATGGTATCGCCTGTGGTGGTGTGTATTTTCACATACTCCTTCAGGCTCTCCACATACAGGATCTCATCATTGAAAACTTTGACCTGGCGCTTGTTTTCATTGAAAAAATGAAACGGGCGCAGGGGCGGAGGGCTTACCGGCGCCGGCTGTGCCTGCGCGGGAATGCGGAGCTTGTCCACAGCGGCCAGGAAGCGGGGGAAACCGAAAGGCTTGAGCAGGTAATCCACTACGTTCAGTTCGTAGCCTTCGAGGGCGTATTGATGGTAGGCAGTGGTAAGGATGACCTGCGGCGGGTTTTTGAGGGTTTTCAAAAAATCCAGGCCTTTCAATTTCGGCAGATGGATATCGAGGAAAAGGACGTCCACCGGCCTGTTTTTCAAAAACTCGAGGGCCGCCAGGGCGTCGCTGCAGGCGCCGGCGAACTCCAGCACCGGCGTCTGCCGGATGAATGCTTCCAGCCCCTCGGCAGCGAGAGGTTCGTCTTCAACGATGAGGCATTTGAGCTTGGTCATGGCCGTTCAGATTCGTTAGAAAGATCGATGCTGAGCCGGGCAAAAAACCGATCGCCCCGGCCGTCAAGTTCCAGGCGGCAGCCGGGGTAGAGCAATTCGAGCTGGCGTTTCACATTTTTCAGGCCGATGCCTTCGGCAGCCATCTCCTCCGACGGGTCTTTGGCATTCTCTACCTGGAAGCTCAGCACGCCATTTTTCAAAAGTAAGAAAATCCTGACCCAGGTAGCGCCCCGGCTTTCGGAAGCGCCATGTTTAAAAGCATTTTCAACGAAAGGCAGCAGCAGCAGCGGGGCGATAAGCCGGCCCTCATCGTCGGCGTCCACCTGGAAAACGATGTCAAGCCGGGAACCATACCGCAGCCGTTCCAGGTCGAGGTAGTCCCGGATTACGTTTACTTCCTGCGACAGCCTGATGCGGGGGGCCGAGCATTCGTACAGCATGAAGCGCATCATGCCGGAAAGTTTCAGGATGGCGTCGGGCGTACTGTCGCTGTGCTTGCGGGCGAGGTGGTAGAGGTTGTTGAGCGTATTGAAAAGGAAATGCGGGTTGGTCTGCGCCCGCAGGAAACGAAGTTCCGATTGAAGTTTTTCCTCCACAAGTTGCTTTTCCCGCTCGGCCATGCCCAGGCGCATGCGGAAGAGTTTGAGAGCCGACGTGACGCCCAGCAGCATCATGATATCGAACGAAGACCACAGCAGGCGGAATATGGCCACCCATGCATTGGCTGCCGCCGCCGGCGGATCGATATGGTAAATGTGGGGATAGATCAGTTTGTGCCAGGCAAGGTGAATCGCTGCCGTCGCTACAGCCGCCGTCAGCAGAAACTGCAGGGCCAGCCTTGCGAATTTTTTGCTTTCGAAACTCGGCGGCAGGAAGCGGTTCAGCACCAGGTAAACGGCCGGTATCTTGATCAGCAGCAGCAACATCTCTGCCCGGTAGCCCATGGAAAGCCGCTCCCAGATCGTCAGGTCGGCAAAGGTCGTCCCGGACAAGGGCACGGAGAGATAGCCGTCGTACAGGGCATAAGCCAGCCAGAAGCCGAGATGAAGCAGGATGCGGCGTTTCATTTTTTAAGTTTACCCGTTCAGGACCTGCAAAATTCGCAAAAAAATATTCTCCGGAAAAACCTTTGCCGTAAACAGCCGGTTGCTCCCCCCTAACAACCGTTAGCTGCCGACGAATGCGCCTCAGGCGCAGGAAACCGCCGTTCAGGACGGCCAGGACAGCCTTTTTACCAAAAACGAAAAAGTGTAATGCATGCAGGGTAGTTTTATCTCATAAAACCACCAATAAACATTGTATCATGAAATATCTGCTACTCCCCCTTCTCCTCATCGTAATTCTTTCTCAAAAGCTTCAATCCCAAACCCTGCGCGTCCCTGCTGATTTCCCAACCATCCAGGCGGCTATCGATGCTTCCGGCGACGGCGATACCGTGCTCGTACAGCCGGGCGAATATTTTGAGAACCTCCGGTTCAATGGCAGGAGCATTGTGCTGACCAGCCGGTTCTTCCTCACCGGCTCATCCGGCGATATCGCCGGCACGATCATCAACGGCAGCCAGCCGGCGCATCCCGATACGGCCAGTTGCATCCTCATCGTCGATGGGGAAAGCCCCTCTACGGTAGTGCAGGGCTTCACGCTCACGGGCGGTAAGGGCACCAGATGGCTCGACCCGCACGGCGCCGGCACTTACACTGAAGGCGGCGGCATACTCACGGAAGGCGCCTCGCCTACCATACAATTCAATATCATCCGGGACAACGTGATCACGAACACCACGGGCGTAGTCTCCAACGGTGGCGGCGGCATCCGCTGCGGCGACGGCAGCCCGGTGATCCGCAACAACTGGATTCACCACAACAAAGGGCGCTACGGCGGCGGCATCGTGCTCAACTACTGCACCGGCCAAATCTCTAACAACGTGGTCAGCTACAACGAAGGCGGCCAGGATTTCGGCGGGGCTGGGCTTTGGTTTACAGGAACCAATACCCAGACAGTTGTAGAGATATTCAACAACACCATTGTCAGGAACAAGTGCCTGGGGTCGGGCAACTACGGGGGCAAAGGGGGCGGCATTTTCGTCTTTTCGATCAAACTCGTGACCCGCAACAACATCATCTGGGGCAATACCCAGACAAGCGGAGGGGCCATTGCCAGATTGTCGGGTGGGGTGGCCACAGCCGAATATTCCGACATACAGGGAGGCTATCCGGGGCAAACGAATTTCAACCTTGACCCGCTTTTCGCCGATACGTCTTTTTTCAACCTTACCCCCGCTTCTCCCTGCGTCGATGTTGCGCACGAAAATTATAATGACCTGGCTATCAATGGCTTTGATCCGGTTTTTCCTTCGCTCTGCGGGTTGCAGGGCGATATCGGGGCTTACGGAGGCCCGGAGGCGAGCGCCCTCCCGGCTGGCCTTGAGCCGATCACCCGGCTGTTCCATAAGCTCACAACGGGAGCGCTCGTTTCTCCTCCCTCCGACAGCCGCAGCGTCAACTTCGCGGATGTTAACAATGACGGATTGGAAGACATCTTCATCACCAATGGGCCGCAGGGCGGCGCCGCCAATCTGCTCTACCTGAACGCCGGGCCGGGCGGGCAGTTTTCAGCGGCTACCTCCGGCGACATCGTCAGCCACATCGAACCGTTCGACGGAGCTACTTTTGCCGATGCCGACAACGACGGCGCCCTCGATGTCTTTGCCGTGACCTGGTATGGGAGAAAAAACTTCCTCTATTTCGGTGACGGCGACGGTGGGTTCGCCTATGACGCTGCGGCAGCCCCTTCCATCGGCGGCTCCTACTCCGAAACGGCCTCCTGGGGAGATATGGACAATGACGGCGATCTCGACCTCTACGTGACGAATTCCGAAGGCAACAAGAAGAACCTGCTTTTTCGCAATGACGGCGGGCGAGCTTTTACCAGGATCACGGATGGCCCTCACGTCAACGATGCTCATGCCTCCCGTTCCGTCAACTGGACAGACTTCGACGGGGATAGCGACCTCGACCTGTTCGTCACCAATGAGGCGGATCAACCCGACGATCTTTACGAAAACGACGGCGCCGGCAGTTTCACCAGGATCGCCGGCAGCGGAGCGCCCGGCCAGAGCAACCGCAGTACGATGAGCAGCAGTTGGGGCGACATAGACAACGATGGCGACCTCGACCTTTTCCTGGCCAACGCCGGCTATTTTGCCGAGCAAAACAACCAGCTTTTTTTAAATGAGAATGGCACATTTATGGAGGTGGCCAGCGGCGATCTGGTGACGGACGGCGGCTGCTCCTACGGCTCCAACTTTGGCGATTACGACAACGACGGCGACCTCGACCTCGTCGTAAGCAATGGCTACTGCAACGGCAGCATCGTCAATTTTTTATACCGGAATGACGGCCAGGGCCACTTCAGCCGCGACCACGAAAGCATAGAAAACCTCTCCACGCCCTGCAGCTACGGCGCTGCCTGGGGCGATGTGAACAACGACGGTTTCCTCGACCTCGGCATTGCGACCTGCCGAAATTCGGGCAGTTCCCCCCTGGAGAGCAACCAGTTTTTCCTGAACAACGGCAACTGCAACCGCTGGCTGAAAGTAAAGCTCACCGGCGCCCGGTCGAACCGCTCCGCCATTGGCGCCAAAATCCGGGTGACGGCCACCGTCAGTGGCCAGGAGGTAACCCAGCTTCGGGAGATCAGCGCCCAATCCGGCTACTGTGGACAGAACAGCCTCATCGCCCATTTTGGGCTGGGCGATGCCGAAGTGGCGGACGAAATCCGGATAGAATTTTTAGGCGGAGCGGACACGACTCTGATGGAAGTGCCTGTGGATCAACTGCTCGAAATCACTGAAGAGATAACGACCTCTGTGGAAGAAGCCGAAGCAAATGAGGCTTTTGCGTTCAACGTATTCCCTAACCCTGCGAACGAAACATTATGGGTGAAGATGGAAATGCGACAGGCTGTAAAACAGTTGCGCCTGCACCTTATAGATAATGCAGGAAGAGTGATTTGGGAAAAAGACATTTCACCGGCAGGTCTGACAATATGGACAGAATCTTTTTCCATCCGGGAATTGGGGCTCAAAAGAGGCGCCTATTGGATTGAGATCAGTGGTTATGGCCGACCTGTGACAAGGATGATCGAGGTATTTTAAGCGGGGCGCCCTCTATTATCCGGGGCCATACCGGCGCCGGTGGCCAGTGGACAGTCTCGCGGGAACAGAGGCTCATCAAACCTCGAGGCAACTGCTTGCATATAGCCCGTTTATTCCGTAACTTTGTGCGCGCTTCGAAAGCAAAGCCGATTCGATGTTTTTGGGCCCCATAGCTCAGCGGGTTACTCCGATAGCTATCGGGGCTGAGGCATCAATGAACTTTCATTTTTCATTTTTAATATTAACTGGTCCCATAGCTCAGCTGGTTAGAGCACCTGACTCATAATCAGGGGGTCCTTGGTTCGAGCCCAAGTGGGACCACAGATTTCGGTTCTATACGGTACGTAGCAGTTCGTTTACGTACCATTTTTTTATGTTTTTCGTGCATTTTTAGTGCAAAAACGACTGCCCTTAGTGCATACCCTTCTTTCCTTTTCGCTCTAAAGCTGCTCTTTTCCTTATACCTCCTTCCCCATTGGCAGGTAGAGCTCCTCAAACTTTTTCAGGAACTTCAACCGGATTCAAGCTGTTTATCTACTGTGGTTGCAAACTCAGTGTCAAGAAAATTTGTAATTTTAGCCACTATGGAAGCAGTGAAAAGGCCTTTATCGAACATGCAACTGGAGTTGCTAAAGCTATTCTCTCGGGACCTCAGCGAAGAGGACCTGAAGGCGATCAAACGCCTGATTGTCCGTTACCTGGCTGAGAAAACCACTTATCTGGCTGATCAGGTTTGGGAAGAAAAAGGCTGGACCAATGAAGATATGGACCAGTTTTTAGAAACCCATATGCGTACTCCTTACCAACCCAAATAATCCGTTCTCTTGAAACTGGTTCTCGACACAAACGTATTGCTGGTTTCTATTTCTCCCCGGTCAGATTACCACTGGATCTTTCAGAGTTTTATCGCTGAAGACTTTCAACTTTGCGTCACTACTGATATTCTGGCAGAATATGAAGAGATCATTGAACAGCACATGGGGCATGAGGTGGCAGATACGATCCTTCAGATTATTGAAAATGCCGTGAATGTTGAATTGGTTACCAGATATTACAAGTGGAACCTGATCTCTGAAGACCCTGATGACAATAAATTTGTTGACTGCGCGGTTGCCAGTAACGCCACCTTCATCGTAACCCATGACCGCCATTTCAACGTGCTAAAAAAAGTGGATTTCCCGAAAGTTGAAGTGATGTAAGCAGAAGCATGAATTGAACACATTTAGGCAAAATAAACTGGACAGATTTA
>CAZAXA010000126.1:1020-13756 GCA_964488965.1 uncultured Phaeodactylibacter sp. | reverse complement strand
GGGCAATATGGAGAGATGAACAAGGCCTGGACAGGCGAGGATGTCAAGGGCTTCATCAAAGTGTTGTCCAACCAGCTGAAAATCCATCATTTTGTCAATCACAAGCAGGAACAGCATGGTCAGGATTAGGGCAGGCATCGTCGGCGGCGCCGGTTATACGGCGGGGGAACTGTTGCGCATTCTGCTTTTCCACCCCGAAGTGGAGATCGCTTTCGTGCAAAGCGGCAGCCAGGCCGGCAAACTGGTAACGGACATTCACACCGACTTGCTGGGAGATACCTTTCTTACTTTCGTATCCGAGGCCGATTTTGAGGGCGTCGACCTGATATTCCTTTGCCGGGGCCACGGCAAGTCCAGGGCCTGGCTGGCCGCTCACGAGCTGCCGGAAGGGCTGAGCATCATCGACCTGAGCGCCGACTACCGCCTGGGCAGCGACACACACGAGTTTGTCTATGGCCTGCCGGAACTCAACAAGGAGGCCATCCGCCTGGCGCAGTTCGTGGCCAATCCCGGCTGTTTCGCCACCGCCATTCAGCTGGCCCTCCTGCCGCTGGCCAAGCTGGGGCTGCTGGAAGACCACGTTCACATCCACGCTATTACCGGCTCTACGGGCGCCGGACAGGAACTCTCGCCCACCAGCCACTTCAGCTGGCGCGACAATAACGTCTCCATCTATAAAGCTTTCCAGCACCAGCACCTGGCTGAGGCCCGGCAGAGCATCCGGCAGCTGCAGGAGGGCTTCGATAAGGACCTCAACTTTATACCCATGCGGGGCAACTTCACCCGGGGCATCTTCGCCAGTTGCTACTTGTACAGCGAACTGAATGAGCAGAAGCTGCACGAAGTATATGAAAGCTATTACCAGGACGAACCCTTCGTCGTGATCAGTGAACAGAACCCGGGCCTGAAACAGGTGGTCAACACCAATAAGGCCATCCTTCACCTGGAAAAACACGAAGGCAGGATACTCATCATCAGTATGATCGACAACCTGCTCAAAGGCGCCTCCGGCCAGGCCGTCCAGAATATGAACCTGATGTTCGGGCTGGAAGAAACCTCAGGGCTTTGGGTGAAGGGAGTAGGGTTTTAGGGAATCGTGCATTCGTGCATGGGTGCATTTGTGCATCCGGCCGCATGCACCTATACATGAATGCACTTATACACTCCAAAATGCACCTCTTCAAAGTATATCCCTTATTCGACATCAGGCCCGTGCGGGGCGAAGGCTGCTGCGTTTACGATGAAAACGGGCAGGCCTATCTGGACCTGTATGGCGGGCATGCCGTGATCTCTGTCGGGCACGGGCATCCGCATTATGCAGAACGGGTAAAAGCGCAACTGGAGGCTCTGCCGTTCTACTCCAATTCCGTGCAGAACGAGCTGCAGGAAGCCCTGGCCGCCAAACTGGGGCAGGTTTCCGCTTGTGAGGAATACCAGCTTTTCCTGTGCAATTCCGGAGCGGAGGCGAACGAAAATGCGCTCAAGCTGGCTTCCTTTCAGAACGGAAGGAGCAAGGTGGTTGCCTTCCGGCAGGGCTTCCACGGGCGGACCTCGGCGGCGGTGCGCATTACGGACAACCCGAAGATCGTAGCGCCCATCAATGAAGGTTTTGACGTGGTATGGCACGATCTGAATGACACGGCCGGCGTGCTGGAAAGCCTGGCGCAGGGCGATGTATGCGCCGTGGTGGTGGAGGGCATTCAGGGCATCGGCGGGATTTATGTTCCCGATCCGGCCTTCCTGCGGGCCATTGCCGCTGCCTGCCGCGAGAGGGGCGCGGTGCTTATCCTCGACGAAGTGCAGTCGGGCTACGGGCGCAGCGGGGCCTTCTTTGCCTTCCAGCATGCGGGTATAGCTCCCGGCCTGATCACCGTGGCCAAGGGCATGGGCAATGGTTTCCCCATGGGCGGGGTATTGATCCACCCGGAATTCGAGGCCTGGTACGGCATGCTGGGTTCTACTTTTGGCGGCAGCCATCTGGCCTGTGCAGCAGGGCTGGCCGTGCTGGAAATCATCGAAGAGGAGAAACTGATGGCCAATGCAGAAGAAGTGGGGCAGTACCTGATGCAGGAATTGCAAGGCTTCGGCCAGGTAGTTGAAGTAAGGGGCATGGGGCTGATGATCGGCGCCGCTTTTGAATTCCCGGTCAGCGCCCTGCGCAACCAGTTGCTCTTCGAAGAGCGGGTATTCACGGGTTCCGCCTCCTGCCCCCGAACGTTGCGGCTGCTGCCGCCTTTGAGCCTGAGCAAACAGGAAGCCGGCCTGTTCCTGGAAAAACTGCATTCGGTGCTGAAAAAACTGCTGCAAACGAAAGTAGTATGAAAGCGTTTACTTGCGTCCACGACGTCCCCGATCCCGAAGCCCTGGTACAGGAGGCCCTGGCCCTGAAAAAGCAGCCCCGGGGCAGCCTCAGGCATATCGGGCAAAACAAAACCATCGCCCTGCTTTTTTTTAACCCCAGCCTGCGCACCCGCCTGAGCACCCAAAAGGCCGCCATCGAACTGGGCATGTCCGTCATGGACTACGAAGCCGGCCAGGGATGGCAACTGGAGTTTGAAGAGGGCGCGGCCATGAACCTGGACAAAGCGGAACACATCAAAGAAGCGGCGGCAGTGATCAGCCAGTATGCCGACATCATCGGCCTGCGCACCTTTCCGGGCCTGCAGGACCGGGATCGCGATTATTCCGACTACATCCTGCGGCAGTTTCAGCGCCATGCCAGGGCGCCGGTAGTCAGCCTGGAGTCCGCCATCCGCCACCCGTTGCAATCCCTGACGGACTGGATGACGATCGAGGAGCACCGGCCGCCGTACCGGCCAAAGGTGGCGCTCAGCTGGGCGCCCCATCCGCGGGCCCTGCCGCAGGCCGTGGCCAACTCCTTTCTGGAATGGATGCAGCGCGCCGATATTGAACTGGTGCTCACCCACCCGGAAGGCTATGAACTGGCGGAGGAATTCACCCGGGGCGTGAGGATAACCCGGAATCAGGACGAAGCCCTGGAAGGGGCCGACTTCATCTACGCCAAGAACTGGTCCTCATACCGGGATTATGGCCGCATCCTAAGCCAGGATGCCGCATGGATGATCACCCCGGAGAAGATGGCCCTGACGAATAACGGGAGGTTCATGCACTGCCTGCCGGTGCGCCGCAACGTAGTGGTGGCCGATGCCGTGCTGGACGGCCCGGGTTCCCTGGTGATCGAACAGGCCGGCAACCGGACGTATGCGGCCATGGCGGTGTTGAAGAGGATGATAGAAAACTTATCATAAAAGAGGCCATGAAAGAACCGTTACACCTGTTCAAGATCGGCGGGGCAGTGCTGGAAGACTACGAAGAGCTGGAAGAGGCCCTGGGCTTTTTCAGCAACCTGCCCGGCCGGAAACTGCTCGTCCATGGCGGCGGGCGGCGCGCCAGCCAGCTGAGCCGGCAACTGGGCATCGAACCGAAAATGCATGAGGGAAGGCGCATTACCGATGCCGCCGCGCTGGAAGTGGCGGTGATGGTGTACGCCGGCCTGGAAAACAAGAAAGTGGTAAGCCTGCTGCAGGCCCTCAACTGCAATGCCATTGGCCTGAGCGGCGCCGACGCTAACGTGCTCCTGGCGGAAAAGCGCCCGGCAAAGGATATTGATTACGGATATGTGGGCGATATCAGGAAAGTCAACACCCGAAGCCTGTCGGCCCTGCTGGAAGCGGGCCTGACACCCGTCCTCTGCGCCATCACCCACGATGGAAAAGGCCAGTTGCTCAACACCAATGCCGATACCATTGCCGCCGAGCTGGCCATCGCCCTGGCCGGGCAATATCAGGCCAACCTGTACTACTGTTTTGAAAAACCGGGCGTAATGATGGATGTTGAAGACGCGGATTCCGTAATACCATACCTGGACCCGCAGTCGTATGCAGGCTACCGTGAACAGGGCATTATCGCCGAAGGCATGATCCCCAAGCTGGACAATGCCTTCCGGGCATTGAAAGCCGGGGCCATCTCGGTACAGGCCGGGGACAGAAAATCCCTGGCGCTGGGCAAGGCTACGCAACTGGTGTGGACGAGTGAGTTTCCGGAGTAAAAAATAAGTAGCCGGGCCGAAGCGATTTAAGTATAAAATCGGGTTTTGTACCGAAGAAAAAATGAACAAACAACTAAAGGACGCCATTACCCTGCTCCACCAACTCATCGCCACCCCCTCTTTCTCCCGGGAAGAAGCGGGAACAGCAGGGCTGATCGAGGCGTTTTTCCGGGAACGGGGCATTCCTTTTCACCGCAGGGGCAACAACATCTGGGCCTTTTCCAGATACCGGGATGCAGCGAAGCCTTTCGTTCTGCTCAATTCCCATCACGACACCGTCAAACCTGCCGCCGGCTGGCAGCGCGATCAATTCACGCCTGCGATCGAAGGAGACAGGCTCTTTGGCCTGGGCAGCAATGACGCCGGCGGGCCGCTGGTGTCCCTCATCGCTGCCTTTCTGCACTTTTACCAGGCTGAAGGCCTGCCTTTCAACCTGATCCTGGCGGCTACGGCCGAAGAGGAGATCTCCGGGCCGGGCGGTATAAGCTCCATCCTGGAGGAGCTCCCCGAAATATCGGTAGGCATCATCGGCGAGCCCACGCAGATGCAGATGGCCGTCGCCGAGCGCGGCCTGATGGTCATTGATGCGGTGGCCAGAGGTAAGGCCGGCCACGCCGCCCGGGAGGAAGGGGTCAACGCCATTTACCTTGCCCTGCAGGATATTCAGTGGATACGAGAATACCGGTTCGAAAAAGTATCCCCCACGCTCGGCCCGGTGAAGGCTACTGTGACCCAGATAGAGGCCGGTTTCCAGCACAATGTGGCGCCCGATACCTGCCGCTACGTCGTCGATGTGCGCACCCAGGAGTGCTATACCAACCGCGAGGTGTTCGATATTTTACAGGAGCATACCATCGCAGAACTGACGGCCCGCTCCTTCCGCCTCAACCCCAGCGGTATTTCTTCGGAGCATCCGCTGGTTCGGGCAGGCCTGGCCATGGGGTTGCGAACCTACGGCTCTCCCACCTTGTCGGACCAGGCCCTGTGCCCTTTCCCCACCGTCAAGATCGGCCCGGGAGATTCGGCGCGATCCCATACCGCCGATGAGTTTATCCGGTTGAGCGAAGTGGAAGAGGGGATTAAAAAGTATATTGGGCTTTTGGAGGGGTTTCGGGATTCGTTGATCCGCCGACCGTCTCTGCAAGCCGGTTAAGATTCGGGATTTGCCGGCATTCACTCAATCATTCAATCACTCAATCCTTCATTCCTCATGAAACTCTGGCAGAAAAGCTATACCGTCGACCAGCAGATCGAGGCTTTCACCATCGGGCAGGACCGGGAGCTGGACCGCTACCTGGCGCCTTACGACATCCTGGGCTCGCTGGCCCACATCCGCATGCTGGAGAAGATCGGGCTGCTCAGTGCGCAGGAATTGGAGCAACTGTCGGCAAAACTGAAGCAGTTGTATCAGAAGGCCGTCGATGGCAGCCTGGCCATCGAGGAGGGGGTCGAGGACATCCACTCCCAGGTGGAGCTGCTGCTGACCCGCGAGTTGGGCGAGGCCGGCAAGAAAATCCACGCCGGCCGCTCGCGCAACGACCAGGTGCTGGTGGATTTGCGGCTGTACTTCCGGGCGGAACTGAAAGATATCGTGGAACTCACTGAACGCCTTTTCACTACCCTCATCCAACTGGCCGAACGGCGCCGCCACATCCTGCTGCCGGGTTACACCCACTTTCAGGCGGCCATGCCGTCCAGTTTCGGGCTGTGGTTCAGCGCCTACGCTGAGTCATTGGTGGACGACCTGCGGCTGCTGCAGGCCGTTTACCACACTATCAACCAGAACCCGCTGGGCTCGGCGGCTGGTTACGGCGCCTCCTTCCCGCTGGATCGCAGCCTGACCACCCGCCTGCTGGGCTTCGAGGATCTGAGTTACAACGTCGTCCACGCACAGATGGGCCGCGGCAAGACGGAGCTCTTCCTGAGCTACGCCCTGGCCGCCCTGGCGCACACCCTGGGCAAGCTGGCCGCCGACGTAGTGCTGTACGTCAGCCAGAACTTCGCCTTTCTGTCCTTCCCCGACGAGCTGACAACAGGCTCCAGCATCATGCCCCACAAGAAGAACCCCGACGTGTTCGAGCTGATCCGCGCCCGCTGCAACCAGCTGCAGTCCCTGCCGGTGCAGGTGAGCCAGCTCACCGCCAGCCTGCCTTCGGGCTACCACCGGGATTTTCAGTTGCTGAAAGAAAGCGTCTTTCCCGCCATTCAGCATCTGAAGGACTGCCTGGGCATTCTCGCCTACGCCCTGCCCCAGGCCGAGGCGAACCCCCTAATCCTGGAAGACGAGCGCTACCAGTATCTGTTCAGCGTGGAAGTGGTCAATGAGCTGGTACTGCGGGGCGTTCCCTTCCGGGAGGCCTACCGGCAGGTGGGCAGGCAGATAGAGGAAGGGCAGTTTGAGCCGCCCGGGGAATTGCGGCACACGCATGAAGGCAGCCTGGGCAATCTGTGCCTGGAGGAGATCGGGCGGAAGATGGAGAAAGTACTGGAAGGATTTCCTTTCGAAAAGGTGGAAGAGGCAGTAAAAGCATTGCTGGCGTGAGGAGCAGCAGGGGTAAAAACAGATAGGACACTGATCCCTCAGGATAGATCAGGGTTCTTTAAGATCGCCATTCATTCAACGATAGAATGGCCTTAAAGAATCCTGATCGATCTTAACGGATCAGTGTTCCATTCACCCGCGCAAGGCTTTTCACAAGCCCGGGCGAAGACGCGTATATCCTGCGCGCTCAGTTTACCACGAAATCCCCCTGCATATTAACATAATGAGCAGGGAAGGAACACAGGAACTTGTAGCTGCCTTTGGCCGGCGCGTCGAACTCAACAGAGGTGGATTGGCCGCCGCCGACCATCTCCGTGTGTGCGATGATGTTGTCCTTCTGGCCATCGGGAATGTAATCCTTATCCTTGGCCAGAGCTGCTTCCTGGGCGAAAGCTTCGACCGTTATGCCAGGTTTTATCAGCACGAAGTTATGGCCCATGGCCTCTTTGGCCATTTTGCCGGTGTGGGTGAGGGTCAGCTTGATCCTCTGCCCTTCTTTGACTTCGATCCGGTTCAGGTTGTACTTCATCATGTCATCGCCGGTAAGGCGGATGGTAACGGCCGATCCATCTGCCGATACTTCTATCGGTTCCGGCTCTTCGGCGACCATGGATTTCGGCGGTTCCTTGGCTTCGGCGGAGGAACTGTCGGCCGTACTGCCGCCCCCGCAGGAGGACAGCAGGAAGCTGAAGCTCAACAAAAAGACGCTTGCGCCCAGAGTGGTAATGATAATCTTTCTCATGTCAATTACAGTTTTTGTAGGCAGGCTAAGTTAAGGCTTATTTCTGTTTAAGCCTAAGCTAAAAGCCTACTGCCGGACAATTTTACCCGCCGATAACAATTTCCCCTCCGATTCGAGGCGATACCAGTAAAGCCCCCCGGGCAGGTTGGCAGGCGGGGTTGCGCGATCTTCTGAAAAGGGCAGGCTGACGGCGAGGCGCCCCGTGGCATCGTAAAGATAGAGGGTTATATTGCCGGAGGGTAAACTTGCCTGGCCGAATAGCCGAAGTTCTTCCCGGAAAGGGTTGGGGCCCAGGGCCAGGCCAAAGGCGGCCTCCCGGGAGGATGCCCCGGATAGCAAGCCCAGTTCAAAAATGAAACTGGCGGCACAGCCTGTATCATCCGTAACGGTAAGGGTATAACTGCCGGCGGACAGGCCGCTGAGGTTTTGAGTGGCGGCCCCGTTCGACCATTGATAGGCATAAGGAGGACGGCCGCCCTGAATGATCAATTCGATGGCGCCGCTTCCGCTGCCGTCGTCCGGAGTGAGCAGTTGCTCTTCAACTTCAATGAAATCCAGTTCCCATACATAAGCTGTAATGAAGCTGTCGCAGGCCCCTCCCTGCCCTGGGGACAGATATTCAAAAACGGTGCTTTCCGTAAATACCTCGCCGTTGAACTCGAAGCTGCCTCCGTGGCAAAAATAATGGTGAGTTTCCCCGATGGGAACCTCCTGGTAAGAAAGATAAATAGTCAGGGTGCTGTCACAGCCGTTTGCAAGCGTATAGGTTCTGACGTATATGCCTTCTGCCTGGTAAGATACGCCATCGTGCTCATAAACGCTTCCGGGGCAGATTTCAGCATGAACTTCAGAAGCAGGCGGCTCTTCCACGTATTCCACAAAAGTGAAGGCCAGGCTGTCGCAGCCGCCGGCGGTGGGATAGGATTCCTCGTACAGCCCCGGCGCCGTGTATAACTCGCCGTTGTGTTCGAACCCGCCCCCTCCGCATTGGGTGATGGTTTCCAGGGACAGCGCCTGATCCACCGGCCCCAGCGCTTCCAGGTGTATCAGTTCCTGACAACCAAAATTATTCCTGAACGGAACGTCATAACTGCCCGCCTGGCTAATGGCCGTCCCGTAATAAGAAATGGGGGTGTTCCCACAAAGTATGACGGTATCATAAGTTTCGGAATATTGTGTTTCAACCAGGAGGTTTCTCCGGACGGCTATCTGGAAGCCAACCTGATTGACCGAGACGATGTCGTACAAGCCCGGGCTGAAAAAAGGAACTGAAAAATAATAATAAGGGCCTTCCGGAGAACAGGAATATACCGTAGTGCTGTCTGCGCTCCCCCCGTGGGGTTGCAATAGCACGAATGTCGAAACCGACTGGCCGGTGCAGGGGCTGAAAGCCGTAAGCTGCAGTTGATAGGTTCTGATCGGCAGTGTTTCCATTTCCAGGAGAGGGCCCTGGCCGATGGCGGCGCCGTCCAGCATCCAGGTGTATTCCAGGCGCTCGTTGTAGGGGTGAAATGTATATCGGTTTTCTACCCAATTATCTCCTTCCACCCGGCTGCCACCCAGTATCTTAAGGCCATAGCTTTGAGGCAGCTTTATTTCACTGACCGAAAATTCGGCGACGCCCAGGCACCCTTCCTCCGTGCGCCCAACTACTTTGTAAGAACCCGGCTCTACGGCAATGGACTGTCCTTTCTGCCCGTTGCTCCAGTAATATTCACTGAAACCGCCGGAAGCGGTCAATACTGTAGTTTCACCCGGGCATATCCAGTTTTCGCCTTGTATGGAGATGGGACAGGTACTGGAAAAACTCCAGAAGGCAGAAAAAATAAAAAGCGTCAAAAGAAAGTAGCATTTTAACATGGGATCTGATTTTATGGTGTATGAAAAGAGTTTCTCCTGGAACTTGCCGGACATGGACGCCGACGAGCATTAGGTAAAATGGCTGCCCGCCCGGGCCGGAAACGTCCGGGTAAGTGTAAGATGCCTGCTTGCCGGGGGGAGGGGGATGGCGCAGGAATGCCTGCCGCCAGTTGCCTTTGATACAGGCAGGTATAGACTAAAAGGGAAATCATAGCCCCGTCAGGGGAAAATTGTGCAAATGTTCAGCTTGAATGGGGGGGATATTCAACTTAAGGAGGAAAGCTCAAATATAACTTTTTCATATGTAGTATGAAAGAAAATAGCTGTTTTTTTTTAGCGCGGCTTTAAGATCGTACCGGCCCCGGATCAGAGACAACCTCCACCACGGTTCCATTCATCACGAAATGCACAAAGGTGCGCGCCTGTTCCCTGCCGAAGATCTCCTGCACGGCCCTGCCGCTGAGGTAACACCAGGCGCCCAGGTTCTGCAGGGCCCGCTGTTTCATTTTGGGCAGGCCGCCATCGGCAAAGCCGCTGTTCTGTATCACTGCCAGGCCCCGGGGAGTATCCAGCAACAGGTCGATGGTATTGGTGAAGAGGCGGCCGTGGTGGAAATAGAGAATAGGATATTTGCGATAAGCCTGCCTGCCCCCGAACTGTCTTTCGAGGAAGGACTCCCAGGCGTCGCCCAGCGTGGCCAGGGCGGCCGGCGGCGTATTGCCCATCTCGTAGCGTTGGATAAAGCCGGCGGCCATCTCCAGGCGTTCCGGAAGGGGGTAATCCCTGTTGTCGGCCGTCAGAAAAGCCTTAATGCCTTTGGCCGTGGTATACAGGTCGATGCCCTCTTCCAGTTGCAGCCGGTTGTTATATTGTAAAACCTCACCCACCCGGGGAATCATCTCGTGGCTGAAAGTTTCCCGGGCGGCATTGATATCGTACAGCTCGTGCTGCCGGGGGCCGGCGCGTTCTGCCAGGAAGCGAATGGGAGTTTCGGGCGGTTCGGCATGGGTGAAATCGCGGGGGTAGAGGAAAATCTCCGTATCTACGGGCAGGAAACGGCCCTTCCATTCCCAGGGGCTTTCCTGGCTGTTCGGTTCGAGGGTGGGGTGGTCCTCCTGGCCGCCGTGCCACACGCGGTTCAGCCATCCGGTGGGGCGGGAGCGGGAAGGGAAGATGAGGTAATCGCGGGCGCGGGTCAGCCCTACGTAGAGCAGGCGCGCCTCCTCCTGCAGGGCTTTGCTGCGGGCGCGCCGGCTGGCTTCGCTTTCGGCCAGCCTTTCCTCCAGCGCCGTGCGGCGGCTTTGGTCGGCATAGGGGTTAACCCAGTAGCGGAGCCAGCGGCGGCCCAGCAGGCCGTCGAGGTCTACCTCATCGCTCTCCTCGATGATATCCGCCCCCCAGACGTCGGCGCGCAGGCTGTTCTCCAGGCTGTGGCAGATGACGACGGGCCATTCCAGCCCCTTGCTCTTATGATAGGTCAGCACGTTGACCGCGTCAGGGCCTTCGCCGGAGCCCTGAAGGTCGGCGCCGCTGTTTTCCAGGTCGGAAAGCCACAACAGGAAGCCGCCCAGGGAAGCTGCTGAATGCAGGCGGTTGCAGGCTTCTTCATATTGCAGGGCCAGCTTGCGCAATACATCGACATTGTCGAGCCGCTGCTGTTCTTTGCCCCAGCTGGCGACGATACGCCGCAGGCCCAACTCTTCGAGCAGCAGGTTGAGGATTTCGGCGCTGGACAATTCGATGGTTTGCTCCCGGAGCTGGTCCAGGGCGAGGATGAAGGCGTCGTCGCCGGCCCACTGTCCGTTGCGGCCTTTGTGGGTTTCCGGCTGTTCCAGGTATTCGAGCCGGCTCTCGACGATGGCCTCGACCGGCTGGCCACTGGCCAGCAGCAATATCTCGGCCACCGAAAGGGAATCGTACTGATTGAGGACATACTTCAGGCAGGCCAGGATGAGCTTAGCCTCGGCAGTGGACAGCAGCCCGCTGCGGGAAATGGCGGCCCGCAGGCCGGCGCGGTGAAGGGCTTCGGCCACGTCCTGGCATTCGGCATTCGACCGGCAAAGGATAGCCACATCTCCCGGGCGGGCAGGGCGGGCCTGGCCGGCGCCCTTGGGCACGACGTAGAGTTGCCCGGCCAGCAGCCGGCTCAGAGAGGAAGCGATACAATTCTCCATCCAGGGTTTGCCGGGAGGGCGCCCCTCCCCGTCGTACTGAAAGTGCCAGTGCATCAGGGCATTTTTCAGTGCGGCAGGCGCTGGCGTTTCGCTGCGCATCGGTTCCAGCGCAACCTGTTCCGGAGGCAGGCCGGCAAAGGCTCTGGTGAAGATAGCGTTCACGGCATGGACGACATCCTGGCGCGAACGCCAGGAGAACTTCTGAATGTCCTCGGGCTTTACGCCTCCCACTTTCCTGATGATGGCCTGCATCAGCTCCGGCGCCGCCCCCCGGAAGCCGTAGATCGACTGCTTGGGGTCGCCTACCCAGACAGAGTACCGGGCCAGGCGGGACAGTTTCAGGAAGATTTCCAACTGGATAGGGCTGGTGTCCTGGAATTCATCCACCATCAGCAAATCCAGCTCTTCGGCCAGCACGGCGCTGACGGTGGGGTTATCCAGCAGGCGCTTGACCAGCACCTCCATATCGGTATAGTCGATGAGCCCCCGCCGTTTCTTATAGCTGTCGTACTCCTGAATGGCGTCAATGACAATATCGAAGATGTTGTAAATGAAGTGGCGGATATCATCCTGAAAACCGGGGTGCCGATAGTGGGCGGCGGCAAACTCCAGCAGTTCCGCCACATCGTCCCGGCTTTTGGCGCCCACATCCAGCTTGGAGATTTTGGCCCATTCGTGCCAGTGGAGGCGGTTGCGCAACTGGAGGATACGCAGGAGGTCTTTAAGGGTATTGGCCGCATCGCGGGTCTTTTTGGTATCGTCGGCATTGTTTTCCAGGCGGGCTATGGTTTCGGCCATCATCTGGCCCAGTTGCTCCTCGAAGTAGCCTTCGGGCCGGCTGGTTTCGGGCGTACCGAGGAATTCCTGAAAACTTTCAAAAGACAGGCGCTTGCTCTTTTCCAGTGCCTCGAAGGAGAAATCGTTGGCGCGCGCGATATCGGTCACCCGCATGACTTCCCGGCGCCAGTCGTAACGCCCGCCCTTATTCAGCCCGAGGGCGTCGCTGAGCTCTTCCATCTGCCTCACCCGCTCGCCGGTGAGCACCGTCGCCAGCGATTGATTGAAGAGCAACTGCTGGTCTTCATCGGCAATGATGTCTACCTCGGGCGAGACGCCGGCCTCATAGGCGAAGCGCTGCAGCAATTTGACTCCCAGGCCGTGGACAGTGCCGATGAGCGCATTGGCCAACTGGTCGGCCTGCTCGCTGAGGCCTTCCTCCAGCAGGCGCACCCGCACCCGCTCCTGAAGTTCTGCCGCCGCTTTTTTGGTAAAGGTGGTCGCTATGATGCCACCGGCGCGGACATCCTTCTGCAGCAGGGCCACCATTTCACTGGTCAGGCGATACGTCT
>CAZAXA010000126.1:0-1010 GCA_964488965.1 uncultured Phaeodactylibacter sp. | reverse complement strand
CCGGCGGAGATGATGCGTAGGTTCATGATAATGAATTTGCCCGCCGGTAAAATAAGGAAAAGCAGGGGATTGGTGAAATGCTCCTTTCACGCAGGGAAAAAATGCAGCTATTCCCGATCTGATTGTTGTTATACGCTTACCTCCTCACTACCATCTTTCCCGTCGCCGCCCCGCCTTCCGCCTGCAAAGTATAGAACAACACTCCTTCCGGCAACCCCTCCGCGTTCAACGTAATTTCCCGGTATCCCGCTTCATACCAGCCGCTAAACTTCCGCAGCAGGCGCCCCTCCGGGCTGTGGATAAGCAGGGTGGCGGCGCCGGCTGTTTCCAGTTCAAAGCCGATGGCGGCCTCTTCGGAGAATGGGTTGGGTGTGTTTTGCAGCAGCCGCGGCGGCGCCGGGGAGCCCGGCAGGAACACCAACTCGGGGCGGTAAGCCTCCCCGTCGGCGCCATAGGCTTCCGCCGGGGTGAAGTCGGAGCCCAGGCTAAGCCATTGTTCCAGCTTCCCCGGACGGCGCGCCCGGAAGTTCAGCGTGAACAGAGGCGTTCCGGCCTCGATCCGTTCCGGCATCTGGTAGCAACTGGCCGTGATCCAGCCTTTGTCCAGAAAATCCCAACCGAGATCTTCCTCTTTCACCAACCCATAGGCCACGCCTTCCAAGCTGAGGGCCGAAGGGTCGAAGCGCAGGGTGAACTGGAAAGCGCGAACGCCATCTGCTTGCTCCATGAATACCGGCGCCTGTACCACTTCGCCCGCAGCCATTTCCCGCCTGCCGGCCGTCAGCCGGAAGGGCCGGCCGGCAGAAGCCCCTGCCAGGGCCGGAATGGCGCTGCCGTCCACATCGCCAACCTTGACGGCGATGAAATCGGCATGCTGGAAGCCGCCCGCCGGCAGGCTGCTGATCTCTACCATCTCGGGGAAGGGTTCCTGCCATGGGTTGGCCGGATTGGGAAAGATATAAGCGGCATCGACGAAGCGCCAGCTGAAATTGTTGGGGAATACCGTTATC
>CAZAXA010000125.1:0-13792 GCA_964488965.1 uncultured Phaeodactylibacter sp. | reverse complement strand
TTCCCGTTTCTCGTAGGATGAAAACATCATTGTCCAACGTTAGACGGGTAGCCCTATATGGCCATATAGCCCTACCCTCCTACAAGTCAAACCCTATATCCCTGCGATAGTACTTCCCCTCAAAATCCACCTTCTCTGCATTCTTCAGTGAGGCGGCCACCGCTTCCCGGTGGTCTATGCCGAACGAGGTAAGGGCGATGACCCGCCCGCCGTCGGTCTTCACCTGCCCGTCTTCCAGCTTAGTGCCGGCATGAAAAGCAATGCTACCCTCTACCTGGCCCAGCCCGCTGATGGGCTTCCCCTTCTCATAGGCTTCCGGATAGCCGCCCGAGGCCAGGATGACGGTAGCGGCCGTGCGCGGGTCTTCCAGCACCTGTACTTCATTCAGGGTATGATTGGCGGCGGCGAGCATCAGTTCGACCAGGCCGGACTGCAGGCGGGGGAAGACCACTTCCGTCTCCGGGTCGCCCATCCGGCAGTTATATTCGATGACATAGGGGTTGGCGCCTACTTTGATCAGCCCGAAGAAGATAAAGCCGACATAGGGCGCGCCGATCTCCCGCAGGCCGGTGAGGGTGGGGCTGATGATCCAGTTCTCGACCTTGCGCATCAGGTTTTCATCGGCAAAAGGCACGGGAGAGACGGAGCCCATGCCGCCTGTATTCAGGCCGGTGTCCCCTTCGCCGGCCCGTTTGTAGTCCTTGGCTACGGGCAGCAGTTTATAGTCCTTTCCATCGGTGATGATGAAGACGGAGAATTCGATGCCATCCAGGAATTCCTCCACCACTACCCTGGCGCTGGCCTCTCCGAACTTACCGGAAAGCATGGATTTGAACTCCTCCTTCGCCTCCTCTGCCGACCGGCAGATGAGCACGCCCTTGCCGGCCGCCAGGCCGTCGGCCTTCAGTACGATAGGCGTAGCGTGCTTTTCGATATAGGCCAGGCCCTGCTCCAGCGTCTCCGAGGTGAATTCGGCGTAGGCGGCCGTGGGGATATCCCGTTCCATCATGAACTTCTTGGCGAAGGCCTTGCTGCCTTCCAGCTGCGCCCCCTTGCGGGAAGGGCCGATGACGATAATGTGCTTGAGTTTGCCGTCGGACTTGAAATAGTCGTAAATGCCCCGGACGAGCGGCTCTTCAGGGCCTACGACCAGCATATTGACGCCTTCCCGAAGAGCAAAATCGCCCAATGCCTCAAAATCGTTGGGATTGAGCGGAATGTTGGCGCCCAGGCGGGCCGTCCCGGCATTTCCGGGGGCAATGAACAGCTCTTCGCAGAGGGGGCTTTGCTTCATCTTCCAGGCAAAGGTATGTTCGCGGCCACCACCGCCGAGAAGGAGTATTTTCATGGTCACCGAGCTTTTACTTGCCCTGCAAATATGGCAAAAAATGTTGAGATGCCCTCGCCCTCATCCCTTCACCCTTCCTCCTCCCTCAATCTCAGCTCAAACTCCAGTTCATGCCGGATCGGTATGCCCTCGTATTTTTTTCCATGATCTGAAAATCATAAGAATTCGTTAAAAAAAAAAGTCTGTTGTAACTTTGGCTTATCGCCAGCCGTCACCCCTGCGAAAATAATCTGCATTATTCACCTAAACCAGGATCATGCGACTGTTAACAACGAGCCTTATGCTGCTCCTCTGCAGCATGATGTACAGCCAAACCGTCATCATCACCGGCAAGGTACAGGACGCCGATAACGGCAGGCCGCTGGCCTACGCCCATGTGGGCATTCCCGAAAAGGGCATCGGCACCATTACCGGCGAGGACGGCGGTTTCACCCTCAAAATCCCCCAGGCCTATGCGGAGTCCAGGCTTTCCGTATCCTTCATCGGTTACGCCACTTACGAGCGGCCGCTGAGCAGCCTGCGAAGCCCGGTAGCGATCCGGATCAAAGCCGCGCCGACGAGCCTGCAGGAGGTCGTCGTCTTGGATGAACGGGGGGTGGAGGACATCATCCGGCGCGCCGTACGCCGTATCCCCGACAATTATCCCGATTATCCCACCTCCGTGACCGGCTTCTACCGGGAGTCCCGGACCAACGCCAGCCGGGAGTACCTGTACATGGCAGAAGGGGTTCTGGATATTTACAAAACCAGCTACCGCAACAGCAAGGAAGGGCAGGTAGGGCTCATCCAGGGCCGCAAGGTCATCCTTTCCGCCGAAGAGGTAGAACAACACTCCGGCTTCTCCTCCGGGCATATGGCCGCCCATCGGTTCGACTTCGTGAAGAACCGGGAAGATTTTATCGACGAGAATTACTTCGAAGATTATAAATACTGGATAGAAACGGTGACCTTCTACGAAGGGAAGCCGGTTTACGTCATCGGCTTCAACCGGGCGGAAGGCGGCAAAGGCCGGATGAAGGGCTCCATTTACATCGACACCCTTTCTTATGCTTTCCTGCGCGCCCAGTTCGAAATCCTGCCGGAAGGCCTTCGCAAGATCGACGACTACCCCCTTTACGCCGGCAGCTGGAACGCCAACCGCTACACGGCCAACTACCGCAAGGTAGGTGACAAGTGGCACTTCAGCAACGCCCTGCGCGAAGGCGTGTACCGCGACGGCGGCCTGTACAGCAACGAGATCGCCATAACGGAAATCCCCTCCGGCAAGGGGCAGCCGGTGCCTTACCTCGAAAGGCTGAAAAGGGGTGATGAGTTCCTCGGAATCACCGGCGAATACGACGAGGACTTCTGGAAGAACTACAACACCACTCCGCTGAGCAGCGGCCTGCAGCAGACCGTCGTACAAATCCGCAACCAGGAAAAGGCCGCCGAAGTGTTCGACAGCACCTTCATCGCCCGCCTGCAGACGCGGCGTGATTCCGCGCTCCGAGCCAACAGCGCCGGCACTGAACTGATGGGCAAAGTCACGCCGGCCATGGATAAACCCGACGGCTTCAAATGGCGCTTCCAGACAGTCGTCGGCGCCGGCTCCCACTTCCTGAAAACCCCGGCGGCCGGCATGCGGGTAGCCTTCCTGGAAAACGCCGACGGGCCCGCCATCCTCGATGCCGGCGCCGACTGGGAAACCCGCAGCTTCGAACCCGTTGCCCACCTCGACTTCAACCTCTTCTTCCGGCCCGGCTTTTTCGTCCGCGGCGGCTGGTCGCGCGACCTTTGGAACAGCATCTACCGCGAACGCTCGCTGGGACTGGGCGCTCAGTTCAACCTTTCCAAAGGGCGGCCCCTTTTCCTCCGGGCGGTAGCCCAGCACAGCCACCACAAGTACGCCCGCAAAGTAGGGACGGCCGGCAATGAGTACGGCAAGTTCCGGGCGGATGAGAAACGTTTCAACGCCGGCCGGATCAACCTCTACTACGGCAGCCGCATCCACAGCCTGAAACTGTCGCTGGAAATGGCGCTGGAGCTGCACCCCGGCCAGGAGATTTTCATCCGGGGCGGATATATGCTGCCCTTTGCCCGCCAGCAGCACATCTACCTCAAGGAGCGCCGGCAGTTCTTCAATACAAAAGAACGCCTGCCCCTGAATGACAGGATTCTGGTGGAGCGCAACGGAGAGCCGTTTGATGGAAAAGCGGCGCCGGAGCAATCCTTCTTCGTGACGGTGGGGCTGGTGTTTAAATAAGCAGGAAAAAGGCAGGCATTACGGTGTTGCGGTATTAAAGTGCGACGGTGAACAGGCCGCAACACCCCCAAAAACTCAATTCCTTAACAGGCTATCTGCCGGCGTCTCTATACCGCCGCTTTCTACCAGCAGTTCCCATCCGGCAGATTCCACCATGAAGCGCATGACGTCCAGCATCTGGTTGCCCTCTTTGCGCGCCTCGTCCACCAGGCGGCTTTCTTCGGCTTTCCGGCGCAATACGGCTTTGGCGTTTTTATTGATCCGGGTGTAGTCTTCGGGCGTAAAGCTGTTGAAGAAGCTCTCTTCGATGTTTTTATATTCCACTTCGTGGTCGATGGAGAGGATACGGGGTTCGGGCAGGTTGCTTATGATGATACGGCGCTGCAGGCTGTCGGCGGAAATGTTGATCTTTTCCATATCGTAACCTACCAAAACCTTGCCGGTAACTTTAAGGATGGCCTGCTTGGAGAAGCTCCAGGTGCTGGGCATGGGCACATAGAGGGTGAACTGCCGGATGTTGGTCTCGTCGTAGAGTTCGCTGAAGTTGCCTTCCACTGTGACGAGCTTACGAACCTGGCTGACCTTTTCCAGAAGGACGGTACTCTGGCTGCGGATTTCCTGCTCTGCTTTCTGGTGAAAATACCAGCCGGCGGCCCAGAATCCCAGGCCAAAGACGGCAAGCAGGCCAATGGCAGCAAGCGTTCTCTTTATCATAGAGATTCGTTGATTCGCACACACTCATACACACATACACACATACACTTATACACTTATACACTTATACACTTATACATACACACCTACCCCAACCTACTCCCGCTCCGCGTCCAGGTCGTACCGCAGGCCGTTATACTCTTTCAGCACAGCTTTCACTGAGCCCACCGATACCGGAGATTCAATGATGAGCGGGATTTTGTTCTTATCGGCTGAAGCCCAGACAGTCATCTCGGCGCCTTCCCCGAAGACGTAGCCGGAGACCACTTCCGGGCTGAATTTGATGGTATTGAAACGGCCCAGGCCTTTTACTTTTACATTTTCTTCCTTACCCCGGTACTCCACTCTCAGCGGCCACACCTCCTTGTCCATGAATATTTTTACCGGTATTCTGGCGCCGGCCTGATAGGAATCAAAATCAATGTTGCGGGTATAGTAAATGATGGAAAGTACGTCGTGCATGCAATTTTCGATGCTGTATTCGGATAATTCCGCCACCTCTTTTGACTTTCCACGCATGGAATAGGCCTTACCCTTGCCCTGGTCGAAGGTCACCTTATCATACAGGCGGTATTTTCCTTCGTGCACATCGCGGATGGAAATGATGGGTAGCAAGGTATTCCTATCGACATAGGTATCGTACTTGTCGCGCACTTTGTAGAACCACTCGTAAGACTTGTAGGTGCTGCCATAGGCCGACAAATGATACTGGTCTTCCTTTTCCCGTACCCGGAAAGTCACTTCGCCGGCGGCCAGCCATACGAAATTCCAGTTATAATATAATTTGTAGGTGATCGTCTCTCCATGCTGGAAAGTATTGTTGTAGATACTGCAGGGAGAAATCTCTTCCACCCGCTGCGGCGGTTCTTTGGTATTCCACTCAGTCCTTTCGGGGGCAACGAAAGCCATAAGAAGTATCAGCATAGTGCCTATCAGGCTCATTCTGAGCAACTTCAATATCATAACCTAATGATTTTAAGATATTTATTCTGACGATGACGGCCATTCCAAGTAACGCGGGCAGGCACAGGTTTATTATAAAAAGCCCGAAGGTTGCCGCCAGTATGCCCACGCTGTTGGCGCTGTAGGCCCCGAAGGACAGCAGCGCCGCTTCGCCCCGCGCCAGCAGGCCCAGAACAGGAGGCAGCGGAAGGCTGGCCTGTATCAGGAATATCGCAGCGATGCCGGCCAACGCTGCCACCGGCGGAAGCGCTACCCCAAAAAATGCCAGCAGGCAATAATACTGAAAGCTGTAAGTGGCATAACGCGCCGCCGCCAGCCCCAGCGCCACCCCCAGCCGAAGGCGGCGGTAACGCCTCAGCATCAGCAACAAACGCAATACCTTCCGTGGCAGAGGCAGCATTCGCGCCAGGGCGCCCAGCCAGCTGATGTTGAAATACAGGAAGTACAACAACCCCAGCCCGGCCACGGCCAGCCACCAAAGGCCGTCAAATAAGAGCCGGTGTTCTATGTAATACAAGCCGGCAAGGTACAAGGCGCCCATTGATCCCGCTCCGATCAGCACCAGCAGTTGCGCCAGCCCGCCCACCGCCGTGGCCATAACCGCCTGCCAGTTGTAACGGGCCGGCGCCGCCAGCACCCGACCGCCGTATTCTCCCACCCCGCCGGGGGTGAACAGAGAAAGAGATACGCCGGCCATTACCGCCCGGAAAGCCTGGCCGAAAGGGATTTCCCAGAAAGGCCTCAGCAGGCGCCGCCATTTCTCTGTTTCGAGCAGCCAGTTGACAGGCAGCAACACAAAACTCATTGCCAGCCACGGCCAGTTTTCACGCCATGGCAGTGCTCTCCCGGCTTCGGCGATGTACACCAGGCCTTCCCTTTCAAAAACCTGGTGATACATACTGAACAACAGAAAAGCGGCAATTGTGCCCTTGACGAGCCCGTTAATGGTGATGGAGGCCCAGTTTTTCTGCCTTTTTTGCATATTCGAAGGCATGGCAACCAAACAAAAGTTTTCAAAACTTTTGTTCTGTCCGGGTATTTAAGGTAATTTGTACAAAGATGTTCTCAGCCCCGGGTTTCCCCTATCCGGCAATTGTATAAACACACTGTAACCTGAATCGTTTGGAAACCAAAAAAGATACCTACCGCCTGCTTGGCGTCGACCCCGGCACCAATATCCTGGGCTATGCCATAGTAGAAGTGGAACAAAAAAAATTACGCCTGCTCGATATGGGGGTCATCTACCTGAAAAAGATGCAGGAGCATCAGGACAAACTGCAACACATTTTCGAGCGGCTGCAGAGCATTATCGAGATTTACCACCCCCGGGAGATGGCCATCGAAGCGCCGTTCTACGGGAAAAACCCACAGTCCATGCTCAAGCTGGGGCGCGCCCAGGGAGTGGCCATAGCAGCCGCTATGACCAAAGGGGTTCAGATCGCCGAGTACTCGCCCAAGAAGATCAAACAGTCGGTGACCGGCAACGGCAACGCCGCCAAGGAGCAGGTGGCCGCCATGCTCAGCAACATCCTCGGCTTCCCTCTCGACGGCTATTACCTCGACGCTACCGACGCCCTGGCCACCGCCGTCTGCCACTTCTACCAATCCGGCAGCATCCTCAGCGGCAAGAAGCGATATAATGACTGGAGCAGCTTCATTAAGGATAACCCGGGCAGGGCGGAATGAATGATGGAAAGAGGGAATGAATGAACAAGGACAAAGGCAATCATTCCTTCACTCCTTCACCCCCTCTCGAACCGTTCCCGTATAGCGGCGGCCAAAGTAGCCAGTTCTTCCTGGGAAGGAGACAGTTTCGGGTTGGAAAAATTCATATCGCCGATACTGTTGATGGGGATGAGGTGCACGTGGGCGTGGGGCACCTCCAGGCCGATCACCGAAACGCCGATCCGTTCACAGGGGACTACGGCCTCGATGGCCCGGGCCACGCGTTTGGCAAAGGCCATCAGAGCGGCGAGCCGATCGTCTTCGATATCGAAGATATAGTCGATCTCTTCTTTAGGGATGGCCAGGGTATGGCCTTCCGCCAGCGGATTGATATCCAGAAAGGCCAGGAAATCTTCCGTTTCGGCTACTTTATGAGCAGGGATTTCTCCCCGGACAATTCTGGTGAAAATGCTTGCCATGTTGCCAGGTATTATGACAGAGAAATATCTACGATTTCAAATTCCAGGTTGCCGCGGGGCGTTTCCACTACGGCCACTTCGCCGATGGCCTTACCCAGCAGGCCCTGGCCCATTGGGGAACTCACCGATATCTTTTTAGCCTTGAGGTCTGCTTCCGACTCTGAAACGAGTTTATATTTCAGTTGCTTGCCGGTCTTGACGTTCTTGATGGTCACATTGGACAGCACCGTCACCTTGGAGGCATCCAGCTGGCTCTCGTCGAGGATGCGGGAGTTGACCAGTACTTTTTCCAGGTCGTTGATGCGCATTTCCAGCATACCCTGGGCATCTTTAGCGGCATCGTATTCAGCATTTTCCGAAAGATCGCCCTTTTCACGGGCCTCGGCAATCGCCCTGGCCACTTCTTTCCGGCCAGTGGTCTTCATTTCTTCCAGTTCGGCCTTGAGCTTGTCATAGCCCTCCCGAGTCAGATAGTTGAATCCAGACATAATTCATTTCATTTTAGAGCTTTCCGGGAATGGTCACCCTCCCTTTAGAGCATAAAAAGGCAAGAACGCTTCCGCACTGCAGAAACGTTCTTGCCATGATTGTGATACAAAAGTAAGGATATTCGCCGAAAAATTCAAGAGCGGGGGCAGGAGGGCCGAACCGGAAAGATCATTCTGCCGGTGTAAGGGCTATCCGGGGGCCCCGGGCGGAAACCTAAATATTGAAGCGAATGCCAATATTATGGGTGCCGTTCCAGATCTTGGTATTCCGGTATGCGTAGTCGATGGAAAAACGCACATCTTTGTTTTCCTTGCTCAGCGGCACGGAAACGGATGCGCCGGCGCTGAGCCCCGTATAGATCGGCTGTTCGATCTCGTTATCGGAGCCGAACTCGTACCGGTAGCCGCCGCGCAGCATAAACATGTCGTTCAGCGAATACTCCAGGCCGCCGCCTACCTGGTCCTGAGAAAAGGAGTTGGAAGTAAAGTTGCCCAGGGCCGTGAGGCGGTGCTTGTCACCGATCAGGAAATCATAGGAAGCGCCGATGGCCAGCATTGAGGGAAGCTCGAAGTCGGCGGAACGCTGGTAATAGGTCAGCTCGTAGGTTCCTCCGTTGGGCGCCGGGCCCTGGGTAGAAAGCCCCTGGCCGCCATAGGCCATACGGGAGCCGATATTGCGCAGCGCAATGCCGAACTTGAAATTATCCCGCGAGCCGGTCACGTACTGCACGCCGGCATCGATCGAAAAACCGAAGGAATTGACATCCTGGATAGACTCGGAAACGCCACGGAAAAGGACGCCCACCGACACTTTGTTCTCGAAAGTATGGGAATAACCTATTCCCAGGTTGAAGAAATTGGGGGAGAAAGTGGTCCCCGTGCCTTCCGGCTGGTCTACGGTAGTGACCCGAATGTCTCCGAAGTCGATAGACATGAGGCTGACGGCGATAGCGCCCCCTTTGCCGATGCGCTGGGCTATCCCGGCGCCGTTGAGGCGAATGTCCGTACCCTGGAGGTACAGCGCATGGCCCAGTTGGATTTCCGTTTTATTGATGCGGCCGATGCCGGCGACGTTGAGGTGCATGGCCTCGACCCCGGAAACGAAAGCAGTGGTCATAGTGTGCAGGCCGGCGCTGCGGGGGTAGGGGTTGAGCAGCAACTGTCCTGCCCCGGCCTCACCCTGGCGGTCCGGGTTGCCTGCCATCGCAGGTTCCGCCACACTACCCAGAAGTGCAAATGCGAGGAAAAAGTAAATAAGCTTTTTCATATAGTATTTTTTTGGAAGCGGGCCTGGGATTGATAGACAGGATTTACAGGATTAACAGGTTTGTTTCCCAGGATTAGCAGGACATACCGGATAGAATTAAAGGTATATACATCCTGAAAATCCTGTAAATCATGTCTACATATACTTATTGCACAATCCCAGGCACAGCTTCAACATTTTTCTGGTTTTCAAAAAAATTTGTCTCTACAGGCCGGACGGGTCAAACTCCCGGTTCACGCCGAACCACTTGAGCGTCCGTTCACCCAGCCCTTCAGCTGCGACGTGGATGAGGTACACGCCGCTGGCCACGGGAATACCTTTGTTGTTCTTCAAATCCCACTCGATGGCCGGAGTGATCTGGTTGCGGTTAACCGCACGGTTGGTACCGCCCGGAACAGTGCCCACCTCATCGCGCACATACTGGCGGATAAACTTGCCTTCCAGGGTGTAAATGGTCACAACGCACTTGGACGGCAGGTTGGTGATTTTGATGATGTTGGTGAACTGGGAGGTCTCGTAGTCGGAGAAACCGTAGTATGGGTTCGGGACCACGTCGATCATATCCAGGGCATTGTCTACCTGTTCGTTAGACAGGGCGACGGCTTCCTTGCCATCGATGCGGAAACGGTAGAGCGGATGGTAGTTGTTATCTCCACTACCGGTGCGATCGTCTCCATCATCATAATCGGTGCCGTAGTTGATGTCCTTTTCTACCTGATAGGGGTTGTTGGTACGCAGTTTGACCACTACATCCGCCGGGATCAGGCCTTCGCCGTAGGACAGCATGTTGGCGTCCGGCAAAGCCACTACTGTTCCCGCCCAGGTGATCTCCCGCATGGCCTTCACTTTCGTCAGCGGGCTCGGCCCCGGCTTGAGGTTGTCGAGGAAAATCTGGCAGGAATCGTATGGCATGCGCGTCACATAGACCATATGCTGGCCGCCCATGTAGTAGGGGAAGGGCAAAGCGTTGAAGACCTCTTCGCTTCCCAGGAACAACTGGCTGTTGGGATTGAACATCATATCGCGGCCGGCAGGCGTATCCTGATAAAATTCGGCAGCCAGAGAACCATCGTAAACGGAGTTCTCTCCCCAGAATACGTTCAGGCGCTGGCCGGTTTCCACATCGACGGCATAGCCGGGGAACCAGCCCATACCTTCGCCGTCGCCATCCGGAACCGGCAGGCCATTGGCGTCCGCCTCTTTGCCCACCGACGGGGCCGCCCGCAGGTCAAATTGCTTGCGGTCGCCCTCGGTAAGGAAGCCCGCATCCGTGTAGAAACGGTTGGCCGTCTCGACCACCACGCAACGGCTCCAGAGATTTTTGTTGGAGGTGAGCACCAGGTCGACGTTGTTGAGGTTCTCCAACCTCATCTGATTGCGGACAATACCGGCGGCGCTGTTATTGATCCACACCGGAGAGATGAACTGCGCCTCGCCAAAGACCGGCAGAGTAGCCCTCGTCCTCCAGTCCAGAAGATAATAGGGAATAAGAGGCGACTGCCCGTATTGGGACAGGCCCCCGTTCGGGTCGAGGAAAGCATCCGGCTGGCCGGGATCGGCAGAGATATAATCAAACAGGTAATCATCAAAAATAGCCCCCGGAATAAAGTCGGTGCCTTCCGGGAAGAAGCCGTACCAGGGTTCTGCCGTGGCGTCGCGGTAGCTGACCTCGCTGGGGATATAGCCGTTGTTCCTGGTGTCTTTGGCCCCCGGCTCCGTAACCTGCCCGATAGAGACCGTAAACCCAAAGTCCCGGATGATCTGCTCGTTCAGCAGATCGATCGACTTCTCCGAGACCACCCGGTAGCTGCCGTCATCAGGGAAAAGGGTCATTTGCCAGCGGGCATCCGGATCCAGGTTTTCATCATTCGGGTTGCTGTCCACGAACTTCAACTCGAAGCTGCCGTTCTTGACATCCAGTGGGTTAAAGACCTGAATGTTGACAGGGCCGCGGGCTTCGGCATAGGCCAGTTCCCCCAGCCTCTTGTCGCCTTTACTGAAAGCATCTTCCAGAGCTGCGCGGGTTTCCTCGCTGAGGTCAATGAAAAGGCCGCCGTTGCCCAATCCATCGATGCGGGTAATGAATGCGCCGCTGCCGAAGTCGGCGTTCAGCTGGCGGTCTACGATTGGCCGCGGGATTGCCGTATAAGGCAGGCCGTCGCCATTGGGGCCGATATTTCTCCGGCCTTCCAGGTAGGGGCGGCGTTGGCCGATGATCAGCTTCGGGTCAAACGTTTCGTATTCGTTGAAAGCATAGGCCACCGCAGCGAAGTAGTACTTCTTATGGTTTACCAGCCGGCGGTCGCCGCTGGCAAAGGCATCCTCCGTCACGCGGAAGGTATGGCGAATACCGGCGTTGGCGCCGTCCACCATGAGCGTCGGCGCATAATACGGCTCTTCGGTCGGGGCATTGACAGTAGCCCAGTTAAAGATTTGGCTGATGCCGTTGCGGAGGTCAACCTGATAGATCAGGCGAGCCTTGGCGGGGTCGTTCACATTCTCAGGGTTCAGGCCGATGTTGGGCCCGTTGAGCTGATAAATCTTGTAACCCTCGAAGCGGTAGAGGCTGTCCTCCGCCAACGGTGGGATTTCCAGGCCCACCTCTTCATAAGCTTCATAAGCGTTATTGGAGTTGGAGAGCACCGTATCGTTGGTCAGCACTATGATCAGCTCGCGGTCCAGCTCGATGATGTCGAGGTCCGGCGCGTCCGGCCCGTCGGTAATATCGAAGCAGTTGTCAAAGAGGGCCTGAGCGATATCGTCGGCCTCCTGCAACCTCCGGATGCTGGGGCAGGGGTACTCCTGGTCGGGCACCCAAACCACCCCGATGATCAGTTCGTTTACCGCGCCGGGGTCGAGGCGGAATGGCCCGGAAGCCTGAATGGTGCGGCGGTCGCCAAATGGCAGTTGCTGGGTACACATGGACCAGCCGTTGCCGTCTTCCGGCGATTCCGTGAAGGCAAACTCGATCGGGAAGGTCGGTTCGTCATAAGCATCGCCGCCGAACATGAAGGGGCTGCCGTCGCGCCAGGAGCCCGTCAGGTAGCGGTAGTATTCCAGAGCGGTGTTGGGGTCGGTCGTACCCTGGGGCGGAGTGCCCACCGATCCGTTGTTGTAATAGGTAAAGGAAGACATACCCAGCTCCACGATCGTATCCGGCTCCTGGTTGCGGCCCGGGTTGAGCAGCTCTCCGTTGGGGCCGTAGACCTTCGGGCCGAGCGGGCCGCGGAAGTAGTCGACGCCCAGAATGGGCACTTCATCACAGTAGGTATTCACGCCGCCGGGGCAGGTGCAGCCCGTCTGTCCGTCCAGCACGTCTTCGTTGTACACGTACCCCAGGCTCCGGAGCGTATCGCAACCGATATAGTCGTCGGTGTAACACCCCAGGTCGGGGTCTACCCACATGGCGAAGAAGGTACTGTCAATAGGCTCGATGGCACGGTTGATCAGCTTATAGCGCTGGAAGGTCATGTCGTTGAGCTCATCGTTGGTCGCATAACCAAAGGCCTGCACCTGGACTTCCATCCTGATGGGGTCGCCATTCGTTTCGGTGTGGACGTTGCCGTTGTCGTTATAAATCCAGAAGATCATCTCATCCGGATACTGAGGCTCGGGGCAGCCCCGGATTTCAATGACCGGATAATCGCCATTCTGCGGGTTATACAGGCCATCTTCGTCGGCATCGTAAAAGCCGGCGAGGCCCTGGCTGGTATTGGGCAGTTCAAAGCCGTTCACATCGGCGAAGAAGGGGTTGCCCCTTCCCGGCCAGCCGCGTACGCCTTTGGGAATGGAGGCAGGCTCATAGGTTCCGCCGGAGATGAGCGTTTCCTCATATTTGCGGATATGCTCGTCGATCTCGGCGCCGGTCACCACGAAGAAGGCATCCCATCTGGTACAAACTTCCTGGTCTGTTGTGCCGGGTTCGGGGTCATCTTCCCTTTCCTTGGGCGGGAAGAGCGGGCCGGACCAGAAGTCCGTCTGGCTGCCGGAGCGGCCATAGGTCTGGGCGGCTACCTTGAGGTTGCCTGCCTCGTCCACGCCGCCGAGCCATACGGCGCCGGCGAAGATGGAGGATACTTCGGGCACTCCGGGAGGCACTTTGGGAACGACATACCGGCCGTCATTGCCATCCCACCAGACGTCGCCGCCGGTGGTAAGGCGGGCGCGAACGTTATTGATAGCCTGGTCCCGCTGTGCTTTGGCGGCATTACAGCTCTCTCTGAAGGTTACTTTATTGTTGTTATTAGCGGGCTGGGCCTGCGGCCTGTTGGGGTTGATGTGGGCAGAGGCAAAAGCCACTGCAAAGGCCACACCCAGCAAGCTTAGTAATAATTTACGCATAGCACAATAGTTTTAGAATGAATGATTGAAGGGAGGCGCTGAGAGGGAGCGGGGCACATCCTTTTGCGGCCTGCTCCCTCTCTGGTTGGGCCCTCCGGTTAATTAGAAGTCAAAAATCGCTCCGACATAAATCCTGCGCGGCAGGCTGAAGAAGTTCGGGTTCAGGATACGCCACTGGTAGGAAGCCAGGAAGGCATCCAGGCTGCGTTGGGAGGACAGGATCTGGTCGATCTGGTCCTGCCCCTGCGGAGTGCGCAGGAAGCCGTCGTCTTCCGGAGAGCCGGT
>CAZAXA010000124.1:0-13811 GCA_964488965.1 uncultured Phaeodactylibacter sp. | reverse complement strand
GAAGCGCTTTTCCCGCAGGTCCAGGCTTTTGACGGCCTCGGCGCGGAAGAGCTTATAGCAGGTCTCCATATCCGTCAGGTTGAGGTTGGTGAAGGCGTTGGACAGGAAAGTGAGGAATTTATTGCCGATGCTGTGCCAGAAAAAGAGGATGCGGTGAGGCTTGCCGCCCATGAAGCGGGAGCCGTAGACCACATCGGCCACCCCGTCGAGGATGGGCCGCAGCAGGATATTGTACTCCTGCGGGTCGTACTCCAGGTCGGCGTCCTGGATGATGATGAAGTCCCCTTTGGCCTCCCGGATGCCGGTGTGCAGGGCGGCGCCCTTGCCTTTGTTCACTTCGTGCTCATAATACTGAATGGGGAAGCCGGGGTTGTTCTCCCGGTACCGCTGGATGGCCCCTTTGGTATCGTCTCTGGAGCAATCATTGACGATGATGACCTCCTTTTCGAGCCCTGCGATGAGCTCCACCGCTTTTACCTTGTCGAGGATCTTGTGTATAGTGGCGGCTTCGTTGTAGGCTGGTATGACGATGGATAGTTTCCGGCTCATGCCGTGTGTGTTTTGAATGCGGTTAAAGAGTGATGCTGGTTGCTGGTTGTTGGTTCAGGCTGCCCCCTGGCGCCCAACCAGCAACAGATAACAGACAACAACCAACAGCCAACAGACAACAAACTTCTATAATTTCCCCATCTTACCCTACAGTTTCCTGAAATAATCGAAATGCAGGGCCCAGCCGACCACCTCTTTCCAGCGCCACCATTCGTAGTGGGGGCCGATGTAATAGACTGTCAGGAAGTAGCTGTAATGGATGAGCGCCAGCCACAGGACGACAAAGCCCACCCTGAGCCACTGCCGGCGTTGGTTAAGGATGAGGCTAACCAGGTAGGCGTAGGGAAAGGCCAGCAGCGGATACAGGTCGATGAATGGCCGGTGCCCGAAGGCCCCGCCGAACCACCAGCACCACCAGCTGCCGAAGATGTAGATCGACAACAGGAGGATGAGAAAGATGACGCCGATGTTGTAGCGGTTCTTCCAGCTGCCTGCGAAGCAGCCGATGACGGCCAGGCCCGCCATGGGGCTGAACAGCAGCCAGCCGTTCTTGATGTGAAAGAGCACCATATCGACGCGGGGTTCCGCCCAGTTGGTAAAGCCCTCCTCGCCGTAGGAATACATGAGCCAGTTGCCGGAGAGGTATTTCCAGTAGGCGAACTGCGGCAGGAATACCAGAAAGCTGGCCAGCGGCGCCACCAGTAATTTACCGAAGTGGCGGCCGATGAACTGCCCGCGCTCCCTGAGGCTGGCCCGGCTGTTCACGTCGTAGAGCAACAGATAGAGCAACACCAGGATGTTGGTGGGCCGTATCAGGGTGATGAGCCCCAGGAGCAGGCCCATGCCGGCGAAGACGCCCCGGCCGGGCCGTTCGTAGAAGCGCGGCGTAAAGTAGACGAAAAGCGCAAAAAGGAAGAAGGAATAAATATGCGACATGCTCGGCTCGTGGATGTGGTAGTGCATCAGGTTGGTGCCGAAATACAGGCCCAGTATCGTAAAAAAGGTAACCCCGGGGCTGAAGTGCCGCAGCAGCGCCCGCTGCAGGACGAGCAGCCCCAGGAAGCCGTAGAGCAGGGCCGCCAGCTGTACGCCGCGGATGTATATCGGGCTGTAGCCGTCGGCAGGCTGCCCGCTGAGTTTGGCCACCGCGTGGGCTGCCAGGAAAAAAGGCGTCTGCATTATGGCCACCCCGCAGGTGTATTTGGTAAAACGCTTATTGGTGCCGGGATACAGGGGGAACTGCCCTTCGGTGCGCACGAACAGATTCTCAAAACCGCCGTTGATGAATACGGCCGGCAGGTACATGTAGTACCCTTCCGCATCGGTCCATAGAATGCCGTTCCAGAACCGGACGTGGATCGTCGCGGCCCGGTAGGCGGCAAAGGCCAGGATGAACAGCAGATAATACCGGAGCAGGTATCGCCCGGCCAGGAGCAGCGCTGCTTTGAACTTGCTCATTGCGTTTCCTTCTTTTCCGGCGGCAGCCGCATGAGATAATACCCGCCATAGTCCTTCTCCAGGACGTAGTCGGGGTGCAGCCGGGGCGCATCCGCGCTGTTGAGGTAATAATAATCAAATTCTTTGCTTCCGCTCATCTCTCTTTCCCATTTTAATTCCATTATCCTGTCGTATCCCCGGCTGACCCGGTAGTATTCCAGGGTGGCGCCGAACATCCACTGCGTTCCGACGACAAACTTATCATCTTTCCCCTCTTTTTCCGCAAGGTATTCGAAAACCTCCTCGGCATGCTGGTCGAACCACCACTCCTGGGTGAATTTCACATTGGCGCGGTCCAGGAAGTGCAGCCCGATGATCAGGGCCAGGGCCAGGCCGGCCCAGCTGGGGCTTCCCCTGAAGAGGAAAAAGATCACCAGCGCCATGGCCGGGAAATAGAGGAGGGCAGTCCGCTGAACCAGGTATTTGGTTCCCATCCACTCGAACTGCACGTAATTGCTCAGCGCCATGAGCAGGAAGACGCTGGTGAAAAAAGCGGCGGCAGTAAATCGTTTTTCCTCTATCCCACTCATTACGTTGCGGCTGACGCCCAGGATCAGCAGGATGTACACGGGGAAGAGGATAAGTTCTCTGGTGCTTTCGCCGAAGTAGTTCCTGGGGCCCAGGTAGTTTTGCATCAGGCTGGTAAAGGTGTCTTCCAGTATGCCTCTGGAGCCGCCGTAGTAGAAGGCCCCTTCCTGCAGCATGGCCCGGATGGGGCCGTACAGCAGCCCTGCCAGGATCAGGGCGGCGGCCATCAGGACGGCATTGGCGCGCCGCCAGGCTTTCCAGCCGATGCTCCTGAAAGGCAGCAGAAGATGCAGATTCACCGCTCCGGCCAACGCCACGAAGTAGTTGAGCATCACCATGTTGCTGTAGCAGGCCAGGATACAAAAACCGGCGCTCCAGGCCAGAGGCCGGGGCTGCCCTTCCTCCCTGAAGCGCTGGGCGTAATACAGGCTGCCCATCATGAAGCCCAGGCTCAGGCCGTAGCCGCGCCCCAGGGAAAAGAACTCCAGCATGTACTGGTTGAGCGCCAGCAGGGCGAAGCCCAACAATTGCTCCCGGAAGCCGGGGGCGAGCCGCTGCAGCAGGCGGCAGGCAAAGAAGAGGTACAGGGCGCCGGCCAGCAGGTTGGGTAGCCGGATGAGCGCTTTGTCGTTGGCTATGCCCGTAAGCATCTTGACGAGCAGGGTGTTCAGGATGTGGTTATTGGCGCTGGGCGGCTGATTGCTCACGATGTTCCGGAAGGTGAGGTAGGTATAGTTCAGCACTGTTGAGCTTTCATCGTGGGTCATGGACAGGCCAGCCGCCCGCAGCAGGCAGTACAGGAAAAGCAGAAGGCTCAGGATCGCAAAGAAGTACTCTTTTTTCATGCATTGTATTTGACGGCCATCTGCTGTTTGTCGTTGGGTGTCTGCCGGCCGTTCAGAGGCGCTAACCAGTAACCAGCAACAAAGCTTACTTCGCTATCATCAAGCTTCCCACTCCCTGCAACTCGCCATTGGTGAGCCGGTAGTGATAGACGCCTTTGGCCAGGTTTTGAGTGGGCACTGACCTTTCAAATACCTGCCCTACTTCGGCTACCCAATTGGACTGCAGGACGACCTGCCCGATATTGTTCAGCAGTTCGAAATGAACCTTTTCGCTCAGGGCCTTCTTCAGCCTGACCCGGAAGGCGGCCCCTGCCGGATTGGGAAATACCTTGAATTTCCCTTCTACCGGATAGTCGACAACCGCCAGGTTGGAAAACAGGTAGGCGCCGTTTTCCTTTACGGCCTTTACCCGGTATACATTCCGGCCGATGATGGGCTGAAAATCATGAAAAATATAATTACCGCCGCTCCGTATGCCGGCCGGGTTCAGGGTGTCGATCAACTGGAACTGAAAATGATCAGGGCTGCGCTGCAGCTCGAAATAGGCGAGGCTGTCTTCCATCAGGGTTCTCCAGGCCAGGCTTACCCGGCGGTTCTCGGCCTGCCCCCGCAGTTCCGTCCATTCTACAAAGGGATTCCCGCAATAGGGGTAGAGCTGGTGCGTCCGGGTTGTTGACAAGCCTGCCGGGTCGGCGACCTTCAGTTCTATGCGGTACCAGTATTCCTCACCGTCGCAACCCAGGGGGCTGATGAGGGTGAAGGCTTCGTGGTCAAAGATCACCGGGTCGGGGTGGAAGTGAGCATTGTGGTGGACGAAGGCGCGCCATTCGTAGGTAAGCTCTTCATCAGGGTGCTCTTTGTCCGACACCTCGGCGGCCAGGCGCAGGGCGGTAGTGCCCTGGCTGACGGGATAAAGGCTGCCGTCGGCAAAGCTGGTGATCTCCACCTTCGGAGGGGTGTTATTCAGTGAGACGACGGTAGTGGCCGAAGCGCGGGCGCCCAGGCTGTCGGTGACCGTCAGCGTTACCTGAAAGCTCTCGGGGCCGGGGCCGCTGCTGGTGAAAGTATGAGCAGGAGAGCGCTCACTGCTGGTTTGCCCGTCGCCAAAATCCCAGTGGTAGCTCGCCAGCGGCAGGTTGGAGTCGAAGGAGCGCGACCCGTCGAAGCGGACTTCCAGCGGGCTGGGGCCGTAATACTGATCGGCTTCGATGAGGGCCACCGGCGGCGGGTTGCCCCCGAAACCGATGCGGTGGATTTCGCCCTGCAGGTTGATGTAGTACAGTTTGCCATCCACCGGGTTGAGGGCCATGTGGATGATATCTCTGGCGAAATTGTGGAATCCCTCCACCGCATGTAGTTTATGATTCTCATCGAAATCCATCACCTTTATCCATCCGCTGAAATCATAGGCGAAAAATTTGCCCCGGTATTTTTCCGGATAGTGGGCGCCGGTATAGAAGATGCCGCCCAGGGCGGAAAAGCCGTCGAAGTTCTCTCCCGTCACGCCGGACTGGGGCGTGCCGACCTCGGCTCCGTTGATGAGCCCCAGGTCGTTGAAAAACGGGACGATGGCCCGGGTGGGCGGGTTCCAGCGGGCGTTGCTCCAGAGGATGGCCGGCGGATAGCCCACGATAAAATGTTCAATGAGCACACTGGTATCGCAGGGATGCCGGGGGGCCCTGCCGCCGTCGGCTGCCAGGTTGACGTAAATATCCTGAAAGGTGAAATACTCCTGATCGCAGCCTTCGCCGAAGAGCGGGTTGGGCGCCATGGGATTGGGCGGCGCCGGCAGGGACGCATAAGGCCAGTGGATGCCGTGGGCTTCCATGATGGGCCAGCCGAAGTTCTGCCCGCCGGATTCGACGATATCGATCTCTTCCCAACTGCCGTTGCCGACATCTCCGACATAGAGTATGCCCGGCCGGCCGTCTTCCGGAAAGTGGCTGCCCGTATTGGGCCGCACCGTAAAGCGGTAGGGATTGCGCAGCCCCCAGGCCCAGATGCGCGACTGAGGGGAGCGCGGGCGGGCAGGGTCGAAGAATGGGTTGGTGGGCAGGCCGTCGCCCGTATGAGAGTCGATACGGAGGATTTTGCCGTTGTAATTGGCCAGGTACTGCGCCCGGTAGGAACCCAGGTCCTGATCGGGGCTGATGATGCCCCGGGCGATGGCAGCCGACGCCATGGTGCCCAGGCTGTCGCCGCCCAGGTCGGAGCCGGCATTGCTGGTAGCGTCGCCCGCCGAGATGAGCAGGCTGCCGTCGGACGCTACTACTATACTGCCCAGGCCATGGAACTCGTAAAGCAGAGGGATGCCGTTGTCTATGGTTTCTCCCAGCAGCACCTTGCGGCTGCCGGGCAAAGCCCGGGTAAAATTGGAGGCAGGGCCAGCCTTATAGCGGGTGACGCGGCCAATGGTGGGCTGCCAGATCACCGTGGAGTCGGGATGGTATGCCTGCGTGCCGTAGTATTCGTAGTGGTGCAGGTCGAGCGCATAGAACAGGTAGAAGTAGCCGTTGATGAGAAATTCCGGGTCAAGGGCAAAACCCATCAGCCCATGGTCTTTCCAGTTCGATACCTCCTCGGAAATATCGATCAGCGGTTCCGGAAAAATATGGCCGGTGGTATCGGCGATGTACACCCTGCCCGCTTTCTCCCAGATGAACATCCTGCCGCTTTGGTCAAAAGTGATGCCGGTGGGAAAGTCCAGCGGCCCCAGGTATCTTTCGTCGTAAAACTCCTCCGGCAAGGTTTGAGCGCGGAGCCCGGCGGTAAAGGAAAAGATCAGTACGGTTAATCCTGCAAGTAAAAGTCGCAACATGCTTCTGTTTTTTCAAAATTAATGAAGGAACGAATGGCTGATTGGCCCCTGCATTCACTCCCCGTCCTCGCCACGTCTGCTGTTGCAGCCGGGTAAATACCTCGGCCGGGTAAAATTCACTCATTCCACCACCCGCTCCATAAGCTGCAGCCTGCTTCCCTCCGAAACAGCGTGGAGGCGCCGCACATCGCGCGCCTGGTAAGATTCCACAATGATCCTGCTGCCCCCGAAATCCGGTTTCTTCTGGTAGGCGGCGAAGCCCTGCTGGCAGCTTTCCAGCTCTACATTCCGGACGAACAGCAGGGAGAGGTCCTTGCTGGCCAGGGCAATATTGGCGTTGCGTATTGTGGTGTTGATCACGGTGATATCGCTTTCTTCCCCAACGCTGATGCCCTTGTCGCCATTCTTCTCCAGGTAACAATCCTCCACGTGGGCGACGCTTCCGGAAAAGTCCATCCCGTCGTTGCCGGTCCGCTCAAAGCGGCAGCGCTCTACCGTGCCTTTGCAGAAATCCGAGTCGAAGGCATCGAAAGGCGTGTCGCTGAACAGGCACTGGCGCAGTTCGAAATCGGAACGAATGATATTCAGGCCGTCTTCACAGTGGTTTTCCCGGAAGACACAGCGGTAGAACTGAACATCCGACTCATAGAAAGTAACGGCGCCGGTCAGTTCCCAGTTGCCTTCCTGCAGGGTGTTCAGCCCTTCAAAGGCCACATTCTTCAGTACGGATGGCCCTCCGGCCTGCAGGACGGTAAAACTGCCGCCCTTCCGGTTGCCGGAAACCACCCGGACAGGGTGGTCTTCCGTGCCGAAGGCCTGAACCGGCGAGAAAGATACAAAATTTGCCCCTTCCGAAAGGTCGAGGGTAGCGCCGGCTTCCAGGACGGCCAGGTATCCGGCGGGGATAATGATGTCCTTATCCGGGCGGTGGAGGCCGGCGGGGAAGATGAGCTGCCTGCCGGCAATGCGGTAGGGCCCGTCGTTGTTCAGGGCTGCCCGGCGCCGCAGGGCCTGGGCGCCGGCAGGGCTGCCCGGAGGAGGGTGGTTGATGATCCGGGTGGAGAACAGGCTGTCGATACCGGGCACGCGGTAAAAGACGAAGCGGGCTCCCGGGCTGGCGGCAAGCTCGTAGTATTCCGGCGGCGCCTGGCTTTGCAGGGCGCCCTGATAGAGGAACCGCAACTGGTTGAAATCGCTGATAATAGAGTCCCGCTGGCTGCGCAGCCAGTATTGGCGGGGCATTTGTGCGGGAAGGAAGAGGATGCTGTCCAGCGGATAATCCATATTTTGCCTGCCGATGCCGTATCCGGCCACTATGAGGGGCAGGTTATGGCGGTTTTCCAGTTGCAGGCGCTGCTGTTGGCCACGGGCAGGAGAGGCGTAGGCCGCCAGGCTGTGATCGCCATAGGGGAGGAGGAGCGAATGGGCGTACTGCGCCTCATCAAGGAAGCCCTGCAGCCGGGGCTGGTAATCGGGAAATTCCATCTGCAGGAAGCTGAGGCGGGCGCTCCATGCCGGGAAGATACTGTCGAGGAAGGGCGCCAGGTAATCCCGGGAGCTTAGCCGGAAGAGCTCCCGGATGTAGGCCTCGGCGAAGCCGGGGTTCATGAACAGGCTGGCAAAGACGCTGTTCGAAACAAAGGATTGCGGGTTGAGGGCGCCCTGCCCCAGGATGGTGTAGCGGGCTTCGGGCCGGTCGCCATAGCCGTCGAAGCCGAAGGGCTCCAGCTTTCCGGTAACGGGATTGTAGTAAAACCGCTGGTTGTGCCAGGCGATGCCGTGATAGGCGTTGAGCACGTCGCAGATGGCGTAATAGCGGGCGAGCCGCAGCAGGTCGAAGGCCTCTTCCGGCGGGGCCGTCCCGCGGCGGTATTGTTCCATCAGGGCCATGCCGTCCCGGGCCGCCCGTTCCAGGGAACTGCCTGGCTCGTAGCTGTTCTGTTGAAAGGTTTCAACAGGGGCGTTCTGCCAGTCGAGAGGGGCATGTTCTGCACCGGGGCGCACGTAGCCCTGGTGGGCCAGTTGCCGCCCGATCGCTTTCCACATGCCATCTTCCGAGAACTTGAGGATGGGGCCTTCGCGGCGTTCGCGGAATTCCACGGCCTGCTTGTCAAAATGTTCCTCGTAGGCGTAGATGCCCAGGGAGCGGCCGTTGAGCCGCAGTTCCACGAAGTCGTAGCGGGTGGTCAGCACGTCTTCCTTTTCCCAGATCTGGTGGAGCAGCCATTCGTGCAGGTAGTAACGCGCCAGGGGGGTGTGCAGGGAGAAAGAGCGCATGCGCCGCCAGGCGTAAGCTCCCCGCATTTTTACCCGGAACGACCATTTGTCGCCCCGCAGGTGGTCGAGCCAGTCGCCCTTCAGGCGGATATCGACAGCCATGGGGCCCGTGGAATCGCCCTGGAGTTCCGCCTCGACCCAGTCGTTGCCGCTCGCCTCCAGGATGCCGGCGCGCAGGGCCTGCCCGCGCTTGAGGCGCAGGGCCTGCATGGCCTCTTTTTTGACGTTCAGCTCCAGCACTTCGGGCCGGAAGCTTCCGGCCGGGGCAGGGAGTTGTTCGATGAGCAGGTCGTCGAAAAAAACTTCCAGGTTGCCGCCGCCGTAGACGTAGACGCTGAACTTATCCGTCCTTTTGCCGTAGGGGATGAAAAAGCGGATTTCGAGCTTTTCCCAGCCCCGGCCGTCGTTTTCCACGGCGGCGTTCTCCTGCTGGTAATGCGGCGCCTCTCCGTCGATCTTGACCGCCAGCACGCCCGCCTGGGCGGTATTTTGCAGGCGCCATACGCTTGCCTTGTAAGCGCTGCCCGGCGCCGGGTTATCCAGTTGGTAGCCAAAGCCGTAGGCCGTTTCCTCGCTGGCCGGCAGGTAGCAGGAATAGCGGCCGGTGCGCGCCTGTGCTTTGCTCCTCAGGCTGGCGCTGCCGAATTCATGGCCCTGGTTCACCAGTTTGCCGCCGCGCGCCTTCTCGGCGCTGCAATAGACGGCCCCTTCCGGGAGGCGCCGGTAGGGCGGGCGCTCCGGCCGCAGGGCAAAGCCCAGCAGGATGAGCAGCAACAGCGCCAGCGCTGCGGCGATGATCCCGGCGGCCCTGCGCCGCTTCGGCCTTGATCTGTCGGTTATGATCATGACGGAAACAGAAATAACAAACCGCAAAACTATAAATGTAAAATGTAAAAAAGCCCCTGATGGCGGCGCCAATGTGGCGGATTTTACATTTTGCAGTTCTGCATTTTACATTCAATTAAATGATCAGCTCCGGCTGGCCGACGACCGACAAGCGGGTGGCTGTTGAAAGCTGGCTGACCTCTTCCTTCAGCCTGCTGAGGTCTTCCAGGGAGGCGGCCCTGGCGATGAAGGAAAGGTCCAGCCCTTTTTCCAGGGTATCCAGGCGTTTGAGTTCGACGTAGGAAAGGTGGCGGCTGAGGATTTCGGTAATGCGTTCCAGCTTTTCCACGTCGGTGGTAATGTTGATGAATAAGCGCCCCTCCGGCTGTATCTGCCCCCGGCCGCCGACTAGCTTACTCACATAGAGCAGCAGGATGATGATGCTGAAAGCGACAATGGCCAGTATCGGCTGGTTGGCGCCGCCGGCCAGCCCCAGCCCGATGGCGATGAAGAGGTAAGTGAGTTCTTCAGGGTCTTTGATGGCCGCCCGGTATCGCACGATGGACAGCGCGCCGACCAGCCCCAGCGACAGGGCGATCGAGGATTTTACGATCATAATGATCAGCAAAGTGCCCAGGGCCAGGGGAAGGAAATTGTTGGCGAACCTCCGGCGGTTGGATATGGCGTTGCCGAAGTGGATATAAAAAAGGCGCAGCAGGGCGACCAGCAAGGCGGTTACCAGTATGTTGAACAGGAATTCGCCCAGGGGCACGTTGTTGGAAAATTCCTGTATGTAGCGTTCCTGTATCTGTTGCAGTATGTTCATCTGAAGGATAGCCTTGGGTACGAAGGGCAAAGATAGGCATTAGGATTTGGGATTTTTGATTTTTGATTTTTGATTTGCGGCAATCATAAATCAAAAATCAAAAATCCCAAATAAAAAAGGTACTCCGGAGAGTACCTGCATAAACTATAAACAAACAAAAAACATTAGCGATTTTAGAACTTGTAACTTAACAACCCTCCTTAAAAAGGGTTCAAAGTTTTTTTAAAAATCTCTTCCTTTCGGGCGGGTTCTTGTGCCGGAACCGGGAAAGCCCCGAAAGAATTGTTAAATTTGGGATCGAACGATATCGTATGAGTGATCAGAACAGCGATAATAACTGGATCATCCGGGCAGCTCTCCTCTTTCTGCTCTTTATTTTCCTGCTGCGCTTTATGAGGCCGTTTTTCCCTTTTATGTTGGGAATTCTGCTGGTGCTGGCCATTGGCGCCGGGGCTTTCTTCCTTTGGAGCTACGTACAAAGGCGCCGGCGGGAAAAGGCCCGCCGCACCACGGTGGAAGGCATGTCGGAAGAGCGCATCGAATTCTGCCGGCAACAAATCCGGAAGAACCGGCAGGAGGAGGAACAAATCCGCAAAAGCATCCGGGAACTGAAGGCCCAGATGGTTTCCGGCGAAGGCCTGGCGGCAAGAACCCGCGAAGATGCCATCCGCCTGATCCGGGAGTTCGAATCGGAGCTCAAACTCCGCCAGTCCAAGGCTTCCTTTTTCGAAACCGCCCTGCGCAAGCTGGAGGCCCTGCAACGCAACCGCCTGCTGGCCCGGTCCATCAACGATAAAGAACAGGAACTCAAACGCCTGAAAGAGGGCCACTATGAAGACCTGGCCAGCATGGAAGAACTGCGCTCCGATGTGGAGATGGAGACGCTCTACCTCGATACTATAGATGAGCTTTCTCTGAAGCTCAACAGCAGCACCTCGCTGGAGAACGCGGAGAGCCTCAGGCTGGAGTTGGAGGAGATGACGAGGAAGTTGGGGGAGAGGGGGCAATAAACCCCTGGTTCTGAGTAGCCATTCTTTTAATTATTTGATGGAAGGGAGGAAAATTTTGGATAAAATGGACTTGTTCGGTATTTGTGTTTGTTCACTTTTGTAAAAAATGCGTGATGCTTAACAGCGACATTCTTTATAATGCGAGTGATAATCTGGAAAAGCTCACTGGGTTCTCAGTGAAGGCAGAAATCAGTCCTAATTCATCAAGTGAAGGGGACGATGGGACGATCATAATTCGAAAAAACGGAATTGCCACACAACTGGAGGCCAAGATAAAAAGGGATGTTCATCAATCGAACTTGCTTTTCATTCTTGACCAGTTTAAAGGAGAAAAGAATAGCATAATTGTTGCAAGATATATTTCAAGTCCAGGCAAAAAAGTTTTAGAGGAAAACCTTATGTACTGCTTTTAAACGAGGGGCTGATCAATGAAACTTACCGTGAAATGGCAGATCTGGCCAATATTTCATTAAGTACGGTTGGAGGCATACTGAAAGATCTTGAATCAGAAAATTATATTCTCCAAATCACTGATGAGAAGAAAAAACTTCATAATAAAGATGAATTGCTCAGCCATTGGGCCAGGGCGTTCAATCAAATCTTGAAACCAAAGTTATTTAGAGGTAGATACAGATTTGGGCAACATATTTCTGCGACCTCCTGGAAAAGCCTTGACCTGGGAAGTTTTGCTTTTTGGGGGGGGGAATCAGCTGCCGATTTATACACAAACTTTTTGTATCCGGAGGTTTGGACTTTATATACAAATTTGGATAAAAGAACGCTGATAAAAGATTTAAACCTGCGGCCTGATCCCAATAAAGGAATGATAGAAGTATATGAACTCTTTTGGAAACTTGAGAGTGACATTTTCGTAGATAGAAATTTTAAAACAGTTAGCCCTTTATTGGCGTATGCGGACCTTTTGGGAACAAAAGAAAGCAGAAACCTGGAAGTAGCTCACAGAATTTATGAAGCCTACCTCAAGAATCTTGTTGAATAAGATTACCGATGAAGTGGTTATCTCAATTCTGAATGACATCGTTCCGGTATTGAATGATCTTTGCATTGATTTTTTTATCGTCGGGGCTTTCGCCAGAGATATAAAATTATTTGAAAAAGGGCATAACGATCCTCCAAAAAGAAAAACCAGGAATCCCGGGATGATCGAAAAGAAAGAGAAAAAGATATTCAGGGCATAGCGTATATTTTAGAGAATTTTTACCTCTTGCATATTGATGAAATTGCAGAGGAAGCAGATGAACTTTTTGAAGTTTACGCTGATGAAACCTTATACTTTGATGAAAATGTCTCTGCCAGATATATTGGCAGACAAATAGCAAATATTCTTCAACGGGCGCCGGGCCTTTTAGAAAGGGTGGGGAATATTCTTAAACGCGAAACTCAGGATCCTATCAAAAGCAAGGTAGTGGGTTAAATCCGTTGATCTATTCAGCGGGCCTGGAGGCCCGCTCTCCATTTGCGGCTGAAACTTCAACGGTTTTAACCCACTATCAAAAGCAAGATGGGGATTCTGATGAAAAAGTATCCGTTGGAATCTTCAGTGCGGATAATCCTGCAGGTTCTCAAGGGAATAGAGGATAAAAAAGTTAGGTAGAAGGTATTCTTTACCCCAGAAACTGCTTCAGGAAATTCCGGCTCGTCAATATCGCCGCCCGAACATCCTCCTCCGAGCCCTCATATGCTTTGTCTTCTACCTCTATACATACCGGCCCGCGGTAGCCCACGGACGTCAGAGCGGAAAAGAAATCCCGCCAGCGCACATCGCCCAGGCCGGGGATCTTGGGGGAGTGGTATTCCAGCGGATAGGCCAGGATGCCCACCCGGTTCAGCTTGTGGCGGTGCACTTTCACGTCCTTGAGGTGGATATGGTGCAGCTTTTCGGCGTAGTCATAGATGGGCTGCACTTCGTCCATCTGCATCCACACCAGGTGCGAGGGGTCGTAGTTCAGGCCGAAGTGGCTGCTGGGGATGGCAGTAAACATTTCGTCCCAGATGGCGGGAGAGATGGCCAGGTTCTTGCCGCCCGGCCATTCGTCCCGGGTGAACAGCATGGGGCAGTTCTCGATGCCTATTCTGATATTTTCCTGTTCGGCCAGTTGGACGATCCCGGGCCAGGTTTCCCGGAAGCGCCCCAGGTTGTAGTCGACAGTCCTCGACGGGTCGCGCCCGATGAAGGTGTTCACCACGCCTATGCCCAGGCGAGAAGCCGCCCGGATCACCTTTTTGATGTGATCGGTATAAACGGCTGCCTTCTCCGCATCCGGGTCGAGCGGGTTGGGGTAGTAGCCCAGGCCGGAAATATAGACGCCCTTCTGTTTCAGATAAGCCCGGATATGGGCGATACCCTGCTCGTCCATCTCATCCACATCGATATGGGTCACGCCGGCGTAGCGCCGCTCGGCCCTGCCGCGGGGCCAGCACATGATCTCCACGCATCGGAACTGGTGAGTGGCGGCAAAATCGATGACTTCTTCGAAGGAATTTCCGGCCAGGATGGCGCTGACGAAACCGAGGTCGAGCATGCTTCTTGGGTTTTAATTAAAAAATGAAGTAACTGTTCAGGTATTCCGGCCCGTCCCCTAGGCCGGGTAAATTTTATGGTTTTCCTGCCTGCT
>CAZAXA010000123.1:0-13877 GCA_964488965.1 uncultured Phaeodactylibacter sp. | reverse complement strand
CGCTGTGCATTTCCCGGTCGCCCAGTTCACGCGGTTGTTCCAGTTCCTGGTTTTTCTCTTCGATGTTCTCCATCTTTTCCTTCACTTCCTGAAACTCCTGGTCGATCTCCTCCTGCTTTTCCTGCAGCTCCTCCTGCGATTTTTTACCCTCCTCCGTTTCCTGGCTCAGTTCTTCCTGTTCTTTAGCCAGTTCTTCCAGTTTTTCAACGGCCTGCTTCATCTCCTGCTCCAGTTCCAGCTGTTTGAAAAGCTCCAGCATCCGGTCCAGTTCTTTCTCGAGCTGTTCGTCCGAAAGTTCCATATCCTCCATCATTTCCAGGGCCTCATCTTTGCCCAGTTCCTGAAGCAGTTCTTCGATCTGCCGCATCAGTTCCCGCATTTCTTCACTCATCACCTCTTCCATAAGCTCCTGCAGCTTTTCCTGCTTCTCCATGATCTCCTGGTCCGTCTCGGAAAACTCTTCCTGGTTCCTGAGGTTTTCTTCAAAAGTTTTCTTAGCCTGCTCGATCTGTTTTTCCAGCTCTTTCTGGCGTTCGAGCAATTTTTCAAGTTCCTTGCGGCTTTGCCAGTCGAGGTCTTTTTCCTGCAGGATTTTTTCCCGCATCTTTTTCATATCTTCCTGAATCTTCCTGGATTCCTCCAATGCCTTTTTGAGGTCCTTCTTGATCCTGTCATCGTTTTGTTCCGCCATAGCCTCGAATTCCTCCAGGGTAGGCATGGCAAAAACCATGAGGTTGGTGCGGGCAGGCTTGCTGCCGTTCACGCCGTCGTTGTCATATACTTCAAAAAAATAGGTAACCTCGTCGCCCGGCTTGAGGCCCAGCGTATTGAGGTCAAAAACGTGGTCGAAGCGGGTGCGCTTGCCGTCAGGTTTATTCAGCTTCAGGGTACTCAGATCGCCCTGCCTGCCATCGGCCGTTTTTATCCGGTAGTTGAAAGAAAGGCTCAACAGCCCGTAATCATCGGAGGCGTCGCCGACAAAATAGAGCAGCTTCCTGTCGGTGCTGTCCTGAAATTTCTCTGCAGAAATATTCGGATACAGGTCGGGGATGACGGAAATGGTATAACTGATGGAATCTGCATTGGGCAGGGCGCTGTTGGAAACGTAGAGCTTGTAGGATTCATCACGCATCGCCCGTTTTTTGTAAGTAAACAGGCCTTCTGAAAAACGCGTGGCGTTTTCCCGTTGATCATCAGCGGAGAACCAGAGTTTTATCTCATCGGTATGGAGCGCATTGAATACCCAGTCGATGTTGGTGCCTACCGGAACGACAAGGTCGCCAATGCTGGAAAAAGCCTCGTCTTTGCGCTGCGTATAAGCCGGATAATCCAGTTTGACGTCAAAACCCGCCACGTTCGGTTTTTTCAGGACGTTAAGGGTGTAACCCTCCGATTCCACTCCACTGGAGAAAAGGAAAAAGCTGACGTCTTTCTGGACGTTATTAAATCGGTAGGTAAAAAGGTTAGGGGCCTCCTTGGCCAGGCGATACTGATAATTATCGATATCGATGAACACTTCATTCGGCAATTGATCTCCCTCCACTTTAACCGTCAACGGAAAGTCTTCGAACTGAACGGCTTTCAGTTCTTCGCTATCCACTACGAAGGAAAAGGGGGCGGGCCGTTCAAAATTCCGGTTGTTGTTGATAATCCTGGCGGTGCTGTCCGTGATCAGGTTGGCATTGATGAATAAAATGATGACCAGCAGGAGCAGAGGCGGCAAAGCATATCGAAGGTACCTGCGGTTTTTGCTCAGGTCGATGGCACTGGGAAAGGGAACCAGCTTGATCTCTTCCGATTTCTGGTCAATGCTGGCGAGGATCAGTTCCCGGTTCTGAGCATTATCGGACTGGCTTTTGAGCTGGAGGATATTCAGCAGTTTATCTTTTACATTGGTAAAATGGCCGCCGATGATCTGTGCTGCCTGCTCGTGAGAGATCACCCTGCCCAGGCGGAAATAATGCAAAAGGGGAAGGAAAACCCAGTATCCCAGAGCGACAACGCTTATACTGACGAAGGAATAGAGCATCGCTTTGCGGATACCCGAATCGAAATAGTTGTAATATTCCAGCAGGGCCATAGCCAGGAACAGGCCCAGAATGAGGCCCGTACTGTACAGCGCCCCCCGGATCATCTGGTTGATGTAGTATTTCCTGATAAACTGGTCTAGCTTACTGATCAGCAGCCGGTAGTTATCTTGTGTCACCATAGGGTCAACAACTTCGTTTGTTCCTTAAAAGAGTACGACAATAACAACAACTCCTCAGGGCGGGAAAAGATTGGCCGCCCGGAAAGTTTAACAAATGAGTTTCAGGTTCTTGGGGTAATTGCCTGAAAATGACATTTTTCAGTGCGAGAAAATCTTCTTACCAGTCTTGGGATAAAAGCATGCCAGGTTTGCAGGGGTATACAGGCACAGAAGACGGGTAAATTAACCAAGATTTCGATAAATGTCAAGTTGGCAAAGGGTTCCATTTTTTCCGGAGAGGCCCGGCAAGTTTCCGAACCTGATGACATTAGGGAAACTTGCCGGGCCTGAAAGATAAAATCCTATCCGTTCAGGGCCTGATATCCGGCAACATTTGCTCATAGTAGGCCCTGAACTGTTCGTTTTTCTCCATGGCCTTGGCCTCTTTGATGATCCCCAGCATCTTATCATGCAGAGCCCGTTCCTCTTCCTGCTCACTCTCCGCATAGGCGTTGCGCATTTCATTGAGGGCGCGCGTAGCGCTGAACCGAAGCCAGGGGGAACCGCTGCCGGCAAGGGCAATGGCCTTCAGCTTTTCTACTGCACGGCCGGCCGCGGGCAGGCCGGCCTTGACCGCCAACTGCTGATATTCTTCCAGGAAATAAATGGCTGAAAAGCCGTTGGCCTTCTCCAGGTTCTCTTCGAAGAAGGACAAATAGGCCGGGTCTCCGGAACCGGCATAAATCTCTCCGATGGCGAGAAGGATATCATCTATTGGTTCTTTTTCCAGTTTTCGGGCCTGCGCCAGGGCGGCATCGCGGTCATAAGTGCTCAGGTATTGGAGGGCGGCGCCGATGACATTATAGGCAGAATCGTTTTGAATAGCAGATTTTGCCTGTTCGACAGCCCCCGTATATTCAAGAGCCAGCAGTTTTTCGAAAGCGGCGGTACGCACCTGTGACCGGGGGTCTTCTACGGCCATTTGCCGGACGCGGGCCAGGATTTCTTCACCGGCATTTTCATCGATATTCGAAATGGCCAGCCCCCGAATGGCCCAGAAGGCATCGCTCAGGGCATCCTTCAGCAACTGCCGGGCTCCGGGAGAAGCGCCGCCTTCCATTTGGAGCGCCGCTTCGTAGCGGTCGAGAAAGCGCGGGGCATTATAATACTGATAAATGAGTTCCTCCTCCGTCTTGTTGTCCTGCGTCTCTGCCAGCAACACCTTGTCGGCGTCGAAATTGATCAAACGGGGTTTGTTCGGCACATCAAAGGCAAACACCTGTCTGCGCTGGTTAACCCGGACTGTTTTCCGGACAGGGGCGCCTTCTCCCAGATAGATGTCAATACCCACTGGCATTTCGAAAATAGCGGGCATCGCCGAAGCATCCTGTTCCTGCTCCACTGTAACGGTGGCCTGGCCCAGGCCTGCATCGTAGCCATAAGTAACGTTCAGGCGGGGGTGCCCCTGGTTGAAAAACCACTGGTTGAAAAACCAGTTGAGGTCTTCGCCGGTAACGGCTTCAAAGGCCAGGCGGAGATTATGGGCTTCAACAGCGGTATAGGCATTGTCTGTCAGGTATTTATTCAGAGCGGCCCAGAAGGCCTCATCCCCGACGTAATGGCGCAGCATATGAAGTATCGCCCCGCCTTTATTGTAGCTGTGGGCGTCGAACATATTTTCCTTGTCATCATACCCGAAGTGGATCAGCGGGTGGATATCGCCGCGGGAAGCCCCCAGATATCCGTTCCATTCCCCAAGCAGGTGGTAGTCTGCCTCATCTCTTCCATACCGGTGCTCCAGCCAGAGGTATTCGCTATAGTTGGCAAAGCCCTCATTCAGGGTAAGGTTGGACCAGCTCTCACAGGTTACCAGGTCGCCGAACCAATGATGGGACATTTCGTGGGCAATGATGCCTTCATTGTGGTTGTCGATCAGTTCGCGGCGGTGTCTCTGTACAAAATCCCCAAAAATGACGCCAGTGGTATTTTCCATGGCGCCCGACACATAATCGCGCACCACTACCTGGGCATATTTGGGCCAGGGATACTTCACCCCCAGTTTTTCTGAAAAGAAAGCCAACATCTCTCTGGTATGGGAGAAAATGGCGCGGGCATCTGCTTCGTAGGCCGGTTCCACATAATACGTTACCGGCATGCCTTCCCAGCGGTCTTCCACTATGGCATAATCCCCGATGGCAAGCATGAACAGGTAGGGGGCGTGAGGCTGGTCCATTTTCCAGTAGAAGGTGTGGGTTCCGTCGCCGTTCTCCGTTGTGCTCACGAGGGCGCCATTGGACAACACATCGAGTTCCTTTTCTACAGTGACGATCATTTCCTGGGTGCAGCGTTCGTTGGGTTTATCGATCGTTGGAAACCAGCGGGAGTTAGATTCCGTTTCGCCCTGCGTCCAGATCTGACGGGGTTTTCCGGCATCCTCATTCCGGGGGTTGATGAAGAACAGGCCGCGGTCGGAAGTGATGGCTGCGCTGCCCCCCGAGCCGGAAGGGGCGGCCATATAGTCAATAAACAAGGTATATTCTTCATTCCGGTTGAAAGCCCTCCCCAGATGAATGGTGAGCTTTTCCCCATCATAATCATACCGAAGAGGCTCGTTGCTCCCTGCGAAGGAGACCTGGTTGAAATGGAAGCCTTTGGCGTCGAGTGTAACCGTCTCGCGGGGCTGAAAATAGGGCCTGAGCCGCAGGCTGGCCTTGCCGAGCACCTGCTCCTTGTCCCAGTCGAACCGAAGTTCAAGCCGGGTATGCAGCAGGTCGTTTTCCCGCTTCTCGCTGGCCCGGTACTCCGGAAGTTCATTGGGAATCTCCATTGCCTCCGCTTCCGTTGACAGGCCATACGGCGCTGTAACGACCAGCGTGTCGAGTTCCCGGTATTCAAATTCCGGGCTGGCAACTACGGCCACTTTCTGCGGAGCGGAACAGGAGGTTAAGAGCGCGACGGCCATCAGCGGCCACATCCATTTCTTTCTGCACATCATTATACTATTCTTTCGTTTTATAAGGATTGCAAAGATAAAGTACAGGCAGGAACAAAACGCTCATGCTGAGCTTTTTAGTTTGGCACAAGAAAGAAAATCCCCGCTTCAGGGACGGCGTCAATATTGCTAATTTTTCTTTTCTCAGCTCAGCTCCTTGGCGGCTGTTTCCTGGAGAAAGGACTCGAGGTGTTTGTTGAACAGTTCCGGATGTTCCATCATAGGGGCATGCCCGCATTGATCGAAAAATACCAGCCTGGAGTTTTCGATCAACTCCTGGAACTTCTCGCCGACGAAGGCAGGAGTGACCTGGTCGTCTCTGCCCCACACCAGCAGGGTTGGCGTTTTGACCTGGTGCAGCTTGTCGCCCAGGTTGTGCCGGATAGCAGATTTTGCAGTAGCGATCACCCGGATGGCCTTGTTGCGGTCATTGACAATATCAAAGACCTCGTCAACCAGTTCCTTGGAGGCCACCGAGGGGTCATAGAAGGTCGCTTCTGTCTTCTTTCTGATGAAATCATAGTCTCCACGTTTGGGAAAGCTCGACCCCATAGCGTTTTCGAACAGGCCGGAGCTACCGGTAAGGATGACGGAATTCACTTTTTCCGGGCGGGCCAGGGTATAGAGCAGTGCAATGTGCCCTCCCAGGGAGTTGCCCAGCACATTGACCTTATCATAGCCTTTATAGTCTACGAAGTCAATGACGTAATCGACTAAACCAGTAACGGAAACCTTGCGGATAGGAAGGTCGAAAATAGGAAGAATAGGAACGACGACGTTGCATTTTCTGGCGAAATACCCGATGATGCCTTCGAAATTGCTCAGGGCGCCGAACAAGCCGTGGAGCAATAACAGATTTTCTTCGCCACCTTTCGTCTCGATGTATTTAAATCTTCCTTCTTCTTTAATTTCGTACTTCATCTAGTTGAATATCAGTTGTTTGAAATTTCCGAATACGAGCTCCGTCCGTTTCGTATAACCCCCAATCCTTCCAGAACAAAGCTGTTTAAAATTAATCACCTGGCAATCAACCTGTTTTGAATAAAAATCAGTATAAAAACTTCTTTCGAACAGCATTCCCGGCGGCCAATGCAAAAATAATCTTTTTATTGCTATACTCCAATTTGGCTGCCGCCGCGGAAGTTCCGTTCCCTTTCAGCCGTTTTTTGTCCTTTTCGGGCTGGAAAGGAAACAAAATTCTGGCCTTATGCTGGTATTATGTGTGAAAAATATTACCTTTAGCCGAACAATATATGGTAAAAAAAGAGAGTTTTCTCCAAAAAGGCATCATGCCATGTGTGCCTTGCCCTTATCATCACAGCGCCCCCGGTTATAATTTTCACGATGATCCATCATTCGAATCTCTAATTTGTAAATTGTTGTAAGCTTTTTTTTACCTTTGGGGTTTGAAGGATGTATCATCTTCTGCTGGTCAAACGTTAAAACCAATAATAATTCACTAAATCAAACTAAACGAACATGCGTCTGATAGTAAAATTACTGATCTTCTCCCTGGCTATCAGCTCTTTACAGTCCTGTGTTTCCAAAAAGAAATACGATGAACTGCTCGCAGCCAAAGAGCGCACCGACCAGGCCCTTGCCGAGACCCAGGCCAAGGTAAAATCCCTCGAAGAAGAGAAAGCTCAACTCGAAGCTGACCTGGCCAACACCAAGAAGGAGCTGAACGGCAAGATCAGCGCCCTGGAAAGCGACCTGAATGCTATGAAAGGCCAGATGGGCCAGGTCCAGGAAAAGCTGAATATGACGGAAGCTGAACTCAAAGCCCTGAAAGATGAGATCAACGGCATCTTCAGCGCTTACGCCGACAGCGGCCTGAAACTGGAAGACCGCGATGGCCGCCTGTATGTCGTTACAGATGAAAATGTACAGTATGCCAGCGGCTCCGTCCGCCTCGACCGCACCGAAAGGGCTGCCCTGGAAAAACTGGCCGGCACGCTGAAAAACAACCCGAAACTGCAATTGATGGTAGTAGGCCATGCCGACAGCCAAAAGATGAAGGAAGGCGCTATGTACCGCGATAACTGGGACCTGAGCGTTGCCCGCGCCAATGAAGTAGTCCGCTACCTCATTCGCAAAGGCGCCAGCCCGGAACAACTGACCATCGCCGGCCGCGGTGACACACAGCCGACTGGCGACAATAAAACCTCCGAAGGCCGCCAGATGAACCGCCGCACGGTTATCCAGCCGAATCCGGACCTGGGCGGCCTGATGAAGGACAACAAGTAAGCCCTTTAGCTTTCAAAAGAAAAGGAAGCCGGGTGGAATTAATTTTCACCCGGCTTTCTCTTTACTACCGCCTTACAATGATCGCTTTCCTGTCATAACTAATGCCCGTAAATATGCCGGTAGCGCCCGCCGTCCCCTCCAGGTTGGAAATGATCGGGCTGGGCTGGGCAAAAGGGTTGCCATTGGCATTCACCGCATCTTCCAGGCTCTCCAGAAATTCATAGTAGCCCTTGTCAATATGGAATAGTGTGGAAATAACCGTATCTCCTGCTACATAGTTGTAACCCGTACCGAATACGGCTGTCCCTTCCAGAATGCGGTCGTCGACAGAGAAGTCCTGAGCGGCTACACTGTCAAGGCTGCTTTCGTGGAACATGCGGCGATAATAATTGTCCTCGCCGGGATCGTCCGTAAAGTAGGTCAATACCCGGGCCAAAGTATCCGCTTCCGCGAACTGAACGACCAGGCTGTCGATCTGCACCGACGGCAAAATCCGGGTGGATCCGGAAATGGACCGCCCGTCCGCCAGGGTGATGGCCAGCTCAAAGGCAGAAAGGGTATCAAAAGGCACATTCTCCGAAGAGAAGTAATTGAAAAATTTACGGGTAAACGGGTTAAACAGGAACTGGTTCCTCAACTCATACCTTTTTCCATTATGAAAAATCTCCACACGGGCACTGTCCACCAGAATGGTTTCCAGAAACTCCTGGTTCAGCGGAGGGAAGGGTGCAAAATAGGGTTGGCTTCGGCTTAAAAGAAGGGAAAATGGCCGGCCGGGTTCCAGGTAACATTCCACTACGTAACGGCTTTCATAAACCGGCAGTTCAATATCTACTTCCTTCTCCAGGCCGCAGGCAAAAAAAAGGCCCATGATGGCGGCAATAAGGAGAAAATGGCGAAAAGGATTCATATAACTAGAATTTGAAATTCCAGGTTATGGAAGGAAGAACGGGAAAAAGAGAGACTTGCCTGGCGGCAATGCGGGTGGGGACCTCAATAATATTCCCGCCACTGTCGATCTGCTCAAATTCGGGCTCCAGGTAGATGAAAAAAGTGTTGCGCCGGTCATAAACATTGACGACGTTGAGGGACAGGTTGTTTTCCTCATTTTCCCTGGAGAGCTTATAAACGATCCCCATATCCAGCCGATGATAAGGAGGCAGGCGGTAATTGTTCCGGGCGCGGTAATCCGGCACGACAGCTTCGAAACCGGCGCCATAAATATCCTGGAAGGTAAAACGCCCGGGGGCCAGCCACCGGAGGTCTCCCGATCCATATACAAATGAGGCCGTAGCGGCCCAGCGCCGGCCAAGTTCGCAAAAGAGCACGACGGAGAGGTCGTGCCGGCGGTCATACACCGGGGAGAAAGCGCCAAAGCCTTCCGACTCCTGCGCGAAGCGCCCGTCGGGGTCGAGGGTAGAAAAATTCTTCAGCCGGATCAGGGACAGAGTGTAGCCTATCCACCCGCTGAGCCTGCCCTGCTTCTTTTCGATGCTGAATTCAAGGCCGTAGGCTTCTCCTTCTCCTACCGCAAACTCCTCCTCCAGTTCATCATTGGCGAACAATTGCGCGCCATCGACAAACTGCAGCTGGTTCTCCATATTTTTATAATAGCCCTCAAGGTTGAGGAAAAACTGATCCGCCAGGATATAAGAAAGCCCGGCCGCCACCTGGTCCGACCGTTGCGGGCTGACTTGCCGGGAGGAAGGATACCACACGTCTGTGGGCAGGGCCACGCCGGCGCTGGAAACCAGGTGAAGGTATTGGTACATCCGGGCGTAACTTGCCTTGGCCGCCCAGCGCGGAGAAAGGCCGTAGCGGGCAGCCAGCCGGGGCTCCAGCCCCCAATAGAAGGTATTATCGTTGCCAAAACCGCTCAGCCGCAGTCCGCCGCTGAGGCCGAGCCTGTCCGTCACCTCGATATCATCCGAAAAATAAAGGCCATATTCCAGGCCGGCGAAATCCTGGCCGGCGGAAAAATTGACCAGGCCGTCGTCACTCCCGGCCTTCAGGCGCCCTACTGTAAACTGATGGCGGGTGGCGTTGGCCCCGAACCGAATGCTGTGCTTATTGTTAGGCGCAAAGTAGAAATCCGTTTTCAGGTTGGCATCGCGAATATTGGACCCCACCCGAAAAGAAAAGCCGGTGATCCGGGTCTGGATATTGTACTGATAATCAGAATAGGTAAAGGTGGTATTAGCGAACAGGCGCGGTGAAAAGACGTGGTTCCATCGGGCCGTTCCGGTGGCATTTCCCCAATCGAAATCAAAATCGAAAAAATCGCCGTTGATCCCGAAGACATCCCGGCCGAAGTAGCCGCTGAGAAAAAACCGGTCTTTCTCCCCCAACTGGTAGTTGGCCTTCGTATTCAGGTCGTAAAAGAAGTAGTCGGGGATAGGGTTGAAATCCTCGTTTCCTTCTTTGGCGCGGTTGACGGCGCGGGTAAAAATATCGACATAGGTCCGCCGCCCGGAAATGATGAAAGAGGACCTCTCCTTTTGAATGGGCCCTTCCAGTGTAAGCCGGGAAGCAATGAGGCCGATGCCTCCCGAGCCGGCGAACTTCCTGTTGTTGCCTTCCTTCAGTTTGACGTCGATCACCGAGGACAGGCGGCCTCCGTATTGGGGGGGGAAGCCTCCTTTGTAGATTTTGAGGTCTTTGACCGCATCGGTATTGAAGGTGCTGAAAAACCCGAACAGGTGGTTGGCATTGTAAACAACAGCTTCGTCCAGCACAATGAGGTTCTGGTCATTGCTGCCGCCCCGGACAAACAGGCCGGTCGTGCCCTCCGCCCCGGAGGGAATGCCCGGTTTCAGTTGAATGGCCTTCAACACATCGCTTTCGCCCAGCAATACCGGTATGAGCTTTGCTTCACGGGTAGTGATGGCTTCCACGCTCATCTCGGTGGAATTGAGCTGCTCCTGGTAGGAGTTGGCCTTTACCACTACTTCCTCCAATTGCACTCCGGTAAACAGCCCTACATTGAGGATGGTATCACGGGTGAGCAATAAAGAATAACTTTTCGGTTGAAAACCCACATAGCTGAATACCAGTTGCACGCTGTCGCGCGCCGGCACGGCAATGGAATAGAATCCGTACTCGTTCGTCGTTGTACCTGCTTCCAGCGCCGGGGCCAGGATGGTGGCGCCGATCAGGGTCTCTCCATTACTCTCATCAAATACCCTGCCGCTAATGGTCAGGGCGGGCTGTGCCGGGCAGCAGGCGGCAAGAAACAGCAAGAAGGAAAAAAGGGCAAAAGACCGGTTCATAGAAAGTTATTGAAGCTCATCTTCCTGGATGATCTCATCTTCACTTTCCACATAACTGGATTTTTCACGCTTCTGAATGGGGTTTTCGTGCATTTCTGCATAAAGCCTGCGGTTTCTGGCGATATCCATGGCCAGGAAGAGCGCTTTGCGAAAAGAAGAGGGATCGGCTTCGTTCTTGCCGGCCAGGTCGAAAGCTGTGCCGTGGTCCGGCGAGGTGCGCACGCGGCTGAGGCCTGCCGTGAAATTGACGCCACTACCAAAGGAGAGGGCCTTGAAGGGGATGAGTCCCTGATCGTGGTACATAGCCAGAATGGCGTCGAACTTCCGGTATTGCCCCGAGCCAAAAAAGCCATCGGCAGAGAAGGGGCCCATGACCAGCATGCCTTTCTTTTTAAGCTCTACCACCGCCGGCCGGATGAAGGCCTCTTCCTCATCCCCAAGCACGCCGCCGTCGCCGGCGTGAGGATTGAGGCCCAATACGGCGATGGAAGGCCGCTCCAGCCCAAAGTCAACCTTCAGGCTTTGGTTCATCAATTGCAGCTTATCCATGATCAGTTCCTTGCTCAAAGCGCCGGCCACTTCCTTAAGCGGCAGATGGTTGGTGGCCAGGCCGATGCGCAACGAATCATTGACCATGAACATCAGGCCGGGCCCCGGGCCCAGTTCCTTCGCCAGGTACTCGGTATGCCCGGGAAAAGGAAAATCCGCCATTTTCATGGCCTCCTTACTGATGGGAGCAGTGACCAGAGCGTCGATCAGCTCCGCTTTAAGATCCTGGGTGGCAGACTCCAGCGAGAGGTAGGCATATTTGCCGCTGAGGTCAGAGGGCTTGCCCAGCGTGATGTTGACATTCTCCTGCCAGCAATTCACGATATTGACCTTATCGTAGTATAACTTGTCGGCGCCCCGGGTGGAGTTAAAGTCGATCTCGCCTTCCACTATATTTTTATGGTAGGAAACGATCTTGGAAGACCCATAGACAACCGGGGTGCATAGTTCAAGGATCTTTTCGTTGAGTAAAGTCTTCAGGATGACCTCTAATCCAACCCCGTTGATATCTCCTACGGTGATCCCTATTTTCAGTTTTTCCATTGATCATTTGTTCTTACCCGGCCGCCGCCCCATTATTGGGATTTTCCCCCGGGGAGTGCTATCTTCGGCACAACCTCCGGCCGGGTTTATGTATTTGTATTAAAATGACCGTAAAAATAAAAAGATATACCCGACCCCGAAAGCATTGTCAGTTTTAAAAAACAAGAGCCCACCTATTTTACGCCTATGAAAGCCAAGAAATCCTATGGCCAGCACTTTCTCAAAGACGAACAGATCGCTGCCCGCATTGCGGACAGCCTTTCCCTGGCAGGCCAGGCTTACCGGCAGGTAGTGGAAGTGGGCCCCGGGCGGGGTATGCTGACCCGTTTCCTCCTCCAGAAGCCTTTCGAACTGCTCGCCATAGAGGCCGATCGCGATATGGTGCTCTTCCTCAATAAGCACTTTCCCGAACTGAAGGGCAGGGTCGTCAGCGGTGATTTCCTGAAAGTGGCGCTGCCGGAACTGATGCAGGAGAAACCCTTTGGCCTGATCGGCAATTTCCCGTATAATATCTCTTCGCAAATCCTGTTCAAGATGCTGAAACACCGCCGGTTCGTCCCCGAAATGGTGGGTATGTTCCAGAAGGAAGTGGCAGAACGGGTGGTCTCCGGCCCGGGAAGCAAGGCCTATGGCGTCATCAGCGTCCTGGTGCAGGCATTTTACGAAGGGGAATACCTTTTCACAGTGGATAAGAAAAGCTTCTCTCCGCCCCCAAAGGTGCAGTCAGCCGTCATCCGCCTCATCCGCAAAGAGCAACAGAATCTGGGGTGTGACGAGCAACTGTTCCGGCAGGTAGTGAAACAGGCCTTCAGCCAGCGCCGCAAAATGCTGCGCAATACTATGAAGACGCTCATCAAAGGCGACCCTTTACTGGACGAACCCTTCTTCGAGCAACGGCCGGAACGGCTGGGCCTGCAGGATTACATCCTGCTCACCAACTGGATAGCAGAAAGGCTGGACAAGGAGTGAACTATTCCCTCCTGAATAGGCTTTGCTTAATTATTAGAGAACAAAAAGAATAGACTATGAGCCTTGAAGAACGCATCGCACAAGACCTCAGGGAAGCCATGAAAGCCAAAGACCAGGCCGCCCTGCGCGGCGTACGGGCCATCAAAGCGGCCATCCTGCTGGAGAAGACCAGCGGCGCCAAACACGACGTCAGCCCGGAAATGGAGATGAAGATCCTCCAGAAGCTGATCAAGCAGCGCCGGGACTCCCTGGACATCTACGAAAAGCAAAACCGCCCGGATCTCGCCCAAACGGAACGCGAGGAGATCGAGATCATCGAGCGCTACCTGCCCAAACAACTGAGTGAAGAAGAACTTCGGGCCGAACTCAAAAAAATTGTCGCCGAACTTGGCGCCACCTCTATGAAGGATATGGGCAAAGTGATGGGCGCCGCTTCGCAGAAGCTTGCCGGAAGGGCGGACGGGAAAACCATTTCCGGGGTGGTGAAGGAGTTGCTGGGGTAGGGCATTGGAGTTTCTGGTTTTTTACCCGGCTGAACGCAGCGAGGATGGGCTGAGTTTATGAGTTTCTGGGTTTCTGATTGCCAGAAACCAGAAACCCTTCCTTTCTTTTTCCTAATTTTGCACCCGCAAAATGAAACCAAATTACGCGTAATGGAAAATACTTTTCTCCAAAAGCTCGGCCTCAAAGAACACAATGCCGGCGCCAGCACCGGCCGCGAATCCAGCGATTCCGGAAAATACATCCAATCCTTTTCGCCGGTTGACGGCAGGCTGATCGGCAGCGTCAGCGAAACGACGCGCGAAGAATACGATCACCTGATCGCCAAAGCGCAGGAAGCCTTCCTGGTATGGCGGGAAATCCCCGCCCCGAAACGGGGGGAGATCGTCCGGCAGTATGGCGATGAGCTGCGCAAACACAAGGACGCCCTTGGACGCCTCGTTTCCTATGAGATGGGCAAGAGCCTGCAGGAGGGCTGGGGCGAAGTGCAGGAAATGATCGACATCTGCGACTTTGCCGTGGGCCTGTCGCGCCAGCTCTACGGGCTGACCATACAGTCGGAGCGCCCCTATCACCGCATGATGGAGCAGTGGCATCCGCTGGGCATCGTCGGCGTCAT
>CAZAXA010000122.1:0-13903 GCA_964488965.1 uncultured Phaeodactylibacter sp. | reverse complement strand
CGGGCCCGGCGGGTTGGAAACGCCCCCCGATCTGTTGGGCGAGAAACTGTTCGGCGATGGCCCAGAAGGAAATCCAGCTACCTGTTTCGCGATAGTCGTGTACTTCCTCGGGATAGTAGAAATAGATTACCTCCCTGCCGGCTTTAGCCAGGGCATCCGCAAAATTATCCACCTGCTTTTGGGGCACGCGCCCGTCCTTGCCGCCGGTAGTGAGGAGGAGGGGGCTTTGAATGTTCTGAACATACTGAACAGGGGAGTGCTTTCGCAGCAGGGCGGCGCCCTCCGCCGTGGAGGGGTCGCCTAGCCGGTTGCGCCATAGGGCATTATCGGTAAAAGGAATGCGGGAGAAAGCGTCGAGGTCGGCCGGCCCATACATGGAAATGCCGCAGGCAAAGAGTTCCGGGGTAAAGGCCAGCGCCGCCGCTGCCGCATAGCCGCCATACGACCATCCCCAGATGGCGATCTTTCCCTCCCGGCTTATGCCCTTTCGGATGGCCCAGCGAGCGATATCCACCTTATCGAAATGCATGGCCTCTCCCCATTGCCGGTCGCCCAGGCTGACGAAATATTTACCCAGGCCGGTGCTTCCGCGAAACTCTGCATTGATCACGGCATAGCCCCGGTTGGCCAATAACTGGAAGTTGCGGGTATGAAACCATTGGTTCCAGTGCACCACTCCTGCCCATGGCCCGCCGTGGACGTACAGGACTGTTGGCAGTGGCGCCTCCGGTATGCCGTCGCCGTCTTCATCGGCGCCAGGGGGCAGGTAAACGTGGACGGGCAGTTCGCGCCCGTCGCGGGTGATGATGCTGTGTGCCCGCCGGCTGGCCGGTTCGTAGCCGCCGAGCGCCGGAAAATCGTCGAATAGTTTCACCAGTTGCCGGCTGTCGCGCCGGAAGAGGTAGTAAGCGGTGGAGCCGCCGTTAAGCTTCCGCATCAGCCAGTTGCGCCCATCGGCGCTGGCCTGAGCAAAGCTGCCCTTGCCCTGCAGGAGCAGGTTGGCATAATCGAAGTCCCGTTGGGCATCGGCGTCCAGAAAATGGCGCCGGGCATCGGCAAAAACGCCGAGCACCATCTGCGGGCGGCCATCTGGTGCGATCATAGCGCCAAAGGGCAGGATATCGGCTTTGCCGTCGGCGACGAGCAAGTCGGCGGCCCCGCTTTGCACGTCTACAGACACCAGGGCGGTTTTATCCCGCCGCGTATTGTCGGTGGCGTAGGCCGTCCGGCCATCGGCGCTGACGCTCACCACATCCTGGAAGCCGCCGATGAACTGGCTTTCCTCGAAAGGGAAGCGCAGCCTCTCCTTCCATTCCTGCCCGTCGAAGGTGTAGATGGAGTAGCCGTTGATGTCATTAAGGAGGCGCCCGGCGCGCAGGTTGAGTTGCTGGTCGAAATAGAGTTTCTGAAAATCGAGGGGGGGGCTGGTTTTTTCGTATGCTCCGGTTTTGAAGTTGATGCGGTAGATGCCATTGAGGCTGTCTTTCTCCCCCACCACAGAAATTACGGCCTCATCCGGCCGTTGCGGGCTGAGGGCCTCTATGCGTAACTGCTGGAAAGGGAAAAGGGGCACGATCCGGGCATTCCCTCCATCCGGCCCCATGAGCGCCAGTTGCCGGCCGCCGCCCTGCACTACTGCCAGTACGCTGCCCTCATAGGTGAGTTGCCAGTTCAGAAGGGCGCCGTCGAAGACCAGGCTCTGTTCGCGGCCGGGCCGTTGGGTGTCGACGAAAAACAAACGCCCTTCCTGTACGCTGCGGCGCTGGTAATAAACGCGCCTGCCGTCCGGCGATAGCATAATGGCATACTGGTCCTTCTCCTGGAAGAGGCTGTCCCGGGGTATCAGGAGGGGCTGCCCCGGAGCGGTAAGCTGCAGCAGGGCAAAACACAGAACAAAAAATGGTTTCATAGCGGAAGCAACTTTGGGAGATCGCGCCGGCCAAAGATAAGCCTTTATGCCTTTATATGCCTCAATAGCTTACTCCACTTGCATTCTGTAGATCGAAGGCGCTACTCCATGAGCCTTTTTAAATGCTTTGGTGAAGGAGCGCCGGTCGGAAAAGCCGAGCTGGAAGGCAATGTCCTCAAGGGTCTGGCGGTTGTCCAGCAATTCCCGGGCGGCATCCAGCCTGAGGTCCAGCACCTGGCGGTAAGGGGTGGTGCCGAAGGCTTCGCGGTAGGTGCGCAGCAGGTGATACTTCGACATAGCGGCCTCCCGGGCCAGTTCGTCGAGCTGAATATCCCGATGGAAATTTTCGAAGATATACTGCCGGGCGATACAGAGGCGGCGGTATAGTTCTTCACGGGTAGAACGGCGCTTGGCGGTAATACCCTGCATTTGCTGTTCGGACAGGCGTTGTAGCCGTTGAGATGCGAATGTGGTCATGATGTCTGATTTTCAGAACGAGCAATAAGAGAAAGGGCATTTCCCGGCAAGGGGAATGCCGAAAACCAGACTGAAAAAGATGATGGCTGATAAAGCGTGAAAATAGTCAATGCCTGCCGCAGAAAAAAAGACAATCTATCAATGTACTGTTTTTCTCGGCCGGGGCGGGGGGGAGTGGCCGATTTTTGATTTGGGCCCGTCTTTACTACTGCTTTAACAGGATCGCGGGCCCCGATTTTTGTCAGGGCCCGCGATCCGGAACGCCCGGAAGTTAAAGTGAAAGTAGTATTACAAGCCGGGTAAAATTTATGATTTTTGGTTACCGTACTACGAAAGGCCTGGCCTCCATCCTGTCGCCGGCAGTGAGCTTAAGCAGGTAAGTGCCGGCGGCGAGGCCAGAGGTGTCCACTTCCATGCCATGCCAGCCCTGCGGTTGGTTGCCCAACTGAGCGCTGTACACCTGCTGGCCGTAAATGTTGAACACCTGTACCGTCACATCGGCGCTGCGGGGCAGGGTATAGCTCAGCAGCAGCGGGCCGCTGGTGGGGTTGGGGGCAATGCGAAGGCCAAAGGCGCCGGGCTGCAGTTGTTCCCCTGCGCCGACCGAATAATCTATCGGCTTGGAAGTGTACAGGCGGTACTCGCCGGGCTGCAGGGGCAGCAGGATATTGGGTGTGGCCACATTGAGTGTTCCCCGGCTGAACAGTTCGTACCAGGCGCCGGCAGTGGGGAACACTCCGGTGGCGTTGGCGGCCGTGAGGCCCATATTGGCCACGGCGACGACGGTCATATCGGAGCCGGTCAATTTCACCTTTTTGACTGCCGGAGCGAGGTCTGCCTCGAAGTTGGTGGTATGGAAGGCATCATAAGTGTTGCGCATAGCCATAAGCTGGCGCGTCACATCGAAAAGGTGGCGGCGGGCTTCATTCTGAAAATAATCCCAGCGGATGGGCTTGTTGCCGGTGCGGCAGCCGTTATTGACCGAACCGTCCAGGCACCAGTTGATGGAGTAGTCATAACCCAGCTCGCCGAATTGCCAGAGCATCTTTGGCCCGGGCACGGCGTAGAAGATGGTACTGAGCGCTTCCACGCGGGCGAGGGCCGTTTCGAAGTTTCGGACATTATAGTTGCCCGAAGAACTGCCGAAATTGAGCGCTTCGTACATCAGCCGTTCTTCGTCGTGGCTTTCTATATAAGAAACCAGGGCGTAGGGCGTATTCCAGCCGCGGGAGGTATAGGACAGGCCGTTGAGGCCGCCGCTGCCGGAGCGGACGGCATCCCGGGCGGGGTGGTTCTGGTTGTTCCAGACCATCATGCCTTGCCCGTAGGAGGTGAGTTCTCTTTCTTCCTGCCAGTCGGCAAAGTGTTCCAGAATGGTGTAGCAACCGGGCGAGGCGGCCCACATGACGTCGGCGTAGTGTTTGATGATAGCGATGCGCCGGGCGTCGTAGTCGCCGGCATGGTAGGGGCCGTTCTCGTTCTGGGTGAGGCCTTTGGAGAGGTCGAAGCGGAAGCCGTCCACCCGGAATTCGGATAACCAGTAACGGATGATCTTATCGACGTAAGCGCGGGTGGCCGCGCTTTCGTGGTTGATATCCAGGAACACACTGAAGTCGTGCGTGGCCTGCTGGTTCAGCCAGGGATTGTTGGCGGCGGGGCGGTTGTTGACGGGATCCCAGTACAGGGCGCCCAGGGCGCTGGGCAAGTCGATATGGTTAAATACCACATCGAGGATAACGGCGATGCCCCGCGCGTGGCAGGCGTCGATAAAGCGTTTGAACTCCCGGATCGGGCCGTAGTATTTGTCCAGCGCCATATGGAAGGTAGGGTTGTAGCCCCAGCTTTCGTTGCCGGAAAATTCGTTGACCGGCATCAGCTCGATGGCGTTGACCCCCAGCCGCTTAAGGTAGTTCAGGGTGTCGATGAGGGTGGTATAGTCATGTCGGGCGATGAAATCCCGGAGCAGCAGTTCGTAAACGATCAGTTTTTCCCGGGGCGGGCGGTTGAAATTGTTCACCTGCCAGTTGTATTCGGCAGCCGCGGGGTCTATCAGAGTGACGACGCCCTGAGCGCCGTCGGGATAGTCCGGCAGGTTGGGATAGGTGGCCGGCGGGATGAAAGGGTCGTTCCCGGAATCCAGGACGAGGGTGCTGTAGGGGTCGGCCACGCGGATATTGCCGTCCACCAGATATTGGAAGGTAAGCGGGCCGTCCTGGGGCAGGCCGCCGATCTCTATCCACCAGTGGCCGTCGTCGGTGGGAGTCATTTGATAATCGACATTCGCCTGATAGTTATTGAAATCGCCCAGCACGAAAACGTTGTTTTTGCCGGGAGCATAGAACAGGAGTTTGAGGTTACCGTTCCCGAAAGTGATGCCGGTTTCCAGTCCGGCCGGCGGGTCTGCGGGGGGTATATTCCGGGCCACGACGTAGGTGAACGAGAGCGTCTGCGTCCCGCTGCCGTTGTCTATGACTATCTCTACGAGGTGGTTGCCCATATCGGCGGCTATCAGGCCGTATTCCAGCACGGAGCCGGTTTGTTCCGTGAGCAGAACGCCGTTGTCGAACACGGAAAAATCCACCACCTGCGTAGCGGCCACCTTTACCGGGATGGTTTCTCCGGCTTCAACGATCACCAGGCTGGAATTGGGGCTTTGCAGCAGGGCGCCGCCGTCGAACACATCCAGGAAGATATCGCTGCCGCCCTCGGCCCGGCCGGATCTGCTGCCGTCGGCATTGCGAAAGACGAAAGCCAGCTGTTGTATCCTCTCCGTGCCGGGAACGTTGTAAAAGGCCCTTATGGAAGGGGAGAATGTAAAACTGTAGAGGTTATTCTGGCCCTGCACCGGGGCCAGGCGCCAGCTGGCGTTGGCCACTCCCCAGGTAGTGGGGACGAAGCGCCAGTCGGAGGGGTTATTGCTCAGGTTAGTGATCACGCCGGTGTGGAAGTAGACATCGCAGTTGCAATTTTCCAGACCCCGGTCCCCCTCGGTGGCGTCGAAGAAAATGGTCACTTCTTCATCGGCCGTGGGAGAAGCAGGCACGCTGTAGACGACCTGCGCCTGAGGGCGGAAAGCAGTACCTATGGCGATCAGGAATAGGAGTAAGGTCCGATACATTGCTGTTCGATTTTGATGGTTTGGAATGGCAGTTTGGCAATAGGTAAAGACGGGATGTTGGCATGCCGATGCCATACAGGCCCAGGCCGATCAACAAAATTCTCTGAGGCAGCCTCAAAAATAAGCAATACTGTCCAAAAAAGGAAGGGGCGGCGGAAAAGTATCCGCCGCCCCTTATTTTTACTGCTATCGCAAGCAGAATGAAATTCTAGTAGCGGTCAGAGTTGTAGTTGCCGTCGTTGTAGCTGTCGCGGCGGTCGCGGCGGTTGTAGTTGTCGCGGCCGCCACTGTCGCGGCGGTTGTAATTGTCGCGGCCGCCACTGTCGCGGCGGTTGTAGTTGTCGCGGCCGCCACTGTCGCGGCGGTTGTAGTTGTCGCGGCCACCGCCGCCGTAGCTGTCGCGGCGGTTAAAGTTGCCGCCGCCTTGCCGGCGGTTGTTGTTACTGCGCGGTTCGGCCTTCTTTACTACGATGGTGTTGCCATCGAGGTCGGAATCATTCAATTGTTCAATGGCGGCGTAACCCTCATCGTCGTTGGGCATTTCGACGAAGCCGAAGCCCCGTGACTTACCGGTAAAGTGGTCGGTGATCACTTTGGCGGATTCCACCTCGCCAAAGGATTCAAAAATTTCCCGAAGGGTGTCACTGGTAGTGTCAAAATTGAGCCTAGCAACAAAAATGTTCATTACAAAAAAATTAAAAAGTGAAAAAGGTTAAAAAATTAAGTAAAAATGCCATAACTGGTTTCCTCCTACCCTAAACAGGGAGGAAGATTGCTCGCCATCGCGGCAGCATCCTAAGCATAGTCAGGATTTTTTACGGGATTGCTCATCGGGAAGGTCCCTAAAAATGGCTGGCTAAACGCTCGGATGAGGAAAGGCCTCGCTGAATTACAACACTTAGACGGTATTACTGCATCTCTTGTCACAATGATTTGAATAAAAAAACAGGCTAAAGGCCTTTAATCATCATACGACATTCAAAGGTAGGAAAAAAAGCAGGTAAGAATCAAGGGGCCGGGTGAAAAAATAGTATGAATAAAAACACTGATCCGCTCTTGCCGGCGGACAGGCGCCGGCGGCGGGGCGCCAATTGCCCGGAAGGCAGGAGGAGCAAGAATTACAGGCAGATTTCAATATGTTCTCCCCGGCAATGGGCCCTGGCCAGCGCAGCGGCATCATCCAGCGCCCGGGCCAGGCCTTCATGGCCGCCGAAGTTGAAAAACACCAGCAGCACATGCCGGCTCTCCTCCCGGATCATGGTGCGGGTGGAGTCGCTGGTGGGGCCGCCGAAGGCGCCCTGCCTGTCCCGTAGCACGGGAAGGCCGGCGATATTGAGCTCGCCGCGGGCAATGGCATCGTAGGGTTCGCCTTCCCGGCCGATGCCCAGGGTTACGGGCCCGTCGATCAGGGCGGCATCATAACCGCCGATGGAATAGTGGGTAGTGATGGAACAATAATTGATCACATCCACCACATTATTGATAGAGTAGAGGCCTTTGCCGCTCACCACTCTCCGCAGCAGCGCTTCCGCACTGGGGCGGTAGCGCCCCGGTTTTTTGCCCGTCGCCTTGTAGGCCTCGCGGGCAGAACGGATGTGGGGCAGGCGGCTGATGGCTTCCATTTCCAGGCTTGTGCTTATGCTGACACAGGCCTCTTCCATTTGCCGGAGCAGGGCGGCGGCGCTCGGGGCGGGCTGCACCTGTGCCTGCAGGCAGCCGAGCTGCAGTTGCGGGCACTTATGGCGGAGTTCGGGAAGTATGGTGATCTCGATCATAGGAAACGGTATTAGGGCTATTAAGCGGCTCAAGCCAGGGCACGGTGGAAACCCGCACCCTGGCGTGGCGCCTATCCGAACCTCCGCATGGCATTCAGCAGGCGGTCCGGCAATTCATCCCTGCAGGCAAGGATGTAATCGTTGTAAGAGCAGGGAATGAGGCGGTGGCGCTGGTATTTGGAGCGCGTTTTGACGGGCACCTGCATCCACCAGCGGCCGCTCTTGTCGCTGCGCCAGAAAGTGAGGTGGTAGTCCACTTTCTTAAAGTCCACGATATATTCGACCAGGCCGTCGGTGGAGACGGGGAAATCCTGCTTCCGGTGATAGAAACCGTCCAGGAAGTACCAGGCCATCTGGGCGGCAAGCTGGGCGGTATGGCCGTTGTGGTCCAGCGATTCGCGGAAGCCGTAAATCCCCAGGGCCCTGAGCTTGTCGCTCATGCCGGCATAGCGGGTGACCTGGCAGGCCTCCTCCGAGGTAAATCCGCTGGGAGTGGGCGCTTCCTGCCCCGGCGCTTCGGCCTGTTTCAGGGCGGAGAGGTTGAAGCTCAGCAGGTCGCAGTCGCGAATGAGGGGTTCCAGTTCGGGCAGTTCGGCCCTGGCCTTGCCCAGGCGCACGTAGTCGAAGTGGCGCTTGTCGAGGTATTCGAAGGCGCCGGGCGGGACGAAGTGGGCCTGGCAGCCGATGAAACTGAGATGGAAGAGGCGGGAGTGTTTGCTGTCCAGAATCTCCTGGAGGAAGTATTTTTCCTTATCATCGCTTTCCCGGCTGTAGGGGATGCGCTCGTCCACCACCGCCAGGCTGATGAGTTGCTGCAGGCTCTGGAAGGCCTTGTACTGGGCCAGGGCCTGCCGGGGCGCATTGCCCAGGATGAGCGGAAAGATCTGGCTGTCGAGCAATTCCCGGATGAGGGGTATGCTGAAGGCGATATCCGTATTGCGCACATTGCCGAGGTCGGCGACCTCCAGCCCCCGGAAGGGGAAACTCATGCGGTACAGTTGCCGGCGTATGGCGTTGGCATCCCGTTCTCCGATGCCGATGATGGCCACCCTGGTTTCCTTAAGGCCGGGCAACTCGCCGGCGTACCGTTGTATGCGCTTTCCAAGCTGGTGATCTTCGAGTTCATCTACAGAGTCTTCGAGTGGGTAGAGCCAGTTTTGAAACATGCTTGTCCTTCTACTTTTGCTGTGGGTACAAATGTAAGCAAATGCCCTATATTTGTGCATGCCAACGAACGGATCCTCCCGTTAGGTCCAGGTATTGCGGCGTTTCGGTTTTACGGTATTCCGGCCAGGCCGCCACAATGCCGGAACACCGCAAAACCGTAAAACCTGTAAAATTGCCTTTTAACCAGATAAAACCTACACCAATGAAATCCTTACTGCAGGAGTACAAGGACAAGCAGCCGGAGATCGTCTTCGAGTGGCACGACCCGGAGACGGAGGCCGAAGGCTGGATCGTGATCAATTCCCTCCGCAACGGGGCGGCCGGCGGCGGCACCCGCATGCGGGAGGGGCTCACCCGTGAAGAGGTCGTCTCCCTGGCCAAGGTCATGGAGATCAAGTTTTCCGTCTGCGGGCCGGATATCGGGGGCGCCAAATCCGGTATCAACTTCAACCCCAAAGACCCGCGCCGCAACCAGGTGCTCCGCCGCTGGTACAAGGCGGCTTATCCCATCCTGAAGCATTACTACGGCACCGGCGGCGACCTCAATGTGGACGAGCTCAAGGATGTCATCCCCATCACCGAGGCTCTGGGCCTGTGGCACCCGCAGGAGGGCATCGTCAACGGCCACCTCAAGGCCCCCAGCGGGGAGAAAGTCAAGGTGATCGGGCAGTTGCGCAACGGCTGCGCGAAGATCGTGGAGGATACCCGTTTCGTTCCCGACAACCACAAGTACGCCGTAGCGGACCTCATCACCGGCTTCGGCGTTTCGGAATCGGTACGCCATTATTACCAGCTCTTCCACGGGCGCGGGCTGGAGGGCAAGACGGCCATCATCCAGGGCTGGGGCAATGTGGCCTCGGCGGCGGCCAGCTACCTCACCCTGCACGGGGCGAAGGTGCTGGGCATCATCGACCGGGAAGGGGGGCTGATCAGCGAAACTGGAATGGGCATGGAAGAAGCCAAGCACCTCTTCGTCACCAGGCAGGGCAACCAACTGTCGGCCGATGGCATGCTCTCCTTTGAGGAAATGAACGAGCGCATCTGGAAACTGGGCGCCGATATTTTCATTCCCGGCGCCGCTTCCAAGCTGGTCACCCGCCAACAGGCGGACGATATGCTGGCCGGCGGCCTGGAGGTGATCGCCTGCGGCGCCAATGTGCCCTTTGCCGACGACGGCATCTTCTTCGGCCCCACCGCCGAATATGTCGACCGGCAGATCAGCCTCATTCCGGACTTCATCTCCAACTGCGGTATGGCCCGGGTGTTCGCCTATTTCATGAAACCGGATGTGGAAATGACCGACGAGGCGATCTTCAACGATGTTTCCGCCACCATCCGGCGGGCCCTCGAAGAGGTCCGCCATGCCCATCCGGCGCCGGTGAGGATCGCTGCGGAGGCGCTGCGGATCGCTTTGAAAAAGCTGATGCCGGCGCAGCCCGTCCTGGCCAATGGCAGCGGTGGATGAATTGTTTGAAAATCGTAAGCATCGCTTTGAAATTCGTTAATAAAACGGGGGCAAGCCGTTTTATTTTGTAGTTTGAAATAATAGAAGATGTAGCCGGTTGGTTTTGATCGGGTTCAATTAATCTGCATGAATGGATAAGCCTGAAACATTAGAAGACTTCTACAAAAGAAAATTTGACTGGATGCCCGGGAAAATCCGCAAAGAGATCGGGCATTTCAATGTATTCCCATTAGGCCCATTTGTAGGAGAAGAAGCAAAATCCATTCCCTACAGGCGACGGGATTATTACAAAGTTATGCTGGTCATCGGCGGCGGCGAAGTCCATTTTGCGGATAAAGTGGTAAGGGTGGAAAAACAGGCGCTGTCTTTTTCCAATCCGCAGATTCCCTACAAATGGGAAAGAAGGGACCTCATCCGCGGAGGCTTCTTTTGCATCTTCAATAAGACCTTCTTCTACCAATACGGTGATTTGGACCAGTATTCGGTTTTCCAGCCCACCGGAGAACATATATTTGAGCTATCGGACGAGCAGGCGCCACAAATAGAAAGCATCTACAGACGGATGTTCGATGAAATCGGTTCGGAATACATCCATAAATACGACGTTCTGCGAAACCTCGTATTTGAGCTGTTGCACTTTGCGATGAAAAAGCAGCCCTCGGCGAAGTTTGAAAAACAGGAGATGAACGCCTCGCAGCGGATCTCCACCCTCTTTCTGGAATTGCTGGAGCGCCAGTTCCCGATCGAGGAAAACCACCCACAGGTACAGCTGCGTTCTGCATCGGAGTTTGCACAACAGTTGAATATCCACGTCAACCACCTGAACAGGGCCGTAAAAGAAACCATCGGGAAAACGACCTCTCAGCTCATCGCCGAACGCATTCTGCAGGAGGCGAAGATTCTGCTGAAGCACAGTTCCTGGAACGTGTCGGAAATTGCCTATGCGCTGGGCTTTTCAGAAGCCACCCATTTCAATAACTTTTTTAAAAAACATGTGCAGGTAAGCCCAACAAAATACAGGAACCAATAGTGAAACAGGGCAACTGGGTGGCGGTGGACTGGGAAACCGGAAAAACCCTGTACGAAAATACCTGGGCCGGCGAAAAGAGCAAAGGCGCGATCATTACGGCAGACAATATGCTGTATTGCTATGACGAACGCCGCGGGACGATGGGACTGGTAAGGCCCAATCCCGAACAGTTTGAGGTAGTCAGCGAGTTCAAGGTCGCGCAGGGAGAAGGCCCGCACTGGGCGCATCCCGTCATTCAGGATGGGATACTCTATATGCGGCATGGGCCGGCGCTGATGGCGTATAGGGTGAAATAGGCGTTGTTGGTTGAAATCAGGATGTAACAGATAGGGCCCGCAAAGAAAAAAAGCTTGCTGCTTTTCCTTGTAGAAGCAGCAAGCATAAAGTACAGCTCATATATTTTTTGCCACAACAGGATTCCAAACTCCTGTTGCAACGGTTTCCTGCACGTATTCCGAGAAGTCCTTTGCCTTTCTTCCAAGGACTTTTTCGATATCGCTGGTAACCACATTATTGCCTTCCGCCGCCAATACTTCTGAAAACAAGTAATTGATCAACCAGATATAATCCGCAGGCAACTGAAACGCCTCCAGCATCTTTGTGTAAGCACTCAATGAAATTGGAGTAAAACCAATGGGCTGGCCTGTTGCCTTGGAGATTTCATCGATAACTTCGGGGAAAGTCAATGCCCTTGGCCCGGTCAACTCATAAATCCGGCCATTGTGCTTATCGTTCATCAGGACTTCCACTGCCACATCTGCGATATCATCCGTGTCTACGTAAGGCACTTTGGCTTCGGCCTGAGGCAGGGCCACCTGGCCGGCAAGGATGGGGTCCAGGAAGAAACTTTCGCTGAAGTTCTGATTGAACCAGCTGGCGCGTATAATGGTATAGGCGAGGCCGGAGTTGATGGCCACCTGCTCGCAAAGTTCGGCTTCTCTTTCTCCTTTACCGGAGAGAAGGGTCATTTTCCTGACGCCACTTTTTTTAGCTTGCCTGGTTAATGCTTCAATAGCATCCAAAGCACCGGGGACAGCTAAATCAGGCTGGAACGTTACATAAACTTTTTCCATGCCCTCCAATGCTGCGGGCCAGGTAGCCGGATCTTGCCAGTCAAATGCCGGGTCTTCATTTCGGGATCCGATTCTTACATTTTGTTGCAGGGCTTGAAGGCGTTGTACTACTTTGCGGCCGGTTTTGCCGGTCCCGCCGATCACTAGAATATTGCTTTTCATTTTTATTCGAGTTTTAATGATTACAAAATCTTGGAGGAGGTGAAAACTGCTGACAGAGCGAGGATGAAGGAAAGCACGGCAAACAGGGTTCTGGCCATATGCAGGCGGTTCCACCGTATTTCATAGTGGCTTCGGGTGCTGGTTATCTTGTCTGGGGTTAATTCATGCAAGGATAAGGCGTCCAGCGCATCGTTCAGGGGGACATTCCCGAATACCGTAACGCCAAAAGTTCCCAGGAGATAAGTGATTGCTGCAGCCAGCGCCAGCCAGAATGTCAACCCGCTCTGTTGTTGCTGAACCGCACTCACGGCCAGTGCAGCCAGGCTTCCAAAAAAAATGAGGAAAAAGGCCGGGTTTAAGATGGCTCGGTTGATGGCCTGCATGGCCTCCAGGTAGGCCATATCGCCCACTCTTCGGGCGCCGGGGATGACGGAAACCGCCCAGGCGTAGAAAAATCCGGCTGAAAGGCCGGTCAGCAGTACGGCAGTAAAGAGGGTGATGGTTTTAATTGAAATTTCCATAACTGTCTCATCGTGTTTTAGATGCTCATAAATAATTGATGAGACAAAATTAGGCTCAAACCCCCCGGAAGGCTTGTTCGAAAAGGAGAACGATTTGTTCGAAAGGGATTACTGCTTTATTGCGCTTGGCCGGAAGCCAAATTTTTTAGAAAAGGCATTGGAAAAGGAACTTAGGCTGTCATACCCCACATCCCAGGCCGCTTCCTGAATAGTGAACCCTTGATTCCTGATGAGGCCGTAGGCCTTGTTCAGCCGCTCATTCTGCAGGTACTTGAACACTGGCACTCCAAATAACTCCTTGAAGTTTTTCTTGAGCTTGAAGGTATTCAGGCCAATGTGCCTGGAGAGTTCGGAAAGAGAAGGCGGGGTTTCCAGGTTTTCAACCAGAATTTTCTTAGCCAGCAGCAATTTCTGTTTTTCAATTGGTGGTATCGTATCTTCGTCCATCATGGAAAGCTGGCCAAAAAAATGTGCCAATAAGGAGGTCATCTGGCTTCTGAAGAACATCATTTTGGCTCTCCCTTCATACTTAATGCGAAATACCTGATCTACAATGGTCTGCATTTCGGGAGTCATGAAAAAATTAGGGCCTTCGACATAATGTCCTTTGGGGTGAACCAGCTGATATAGCATTTCATTAAACAATTCCCCTTCCTGATTAGGCAGCTTTTCAAGGTTTCGTAGGGCGGTGGCAATGACAATGCACTCCAATGGCTTCGATGCAGAAACACTATGGACAAATTCCACCTTCTCATCAGCGTAAAAAGACAGGGCCAGGCCCTTGGTGTAATTGAACGTTTTCTGTTTGTCCGCATACCTGACCGAGAGGTTTACATTACCCGAGCCATAAAAAGCAACCGCAATTACCGGCTCGTCGAAATAACAGGAATCAACCGTCGGCTCGGCTGAATTCGCTTCTTCAACCAGTATGGTGAAGTCATTGATATCTATAATGTCTCTTGTCATATGAAAGGTATTGCCGATCCTTAAAACTAATCATTTTTGTTTAAAGCCCAAGTTTTCGAGGGCAGGGAGGCGACAGTAACAGAAAAGCCATGGAATTCGCTTGTTTGAATTTCGTAACTTTCTGTTTGGAAAGTGTTATGGCGGGATGAGCACGGGGCCGATCTTTGTATTGTTATAAACGCTTAACGTTCAAAAGGATTGGCCTTTAATCGGCTATCCATCTAAGGTTGGACAGAGAAG
>CAZAXA010000121.1:0-13997 GCA_964488965.1 uncultured Phaeodactylibacter sp. | reverse complement strand
GACGCCAGTGGAGCGCCGGCCCTGGAAGCGCGGATGGACCGGATCAAAAGCTATGTGGAGGACTTTTTCAAAGACTATCAGCCGAATGTCGACCGCCAGGTTTTTGCCTCTCTGATGGAGGTGTATATCAACGAACTCAGCCCGGAATATCAGTCGCCCCTGGCCATAGAGATATACACTACAGCCGATAAAGATTACGAAAAACTGGCGCAGTTGATCTACGGCAAGTGCCAGCTTATACGGCCTGATGTGATGCGGCAGGCCCTGGCCGCCGGCCCGGAAGCCCTGGCTAAGATCATCAAAGATGACTTCGCGTACAGTTTTGTACGCAGCATTTCGGAAGTGAACGAGGGCGAGGCCCTGACGGAATACAACCGGATACAGGAAGAGATCGACCGGCTGCAGCGGGAATACATGAAAGCCCAGATGGAGGTATTTCCCGAACGGCGTTTTTATCCGGATGCCAACGGCACCCTGCGGGTTTCCTACGGGCAGGTGGCCGGCTATACGCCCAGGGATGCCGTGCGCTATGAGCACCAGACTTACCTGGATGGCGTGATGCAAAAATACGTTCCCGGAGATTATGAATTCGATGTGCCGGAAAAGCTGCGGCAGCTATACGAAGCTAAGGATTACGGCCCCTACGGCGAAAACGGCCGAATGCCGGTTTGTTTCATCGGCGCCAACCACACTACCGGCGGCAACTCCGGGAGCCCTGCCATCGATGCCTACGGCAACCTGATCGGCCTCAATTTCGACCGCGTATGGGAAGGAACCATGAGCGACATCCATTACGACTCCTCCATCTGCCGCAATATCATGGTGGATATTCGCTATGTGTTGTTCATTATCGACAAGCTGGGCGGCGCCGGCCATCTGATCAAAGAGATGAAGGTGGCGCACCCCAGGAAAGGATAAGGATTGGACAGGATTGACAGGATTGGACAGGATTGACAGGAACGGCACTCCGGCGCCCACCTCACCTGTTAATCCTGTCAATCCTGTCTGTATCTGTATCCTGTCTTTATTTCTTGTTATCCTCGTCGACTTCCTCGAACTCCACATCGGTCACATCGTCGGCGCCGGGGGTTCCGCCGCCAGGGCCTTCCTGGGCGCCGCTTCCGGCATCACTCTGCTGAGACTGAGCCTGTTGGGTAGCCTGATAGAGATCCTGGCTGGCGGCCTGCCATGCCTGGTTCAGGGCTTCGGTAGCTGAGTCGATACGGCTGAGGTCCTGAGCCTGATGGGCTTCCTTGATATTCTTCAGGGCCGTCTCGATCGCGCCTTTCTTATCCGCCGGGATTTTATCGCCGTACTCCTTCAGTTGCTTTTCGGTCTGGAAGATCAGCGAATCGGCAGCGTTGAGCTTGTCGGCGCGTTCACGGGCCTGCCGGTCGGCCTCGGCATTGGCCTGGGCTTCCGTTTTCATGCGTTCGATCTCGTCTTTGGAAAGGCCGGTGGAAGCTTCAATACGGATGGATTGCTCCTTACCGGTGCCCTTATCCTTAGCGTGAACGTGCAGGATGCCGTTGGCGTCGATATCGAAGGATACTTCGATCTGGGGTACGCCGCGCGGGGCCGGCGGGATGCCGTCCAGGATAAAGCGGCCTACGGTACGGTTGTCCTTCGCCATGGGGCGCTCGCCCTGCAGTACGTGAATCTCCACGGAGGGCTGGTTGTCGGCAGCCGTAGAATAGACCTTTGACTTCTTCGTGGGGATGGTGGAGTTGGACTCAATGACCACGTCGTAAACGCCGCCCATGGTTTCAATACCCAGGGAAAGCGGGGTTACGTCGAGCAGCAGTACGTCCTGGACATCACCGCTCAGTACGCCTCCCTGAATAGCGGCGCCTACGGCAACCACCTCGTCCGGGTTAACGCCCTTGTTCGGCTTCTTGCCGAAGAACTCTTCGACCGCCTGCTGTATGCGGGGGATACGGGTGGAACCGCCCACCAGGATCACTTCGTCAATATCGTTTTTGGTCATATTGGCATCCTCCAGGGCCTTGCGGCAAGGCTCCAGGGTACGGGCGACCAGATTGTCGGCCAGTTTTTCGAACTGAGCGCGGGTCAGCTTCAGCACAAGGTGCTTGGGCACGCCGTCAACTGCGGTGATATAAGGCAGGTTGATTTCCGTTTCCGTACCGGCCGACAGTTCGATCTTGGCCTTTTCGGCAGCATCTTTCAGGCGCTGCAGGGCCATGGGGTCTTTGCGCAGGTCGATGCCTTCCTGCTGTTTGAAATTCTCGGCCAGGTGGTCGATGATCACGCGGTCGAAGTCGTCGCCGCCGAGGTGGGTGTCGCCGTTGGTGGATTTCACTTCGAAGACACCTTCCCCGAGTTCGAGGATGGAGATATCGAAAGTACCGCCGCCGAGGTCAAAGACTGCGATGGTAAGGTCTTTGTTGCGCTTATCCAGGCCATAGGCAAGAGCGGCGGCCGTCGGTTCATTGATGATGCGGCGGATTTTCAGGCCGGCGATCTCGCCGGCTTCCTTGGTAGCCTGGCGTTGGGAGTCGTTGAAATAAGCAGGCACCGTGACCACGGCTTCCGTAACGCCCGCCCCCAGGTAATCCTCCGCCACTTTTTTCATCTTCTGGAGGATCATAGCGGATATCTCCTGAGGCGTGAATGTACGGCCGTCGATGTCCACCCGTACCGTATCATTATCCCCTTTGACGACCTTGTAGGTAGAACGTTCGATCTCGGACTTCAACTCGCTGAACCGGTGGCCCATGTAGCGCTTGATCGAAGAAACAGTACGCCTGGGGTTGGTAATGGCCTGCCTTTTGGCCGGGTCGCCGATCTTGCGCTCACCATTATCCATAAAAGCAACGACGGAAGGAGTAGTCCTCCTGCCTTCATCGTTCGGGATAACCACGGGTTCGTTACCCTCCATGACCGCCACACAAGAGTTGGTAGTACCTAAGTCGATCCCTATAATTTTACCCATGTTTATGTGATTTTTTGATTTTGTCCAAATTTATGTCATCCATTACCTATCAATGGATATGCCAAGCCTGGCAAGAACGGCTTTTTATGACAAAACTACCCTTGTTCGGCTGAACCGGCTGACAAACCATAACCATAATGGCGCCATTGCCGGGAACGGAGGTGACAAAAAGGCAGGCTGTGTCAGGTAATCTTTTAAATTATGGCCCTGCTATTTGGTAGGGTGAACCCTCAGGATGAAGCCGCTGCCATGCACATTCTGGATCTGAACGTTCTCGTCCTGTGCCAGGTACTTCCTCAGTTTTGAAATAAAAACATCCATGCTCTTTCGGGTGAAAAAATCACTTTTCCCCCACAAGGCCTTCAGGATTTTTGAACGGGGAATCAGCTCATTGATATGCTGGCAGAGGAAGTGCAACAGTTCGGATTCTCTTCCGGTGAGCACGATCACCTCCTTGCCGATACGGAGCTCCTGGTTTTGGGGGTTAAAAGTATATTTGCCAAGGGCGATCAGGGCAGGCTGCCGCCGGGGCTGCAGGGCAGACCGTTTCAGGACGGCCTGTATGCGGGCCACCAGTTCTTCTTCGTCCACCGGTTTTTTGATGTAATCATCGGCGCCCAGGTTGAAGGCCTTCAGGACGTCGACCTTCAGGGACTTCGCTGTCAGGAAGATCAGCGGCATATCCGGTTCCGTTTCCTTTATTTTTTCGGCAAGCTTGTATCCATCCATTCCGGGCATCATGACATCCAGTATGCACAGGTGGAACTCCTGAGCCTGATAAGCTGCCCACCCCTCTTCCCCGTCGGCTGCCCCGGCGACGTCAAAGCCCTTGATCTCCAGGTATTCTTTGAGCATATATGCCAAACGGGAATTATCTTCCACCAGCAATATTTTGGCTTTTTTCATTTTAAGGCTGCTTGATTAATGGTAATATGAGGATAAAGGCGCTCCCCCTGCCCTTTTCGCTTTCCACCTTCACCTGGCCTTTGTGGAGCCGCATCACCTGGTTCACATAACTCAACCCGAGCCCGAAGCCCTTTACATCATGGAGGTTTCCGTATGGCGCCCGGTAAAATTTTTCGAAAATCCTTTTCTGGTTTTCGGGGCTTATCCCCATTCCCTGGTCGCTGACGGAAAGGCAGAGCCTGTCTTTTTCGTTGAAGGTACGCACCGTTATCACTTTCGTTACGGGGCTGTATTTCAGGGCATTGTCGAGCAGGTTCTGCAGAGCGTTGCCCAGGTGGGCCGGGTCGGCATAAACCCTGCTCTTTTCAGCTTCCGGGTAATAAGAAAAGCTGCCGCCCGCCAGTTCCACCTGCCTGCCGAAATGCTCGATGGCCGGCCCCAGGGCCTCGTGTACCTCCAGAGGTTGTTTTTCCAGAATATCCCGGCTTTTTTCCAGAGATGCAAGTTCCAGCACCTTATTGATATGGACTTTCAGGGATTCGTTTTCCTGCCGGATCACTTCCAGGTACCGCCGCTCCTGGCCCGGCTGCAGGAGTTCCCCAAGCCTGTTTGCAGCCAGGCTCATCGTAAACACCGGCGTTTTCAACTCATGGGTCAGGTTATTGATGAAGTCGTTCTTGATATCATCCAGGCGGCGTTGCTGGCCCTGGAAGCGGACCAGCCATACGAAGCAGGCCCCTATCAGCAGGAAGAAGGCGATGTAAGGAATAGCAAGGTAGTTCATCTGAAGGAACAGGTAAGGCAGCAGGCCATGAACCTTCAGGTGAAGGCGAGGCCGGCAGGCGCAGCTTTTAGCGATGAAACCCTTCAGCGGCATGCGGTAGTAGCTGATGGAGTCCTCCCCGGCAAAATCGGCGGATTGCAGGTAAACCAGTTTTTCGCTTTCGTCGGTAATGGCAAAAGCAAAATCGAAACCCAGGCCCTTGCCCAGAAGCCGGTCTTTGAGATAATCCCGGAAAAAGCTCTCCGACGCCTGCTCCAGGGTATCCAGGCTCACGGTAAAGCTCCCCGGGTCGGCGGCTACGACCGAGCCGAGCAGGACGCTCATTTCATTCTCCGCATAAAGTTCTTCGCTGACCGACCGGAGGGCCTCTCCAACCTGCTGGTCAAACCGCGCCTTGGCCACCTTCAGCCCTATGACCAGAAAGCGGTACTGAATGACGCCCAGGCCCACCAAAGAAAAGGCAAGGAGGCTCACAATTATCTTTCTCATTGGCCTTCGCAGTTTCTAACGGCTGCAAATTAAAGACTTTAACACTCAGTTTGCCCTTTCTTTTCCAATCATTAAGGCCATTAACCAGCAGTTAGCTTTTTATAACCCCTGATTGAGTAAGGCCTATGCTCTATCTGCTCATCTTGTGGCCATAAAGATCGGTTTTAAGTTTCATACCGTCAGATAGGGGCCCTGCCCGGAGGCGTCAATACGTTGAACCTCCGGCGCAGGCCCGCCCTGTTTATTTAATAATAAATTTGAACACCCAATGAAAAACTGTTTTGTCTTGTTTTCCATTTTCTCTTTCCTCGCCGGCGCCCTTCAGGCACAGACGCCTTCGGATGCCATCATGATGAAGCAAAGGGAATCCTGTTTAGCCCTCATTTACGATCACGGGGCCTTCGACCAATACTGGGAGGGCAGCCTCCTGAGAAGTAACGCTACCATAGCAACCGTAAACAGAAACATGGCCTTGCCTATGATCGCCATCGGTTTTTTTGATCAATTGAATTTGATCGTGGCGGCGCCCTATGTTCAGACGAATTCCACCGAACCTAACGGAGGGAAATTCGCCGGCGAACGAGGGTTCCAGGATTTCAGCCTGGCCTTAAAATCTCAGATAATCAACAGGCAGATCGGGGTAGGAGAGCTGGCCTTTCTGGCCACTTTGGGTTTTTCCACGCCGCTGACGAATTACCTTTCAGACTACCGGCCTTACAGCCTCGGCTTCGGCGCCAACGAACTCAGCTCACGGGGAATTCTACAGTATAAATTGAACAACGGCCTGTATGCGCGTACGTCGCTGGCCTACCTGTGGCGCGGGCAGACGAAAGCGGAACGGGATTATTACTACAACAACGGCAGCTATTACACGGCCTGGATGGATGTTCCCAGCGCCTGGCATTACCAGGGCGCCATCGGAATATGGATGCTGGAGAATTCATTAAAAATAGAGGCCAGTTATACGGGGCTGAAATCGGTAAGCGGCGACGATATCCGGCCGTACAACGCCCCGCAACCCACCAACAAGGTAGAGGAAGGCCTGCTTGGCGCATTGGCCCAGTATTATTTCAGAAAACCGAAAGGCCTGGGAGTATTAGCCTACTTTTCTCAGGTAACCAGTGGCAGGAACACCGGCAAATCCACCAATTTCGGCGGTGGAATAACTTACCAGTTCAAAATCTAAACTCAAACATAAAGGCAAGCGTCATGAAAAATAAATTTTACCTATATCTACGCCTGGCATGCATTGGTTTGTCTGCCATACTTATGTTTTCCTGTGAAAAAGACCTTCCGATTCGGGCAAATTATTCAGACTATGAATTTTCAGGCCTGGATGAAAACGGAGGGGCCTGGAAACCCATACTGCTGTCCGGGCCGGGCCAAATATCCATACCGGCTCCGGCAGATGTAACTTCCGATACTTACCTGGACGAGCTGTCCGCTCTAAAAACCGCAATGGCCAATCTCAGCAGCGATCAAATGGAAGCCATAGAATACTGGACCAACAACCCGGTTCTGAGGTGGAACGAGATCGCGCTGGAACTGGCGGCCAAATACAACCTCATCCCGGGGCCCAATGCCGACGGGACTTATACCCTCCCCGACCCGGCCAACCCGGGGAATATCCCCAATTTCCCCTTTGCTCACCCGCCCTATACCGTCAGGGCTTTATCCTACCTGAGCGTGGCGCAATTCGACGGCCTGATCGCCGCCTGGCATTACAAGTATGCCTACAACCGGCAGGCGCCCTCACTGGCCGACAATTCCATCGTTCCGGCCTATACTGAAAATGGCCTTCCCTCCTATCCTTCCGACGGCGCCGTTATTGCGGCGGCCTCCAGGGATATTTTGGCCGCCATGTTCCCTCTGGAAAAAGGTTACCTGGCGGAAAAAGCAGAAGAACACATGGCCAGCCTGGCCTGGGCGGGCGTCAACGTAGAGAGCGATATCAGCGCCGGGGCCTTCATTGGCGCGGAAGTTGCCAAAGTGGCATTGGCAAGAGCTGCAACTGATGGCATGAAGAGAGCACAGTGCCCGAAGCCGGTTTCCGATTCGCTCAGGGACGCCGCGTTCGACAGGTTTGGCTGGAAATGGGAAAACCTTGAGGCGCCGCCCAGGCCGGTAGGGCTTACTCCCCTGTTCGGGCAGGTGAAAATGTGGAATGTGCCATCCGTAGAGGAAGTAAGGCCGCCGGCGCCGCCCGCCCCGGGATCGCCGGAATACGAGGCTGACGTGAAATTATTGAAGGACTACGCCGACAATATGACGGAAGAGAGGAGAAGAATAGCCAATTTCTGGCAGGACGGGCTGGGCACCTATACTCCGCCGGGCCACTGGAACCGTTTTGCCAAGGAATATGCCATCAAATACAAACTGAATCCGCTTCGCACAGCCAGAGCTTTTGCCTATCTGAATATGGCCATGATGGACGGGGGTATCAGTTGCTGGGATGCCAAATATTATTATCACTATCCACGCCCGATAAACCTGATCCCCGGCTTCAAAACGATTGCCGGCACGCCCAATTTTCCCAGCTATACTTCCGGCCACAGCGTCTTTTCGGCCGCCGGCGCCGAAGTGTTAACCTACCTTTTTCCGGAGGAAGGAAGCCTGTTCAGGGACTGGGCCCTCGAAGCGGCGGCATCCAGGGTGTACGGAGGGATACACTGGAGTTTCGACGCAGAAGTAGGCACGGAGCAGGGAATTGAAGTGGCGCAGTACACCATCAACCTGGCAAAGGCCGACGGCGCCGATTGACGCCCGGCCCAAATTCAATTAAAATTGAGCCTCCGGGTATAAATGCCGGTACGCAGGGAATCGAGCGCTTCCTGAGACAGTATGATGCCCTTCCGTTCGGCAGTGTAACGGGAAGAGACGATGCCCAGCCCTCCTTCCACATTGGTGTAGGTGGGAGTGCTCTGGGCGCTGGTGATCCCCGTATTGGCGCGGCTCACCCGGATGAACTGGAAAAACTCCTCCCCTGCCCCGGTGATGAAGAGGTCCATATTTTCAAAAAGGCGTGTGGCGCCTTCCACTTCGGGGATATTGGTAGCGAGAGATTGATAGAAGGATTCCCAGCTGGCCTCATAGGTGTAAGAATCGCTGTTGTCATTGGGGAAAGACACATTGCGGTCAGCTACCCAGGTGGCTGCCTTCCTGGTGAACGTAGTTTCGCCGGGAAGGCGCTCCAGGTAGTTGATCTTAAAGCGCAGGTCGAATATCCTGGCGTTATCGTCCGGAATCCAGGAAATGTTCAGCGGTTCGTTATAGCGCGTCCTTTTGATCTCATCGGGGGGGAAGAACAATTTTGGGGTGATCTCTCCGACGACGACCGTTCTGGCAAGGGCCGGCGCTATCTGGTCGCCGCGGCGGATGGCCAGCAGGAGGCTGTCGCCGCCACTGATATTGGCTGCGGCGGCGGATAATTTATACAATATATTAGGCTCACTGGAAAAAACGCCTTCTTCTTTAGGATAGCCTTCCTCAGCGCCGTTTACCTTCTCCATGACGAAAGACTGGCCTGTGGTCAGGTTTTCCAGTTCGACGGTAAGGCTGCTGTAATAAATAGAGTCGCTGATCTTTGCGATCTCGAAAGCATTGCCGCCCGGTTCCAGAAAGGCCTTCTCCACCCGTACGTAATGAGCGGTATCCTGAACAGAGAAAAAGCTGTAAACGACGGGAATATCCTTCCATTCGGCTTCCAGGTCAAAATCGGTTGAGCAGGCGCTGAGCAACAACAATGCCGCCAGTTGGGTGATAATGAGGTTTTTTTTCATCACAATAGAGCTTCGTTTAATGGCCTCCGGCCCGGTTTGCTTCTTAGAGCGCTTTTTTCCGGCGCACCAAAGGTAAAGCTTTTGGTTCGAAAAATGCAATACCGCCCGCCCGGGCATTGACGGATAAGAGACGTAATGGCACTGGCATGCCGTAATGCCTTACAGATTTCAGTAACAGTCATTCATAACGAAGCGCTTCGGCCGGATTGCCCATTGCTGCCCGCAGGCTCTGCCAGCTCACTGAGATCAGGGCGATGCCCATTGCCAGGGCGCCGGCCAGCAGGAAGTGCCACCATTGCAGGTCGGCATGGAAAGCAAAACTGCCGAGCCACCGCCGCGCAGCCCACCAGGCCGGCAGTATGGCGACGGCAAAGGCGGCCAGAACCAGCGCCACAAAGTTCCAGGCCAGCAGGCCGAAGATGCGCCCTGCGGTAGCGCCCATCACTTTGCGGATGCCGATCTCCCGGGTGCGGCGGGCGGTGGTAAAGCTGGCCAGCCCGAAGATACCCAGGCAGGTTAACAGGATGGCGATGACGGCAAACCAGCGGATGAGGGCGGCTGTGCGCTGTTCCGCCCGGTGCAGGCTATCGAAGGATTCGTCAAAGAAGGAATAGCTGAAGGGGTAATCAGGCTCAAAGGCCTGCCATTTTTCCCGGATCAGGCCCAGGGTATGTTCCAGGTTTTCAGCCTCCAGCCGCAGGGAGTACTGGGAGAACCAGGCCGGCTGGATAAAGAAGAACAGTGGAGTGATCGGCTCATGAAAAGACCGGAAGTGGAAGTCGCGCACCACCCCGATGATGGGCCCCGGGCCGCGCCCGATGGCGGGCATGGCCAGTTGCTGTCCGGCCGGGTTTTCCCAGCCCAGTTGCCGCGCTGCCGTTTCGTTGATCAGGTACGCGCTGGAATCGGTGGGAAGTTCAGCAGAAAAGCCCCGCCCGGCGGCCATTTCCATCTGGTAAGTATCCAGGAAATTTTCATCGGCCACCAGGCAGCGCATAGCGGGCTGCCTGTCAGCAGGCAGGCCCACCGCCTCATAGGGCACCCCAAAGTCGCTGCCGCCCGGCCTGTTGGCAGAGGCCGATACGCCTATGACGCCCGGCAGGCGGCGGAGTTCGTCCCGGAAGGCTTTCACCCTTTCCGGGCCGGGCGTTGACCGGATGGGCAGAATAAGGATTTGCTCCTTATTGAAGCCCAGGCTCTTATTCTGGATGTAACGCAACTGCGCGCCGGCCGCCAGCGTCGCAATGATCAGGAAAATGGATACTACAAACTGAGAACTGATCAGCACTTTGCGCAGGAAGGGGTTGCCGGCAGCGGACAACTTCCCCTTGAGCACCGCGGCCGGCCTATAAGCCGACAACACCACGGCCGGATAACTACCCGATAGCAGGCCTACCAGCAGCGCCAGCACTGCGAAGCCAATGAAGAACCCAAAGTCCTCCCTCCAGTTCAGCGCCAGGTTCAGCTCCAGGAACTCCGAGATGTAGGGCAATATCAGGCCGGCCAGCCCCAGGCCTATGAGGGCGGCAAGCAAGGTAACGAGCACGGATTCCCCCAAAAACTGCAGGATCAGTTCCCCGCGGTTGGCGCCGCTGGCTTTCCGCACACCGACCTCCCTGGCCCGCTGCATAGCTCTGGCTGTAGCCAGGTTGACAAAATTCAGGCAGGCAATGAACAGGATGAACAGGGCTACGGAACCAAAAATATAGATGTAACTCCAGTCGGAATTGACGCTCATCTCCCGGTGCAGTTTGGATTTCAGGTGTATGGAACTGATGGGTTGCAGAAAAGGGGTATAAGCTTCAGCGGTTTCTTCATCGAGATGCCGGGCCAGAAGGATATCCATCTTTTCCGCCACCTTCCCGGGATCAGCGCCTGGCCGCAGCAGCAGGTAAGTATAGTACTGGTTCAATAAGGCCCAGCTGTTCAGGTCGGGATGCTGGAAGGAAGCCATGGACAACAGGAAGTCGAAGGTGAAATGGGAATTGGCAGGCGGCGCTTCCACAACTCCCGTGATCCGGTATTCCGCATCCTGGTTGACCGTCAGGGTTTTGCCGAGCGGGCTTTCGTCGCCAAAGTATTTTTCGGCAAAGGGGCGGGTGAGCACCAAAGTCCTGGGCTCTCGCAGCGCCTCTTCCGGCCGCCCCTCCAGCAAAGGCCAGCTGAAGACCTCAAAAACGGAAGGGTCGGCAAAAAGCCCATTCGGTTCATAATACCGCTCCCCGCCCTTTTCCAGCAGGGCCTCGCCCACGAAGATAAAGCGGCAGGCCGCTTCAACCTCCGGAATCTCCGCCCGGGCTTCCGGCCCCCAGGGGCCGCTCACCTTGGCAATGCCGTTCTCGAAGGAGGCCCCGGCGATGTGGTTCGCCAGGCGATAGATGCGATCCGCTTTTTCGTGATAACGGTCGTAACTCAGCTCGTTTTGTACGTACAGGCCAATGAGCAGGCAACAGGCCAGCCCCACGGAAAGGCCCAGTATATTGATGGCAGTGTAGCCTTTGTGGCGAAGCAGGTTGCGGAGGGCGGTTTTTAAGTAATGTCTAATCATGCTTTTGAGTGTTGGTGAGAGGAAGCACCGATCGTTACTTTTATAATGATTATAAAAATCATCATTATGTTTATAATCATTACTTTTATAATCGTTATGTTTTGAACGATTATTTTTGTAATCATTATATTTATAACCTTCTCTGCTGGTAGGGCCTCTTATCACTCCGTCCTAAGAGCATCGGCCGGATTGGCCAGAGCTGCCCGCAGCGACTGAAACAGCACCGCCACACTGGCCACAACCAGCGTCAGCAGGCCCGCCAGGATGAAGGTTCCCGGAGACAAGCGCACCGCGTAGGCATATTGCTCCAACCAGGAGCGCAGCAGATACCAGGATAGTACTCCTCCCACCAGAAAACCCACCAGCGCCAGGTAGAACAGGCGGCGGTGCAGCAGCATCAGGATGTTGCCCACCGAAGCGCCCATCACTTTGCGGATGCCGATCTCCCTGACGCGCCGGGCTACCGTGAAGGCCGCCAGGCCATACAGGCCCAGGCAGGCGATGAAGATGGCCAGCAGGGAAAAGAGCCCCAGCACTTTTACCATCCGCTGCTCCGCCAGGTAATCTTTGGCAAAATGCTCATCCAGAAAGTAATAGTCGAAGGGGAAGCGCGATTCGTAGGCCTTCCAGAGTTCGCCGAGAGTGGGTAGCAAGGCGCCCAGTTCCTCGCGCTTAAAACGAACGGAGATGTGGCTCTTCCGCCCGTCCAGGTACATCACCAGCGGGCCGATGGGCTGTTGGAAGGTGTCGAAATGGAAATCCTTCACTACCCCGACGATGGGATAGGCCATGCCTTCGGCCGAGAATTTTATCGTCTTGCCCAGAGGCTCCTCCCAGCCCATCTGCCGCACCATCTGTTCGTTGACCACCAGCGCCCCGATAGAGGTGTCGGTAGGGAATTGAGTGGACAGGAAGCGCCCGGCCGCCAGCTCGATGCCGAAGGTCTCCAGGAAGTTCTCTTCCACCCGGTAGGACTGCACGGGTACTTCTTTGCCGTTGCTGCCCTCCGGCAGGACCGTAGTGCCGAAAGTGCCCGACCTGATAGCCGCCTGGCAGATGGAGACGGATTCCACCCCAGGCACTCGCTCCAGCTCGGAGCGGAACAGCTCGCTCTTGCGTTCGATGCCTGGCGGCGTGGCCATCACGAGAACTTGCTCCTTGTCGAAGCCCAGGTCTTTGGACAGCATGAAATCAAATTGCCTGTTCAATACTATCGTGCCGGCGATCAGCCCCACACTCAGGGAGAGCTGCAGGGCCGTCAGCACTGCGCGGGGGCTGCCGCTGCCCCGGGCTTCGGCCCTACGGCTCTTCAATACCTCAAGGGGGCGGAAACCGGAAAGCACGGCCGCCGGAAATGTTCCCGACAGCAGGCTGACAAACAGGACGGCCAGCGCCAGAGCAGCAAGTACCCGCCCGTCGCTCAGCAATTCCATGGGAATATCCCTGTCGAACAAGGCATTGAAGCGGGGCAGCAGGAAGTGGGACAGGATAACCGCAAAAACGGCGGCGATACTGACAAAAACAAAGGTCTCAGCCAGGAACTGGAAAACCAGGTCGCGGCGGCCGGCGCCCAGCACCTTCTTCACGCCGATCTCCCTGCTCCGCTCCACCGACTTGGCCGTGCTGATGTTGATGTAATTGAAGCAGGCGACCAGCAAAACGAGCAGGGCAATAATAGAAAAGGTGCGCAGGAACACCGCGCTGCCGTACTTGTTGCCGCGCAGGTAGCGGATATTATCGGAATGCAGGTATACTTCCGAAAGGGGCTGCAGGAAAAAGTCGTACCTGTCGGTGCGGTTGTCCATGTACCGCTCGACGAAAGCCGGAAACTTGGCTTCCAGGGCAGCCTCCTTGCCGGCATCTTCGAGCAGCAGGTAGGTATACACCGTCTGGCCCAGCCAGTTGTTCATAAAGCTGAAGTCGTGAAATCCGGAGCCCGGCTCGGTAGAACTCCAGGAAGCCAGGGCCTCGAACTGCAGGTGCGACTGCCGCGGCGGTTCTGCTATGATGCCCGCCACAGTGTACATCTGATCATCCAGCCCTTGCACTGCCTTGCCTACGGGATCCTCATTTCCGAACAGGGCATTGGCCAGTTTCGGCGTGAGCAGCAACTGCCCCGGCGCCGCCAGCGCGGAGGCGCCCCCCCGGATCACCTCAAAATTGAAAAGCTTCAAAAAATTGGTGTCGGCAAAGACAAAGCTTTCCGTTTTTAAAGACTGATCCTCGTAGGTGAGCAATACCTCATCGAACCAGGGCGCGAAGTGCGTAGCAGCCTCCACCTCCGGGTAATCCTGCACCATCGCCGGCGCCATCAGGCCGGGCGTTTCCGCCACCAGGAAGCGTTCCCCGCTTTCTTCCTTCACCCATTTGTTGACACGGAAAATGCGATCCGCTTCGTCGTGAAAGGTATCGTACCCGGATTCATCCCGGATAAAGGTGAAGGCCAGCAGCACGGCGGCCAGCCCCAACACCAGCCCGCTCAGGTTGATCAGGGAGTACCCCCATTCCCGGGTGAACAGGCGGCGGATGATGGTCAGG
>CAZAXA010000120.1:0-14058 GCA_964488965.1 uncultured Phaeodactylibacter sp. | reverse complement strand
TCTTCGCCCGCCGCCGCACCCGCGTGAGCGGCCTGCCGGAGTACAGCGGCGAGTTCCCTGTCGCCGCCCTGGCGGAAGAAATCCTCACCCCCGGTGAAGGACAAATCCGCGCCATGGTGACGGTGGCCGGCAACCCCGTCCTCTCCACCCCCAACGGCAAGCTGCTGGACGAAGCCCTGGCCGGACTGGAATTCATGGCCGCCATCGACATCTACATCAATGAAACGACCCGCCGCGCCAACATCATCCTGCCCCCTACTACCGGCCTGGAAACAGAGCACTACGACATCATCTTCCACATCCTGGCAGTACATAATACCGCCAAATATTCACCGCCCCTTTTCGAGAAAGATCCTGATCAGCGCCACGACTGGCAAATCTTCCAGGCCCTGGCGGGACGGCTCAGCGGCCAACCCGGCAACGGCATGCAACCTCAACAGATGCTGGACTTTGCCCTGCGCTCCGGCCCCTACGGTTTGCGCCTGCAGGAACTGGCTGCCAGGCCGCATGGCATCGACCTGGGGCCGTTGCATCCCTGCCTGCCGGAGCGCCTGTTCGCCCCCGATAAGAAAATCCTGCTCGCGCCAGAGATTTATGTGCAGGATGTGGCCCGGCTGAAGGCGGATATGGAAAGCCGGGAAAAAACGACTGATGAAGAATACCCCTTTGAACTCATCGGCCGCCGCCAGCTGCGCTCCAACAACTCCTGGATGCACAACTGCCATCGGCTGGTCAAAGGGCCGGAGCGCTGCACCCTGCTCATACATCCGGAGGATGCCCGCCAGGCGGGCATAAAGGACGGGCAGCGAGTGAAGGTGGTTTCTTCCATGGGCGCCATACAGATAAAAGCAGAGATCAGCGATGAGATGATGCCGGGCGTGGTGAGCATCCCCCACGGCTGGGGCCACGGGCGGGAAGGGGTGCGGATGGAAGTGGCGCGGGCGCATCCCGGCGCCAGCATTAATGACCTGACGGATCACAGAAGGATAGATGAATTGACCGGGAATGCTGCTTTTAGTGGGGGGATGGTGCGGGTGGAGGGGGGATGAAATGGACGTTAATTGGGGCTTGGCTAGTGGCCAGTCGACTTGAAGTCGCCTGGCCACTAGCCAGGCTTCGAAAAGCCTACGGCTCACGCCAAAGTTACCGCTTTTTTCAGTAAGAAAACAGGACAGTTGACGGCCTCCGATCATCCCTTAAATCGAGGAAAATTCACTATTCCATAAGGCTATTCAATTGATAAAGAACACTTTATCGCCAGCCCAAAGAGAGGCATTTTCACAACTCCAGCCCCTAATGTCTTATTCCACCCTCAAACTCCGCAGCCGGTTCAGGGCCGCCGCCAGCTCCAGCTTGCGGAAGGTGGCGTAGTGGCCCTCCTTCCGGCGGCTCAACACATCCAAAGAACCGGATCCGATATCTGCCATCACCTGTTCCAGCACCTCGGCCAGGGGGCGGCCGTCCATATATTTCCGGGCGTAGAGTAAAGCGTCGCCGATGGCGTTGAGCTGGCTGTTGTCTGCCAGTTGCTCGACGGCGGAAAGGGCGATCTCCTCGGCGCCGAACTGCAGGCTGCGGATGCCGAAGGCGCGCACCTTTTCTCGCCTGCCCTTCTGGGCGTCGATGCTCTCGGGAATAGGAACCCTCCGGGGCAGGGCGCCGAAATCCTGGCCTCCTTCATTCGCCCTGTCCTGCGGATGGGCGCTGGCGATCTCGCGGGCGCGCTCGGTCAGGTCCTGCGGCTGGTATTCTACCATACAAAGCACCCGGTCGGCAATGTCGAAGTACAGGCCGGAGCCGCCCACTACGATGATGGAGGAAACGCCCAGCTCATCGTACAGCTGCCGCGCTTTGTCGACGAAGGGTGTGATCGGCTCGCGCTCTTTGGGCACCAGCTGTTGCATGCGGTGGTCGCGGATCATGAAGTTGGTGGCCGAGGTGTCCTCGTCGATGAGCAGGGCCCGGGCGCCGGCTTCCAGGGCCTCCATCACATTAGCCGCCTGGGAGGTGCTGCCACTGGCATTGGGAGTGGAAAACTGCCGGGTGTCCGCTCCCTGTGGCAGGTTATTGATAAAAGGGGAAATGTTGACCTTTTCCACATAACGGCCATCTTCGGCCCTGATCTTTACCGCTTCCGGGTTGGAGACGACAAACTCGCGCCCGTCGCCGGGAATGTGGTTGTAAATGCCCAGCTCGATGGCTCGCAACAGAGTGGACTTGCCGTGGTAGCCGCCGCCGGTGATCAGGGTGATACCTCCGGGGATACCCATGCCGCTGATCGTTCTGTTGGGTAGCTGTATTTCCAGCTCCATATTTTCAGGAGCCTGAAAGGGCAGGCCCTCCTCAAGCGGCCGCGGGTCGACACCGCTGGCACGGGGCAGTAGGGCGCCGTTGGCGACAAAGGCTACCAGGCCCAATGCTTCCAACTGGCCGCGGAGGGCGTCGGCGTCTTCATTGGTAAGCAGGTGCTCCCTCAATTTGTTTTCGTCGAGGGCTTCGGGGAACAGACTGTGTTCCACAATGGCGGGCAGTTCCTCCATCAGGATGGCGGCGGCCTGCTGCCCGGCGATGCGCCGCCCGAAAGCCGGCAGGCCTGCCTGGAAGCGGACTTCTATCTGATTGCCCTCCAGCACTGCCGCCGTCCTTTCCAGAATCTCCTGCCCGGGCTGATCAATAAATACCGCCCCGCTTTTCCCGCTGCCCCGCTGGCCTTTGGTATAGCGATGGATGGCATGGCCAAACTGCCGGGTAAGGAAATCGCGCAGGGCCACCTTCCTGCTATGGTTCAGGCATGTCCAGTCCGGAAAGCGGTTGTCCAGGCGGAGGCGCAGGCGGGAGGGAGATGCGAAAGGGTCGCCCTGAACGTGGTCGATATGAAGGCTGAAAGCATCAAAAGCATACTGGCCCTGAATGTCTTTATAGGCCTTGTAGCCCCTGCCGTCGATACGGCGGAGCAGCTGGCGCAGGTCTTCCCTTGTTTTCATAATGGGCAAGGTAAATGAAATTGTTAAATTTACCAGATAGATCAATAAACTGCCAATACCATGCTCGACCAGGCAACTGATATTCGCCAGGGGGAAGAACTGGATAAAAGCAAGCTGGAGGCCTACCTGCGGCAGCACTGGAAAGGTTTCTCCTCTCTGAAGGCAATCCAGCAGTTCCCCGGCGGTTATTCCAACCTGACCTACCTGCTGCACACCGGGCAGGGCGAGTATGTGCTGCGCCGCCCGCCCTTCGGCGCCAATATCAAGACCGCCCACGACATGGGACGTGAATACCGGATACTGTCGGCCATGGAGGGCATCTATGACAAAATCCCCCGCCCCATTCTGCACTGCGGGGACGACAGCGTGATCGGCGCGCCTTTTTACATCATGGAGCGGGTGAAGGGAGTCATCCTTCGGGGGGCGCTGTACAAAAAGCTGGCGCTGGCGCCGGAGCAGATGCGGGCCATTTCGGAAGCGGCCGTCGACAACCTGGCGGCCCTGCACCGGCTCGACATACAGGCGTCAGGGCTGACCGGGATCGGAAAACCGGAGGGCTACATCGGCCGGCAGGTGGAAGGCTGGGGCCAACGCTACTACCGCGCTGAAACGGAAACGGTGGGGGATATGGACGAGCTGGCGGCCTGGCTGGGCAAGAACCAGCCGCCGGAAGGCTCGCCGGGGCTGATCCACAATGATTACAAATACGACAATCTGGTGCTGCAACAAGATAGGCTCAGCCACATCCTGGCGGTACTCGACTGGGAGATGGCCACCGTCGGCGACCCGCTGATGGACCTCGGCGCTTCCCTGGCTTACTGGACGGAGGCCAGAGAGGCCCGGCTCATGCCCCTGGCCGCCGGTAACCTCAGTTGGCTGCCCGGCAACCTGACGCGGGCGGAAGTACTCGAGCGTTACGCCGCCCAAAGTGGCAGAGATGTGAAGGACGCCCTTTTCTATTACGCCTTCGGGGCATTCAAGATCGGGGTGATCATCCAGCAGATTTATGCCCGCTACAAGAAAGGCCATACACAGGACGAGCGCTTCTCCAACCTCATCGAGGCGGTGCGTTACTTCGGGCAGCTGGGATGCAGAGCGCTGGAAAAGGGAAAGGTCAGCGGGCTTTTTTAGGTGGAAGTGGAAATGTGCATACTGACATGCCCTTAGTTAATAAAATGATAATCTTTGGCTGGCCCGTGATGCCCTGGCGAAGCAAAAGCGTTATCTTTTCGAACAATATTTGGCTGGTATTTTTATTCATATACCCGGAGAATCCAAAATTTTACAAGCCATGCTCTCAAAAACAGTGAATGCACTATTGTGCCTGCTGCTCTTTGCCGCCGCCGCCAGGGGCCAGTCTGAGGCTCACCTGCGCTATGTCGATGAATTCAGGGAAGTGGCCATCCGCGAGATGGAGCGCGCCGGCATTCCCGCCAGCATCAAGCTGGCGCAGGCCATCCTGGAGTCTAATGCCGGCCAGAGCGAACTGGCCCGCCGCGCCAACAACCACTTCGGCATCAAATGCGGCAACGACTGGGATGGCAAGACCTACCATAAGAAGGATGATGAGTATGACGATGAGGGCAAACTTGTGGAATCCTGCTTCCGTTCCTACAAAAACCCCGAGATGAGCTTCATCGCTCATTCGGAATTCCTGCGGGACCCCGGGAAGCAATACCGCTACGGCTTCCTGTTCAGGCTCGACCCCACCGATTATAAAGGCTGGGCGGAAGGGCTGCGCCGCGCAGGTTACGCCACCGGCGCCAATTACTCTCAGAAGCTCATCGACATCATCGAGCGCTATCAACTCTTCCGCTACGACCAGTTCACTCCTACAGATGTCGTAGCCGGCGAAGATGTCGTCACGGAAGGAGAACCCCCCGCGCCCGGACAGGCCCTCATCTTTGAGAACAACGACGTGCGCTACGTATTGGCCATAGCCGACGAGACACCTAACGAGATCGCCGTTCGCACCGGAGAGAAGCTCAGCAACATCCTGAAGTACAACGAGGGCCTGACCAGCCGCAACGAAAAGCTGGCGGAAGGTACGGTGATCTACATCCAGCCCAAACGCAAGAGCTTCCGCGGCCAGCGCAAGTGGCACTACGTCAAGGAAGGGGAGAACATGTACGCCATTTCCCAGATGTACGGCATCCTGTTGGGCCGGCTTTACGAGCGCAACCTCATGCCTCAAAACGCCCAGCCTGCCGTGGATGAACGCGTAAAAATCCGCGGATGCAAGGCCAAATCACGGCCCAGGTTAGCCAGCGAGGCGCCGCCCCCAACTATTAAGGAGGAAAAACCCGCCGTCGCCGCGCCCGATGAAGATGAAGACGGGGAGGTCGACTTTGATGGGGAGGTGGATATGCCGGAAAAAGAACCCGATGAAGTGAAGGCGCCGCTGCCCACCCCGCCCGTGAAAGACCGCCCGCCGGTGAAGCCGGAAATACCGGCCACCGAAGAGCCGGCGCCCACCAACCCCCCGGTAACGGAAGAAAAAAAGGAACCCGTAAAACCGGATGAAGGCTTCGGCGAAGAAGAGGAGGCAGTTCCCAATCCGCCGGCCACCCTTTACCATACCGTAGAGAAAGGAGACACGCTCTACAACATCTCCCGTCGTTACAATACGACCGTGGAAGAATTGAAGCGGCTGAACGGCCTGACATCCAATACCATCAACATCGGACAGCGGGTGCGGGTGCGGTGACTTCAGACAGGATTGACAGGTTTTGATCTGGACAGGATTGACAGGATTATTGACGGGATGGGAACTTTTCTGCCGCTCTGCCAGCGACAATCAGAGATAAGCTGTCAATCCTGTTAATCCTGTCTCCACCTCCCAAGTCCTTTCCCGTCTTCGTTTTTTATGTAAAAAGTGCCACCTTTGCAGGGCGTTATCTCAGGATGTTGAAAATAAAAACAGATAAATGAAAAGAATTATACTTCCCTTTTTGATCCTGGCCGCGCTGGCATTGCAAAGCCGGGCCCAGGGCGGCTTCGCTTTTGGCATCAAAGGAGGGCCGTCCATCGGCCTGCAGCAGTGGGAGGGCTTCGAGCAGGACCCCTTGTTCAAATACCATGGCATCGCTTTCATCGAGTCGATAACGGAGGAAAATGCCTTTGGCGTCTTTGCACAACTGGGGTATCATCAGAAGGGGAGCGCTATTCGTAACCGGCTGTTTACAAACCTCATTAACGGGCAGCCGTTCCGGCCGCCGGCGCGGGAGTTTATTTTCAACAACCTCTCGCTGACGGGAGGCGCCAGGCAAAAGTTCCCGCTGGGCAGTGGCAACAGTAAGGCATACTACGCGCTGGGGATTCGCCTGGACTATACCCTGTCGACCAACCTCGGGGAATATACCCGCTTCATTGAAGCCAACCCGGCCTACGCCATCTATCCGATCGACGATACCCAGTTCATCCGGGAGATCAACTACGGGGTAACCCTGGGCGGCGGCGTCGAGGTTCCCTTTTCGGAATACGTAGGAGCATTGATCGAATTTACCGTCAATCCGGACTTCTCCTATCAGTACGAACAGCCGGAGATTCCCAACGTGCTCGATCCGTACACCGGCAATTCGCGCACTATTCCCGAGCGCCGCATCCGCAACCTGACCTTCGAGCTGACGGTGGGCTTCCGGTTTTTGCGGAAAATAGAGTATATTGATTGAGGGCCCGCCTTCGCTAAAGCTTTGGCGGGTAAAAATGAAGGAATGAATTTGAGCTTCGAACCGAACCGCATGATACTGAGGACTGAGAATCTGGTAAAAGTTTACGGCCGCCGCGAGGTGGTTCGCAATGTATCCCTGGAAGTGCATCAGGGGGAGATCGTCGGCCTGCTGGGGCCGAACGGGGCGGGCAAGACGACCACCTTCTACATGGTGGTGGGCTTCATCAAGCCAAACGTCGGCGAGGTCTTTCTGGAGGAGGAAAATATCACCAACCTGCCCATGTATCAGCGCGCCAAGCGGGGCATTGGCTACCTGCCGCAGGAGCCGTCGGTATTCCGGAAGCTGAGCGTGGAGGATAATGTGAAGGCAGTGCTGGAAATGACCACCCTGAGCAGGGCCGAGCAGCGTGAGCGCATGGAAGAGCTGATCGATGAGTTCGGCCTGGCAAAGGTGCGCAAAAGCCGCGGCGACACCCTTTCGGGCGGAGAGCGCCGCCGGACGGAGATCGCCCGCGCCCTGGCCACCAGCCCCAGGTTTATCCTGCTGGATGAGCCCTTCGCCGGCATCGACCCCATTGCGGTGGAAGACATTCAGTATATCGTCGCCAAGCTGAAGACCAAGAACATCGGCATCCTGATCACCGACCACAATGTGCAGGAGACCCTGTCGATCACCGACCGGGCCTACCTGATGTTCGAAGGAAGCATTCTCAAGGCGGGAACGGCCGAAGAGCTGGCTGCCGACGAGATGGTGCGCAAGGTCTACCTCGGCAAAAACTTCGAACTGCGTAAAAAAGTGATCGACCTCGATGAGCGCTAAGAGCCTGCTTGCCATCACCCTGTTTATCGCTCTGCTGGCGAGCTGCGAGCCGCCGGAAGAGGCCCCCATCCGGCTGACCTCCCGGGAGCGCATCCGCATCGATACTCTGGCCACCCGGCAGATCGACAGCATGCGGCCCATCATGGACAGTATTTGCGAGGCCTCCAAGGCGGAATTCCTGCAGCGCTCGGTCGACTCCCTGGTACGTGTGCGCAGGTTGGAAGAAGAGAAACTGAGGGCCAGAATTCAACGCAAAGAATAATGAGGCGCCGGATCATTTTTACCCTGCTCTGTGTCCTGGCGCTGCCGGGCTGCGGCGAAGACGACCGCAACCAGAAGGCCGTCCAGGCCGTCATCGAAGAAGAAGTGGCCAAGCGCGTACAGGCCTACCGGCAAACCCGCATGCAGCGCTGCTATGAACAGGTGCTGGAAGAAGCCAGCAAGCTCGCCGACTCCATCCTCATCCTGGAGGCCCGCCTCGAACGGGATACCCTCCACAAGCCTCCCAAACCGGAAAAACCGGAAAAACCCGAGATCAAAACGGTGCTGGATTCTCTGCCGGTGAAGCCCCTGCTGGAGAAGAAAAAAGAAGAGGAGAAGAAATAACGGTCAGGCTATTTCGCTGTATGCCTTACGCAACACTTCTGCCGACCTTGCCAGGGCTGCCGCCTCCTCCTCCGGGAGCGCGGCCTGAACAATGCGCTTCACCCCATCGCCGCCGACCAGGCAGGGTACGCTGATGCAGACGCCTTCCTGGCCGTATTCACCCTGCAACAGAGTTGAAACGGTCAGTACACTGCTCTGGTTGCGCAGGATAGCCCCAATGATCCGCACCAGGGCGAGGCTCACTGCGAAGTAGGTGGAGCCCTTGTTGTCGATGATGTGGTAGGCGGAATGGCGGACCTGCTCTTCGATCTCAGCGCGCCCTTTCATCCATTTTTCCTTTGTGCCGTTTTCCATACAATAAGCATCCACCGGTATCCCTCCGATGTTGGTCAGCGACCAGGCTGCGAACTCGCTGTCGCCATGCTCGCCCAGGATATAGGCATGCACATTATGTACCCCTACGCCACAGTACCGGCTGATGAGGTAGCGGAAGCGGGCGCTGTCCAGGACGGTGCCGGAGCCTATGATGCGGCTCCTGTCCCAACCCGAACGATCCAGAGCAACCCGGGTGAGGATATCTACCGGGTTGGCCACTACGATGACCACAGCTTTGGATTCTTGCTCCACAATATCGTCGATGATGCTTTCCATGATGCGTGCATTTCGCTGCAGCAGGCCAAGGCGCGATTCTCCGGGGCGCTGGCTGGCGCCTGCCGTGATGACGATGGACTGGGCATCGGCGTAGTCTTCTTGCGTGCCTTCGTAAATGTTTACGGGCGGATAATAGGGCAGGCCGTGAGAAAGGTCGAGCACCTGTCCGGCCAGCAGTTTCTCATTGAGGTCGATCAGGGCTATCTCGTCGGCCAGGCCGCTCTGTGCCAGTGAAAAGGCAAAAGTGGCGCCCACATCTCCTGCACCGACGATGGCTACTTTCCTGGACCTCCATTTTTCTGAATTCATACAATTGGGTTTTGTAACTCTTGTAGAAGTGCTTTGAGGTGATGGAAGTTCACGAAGCCAAAATAAAAAGCCCCGGCGCAGCAGGCCGGGGCATTAGTTTACAAGAAATGGAGAATTAGTTGAGAGAATAGCCGCCGGCTTGCCGTTCAGGCGGCGCCGGCCTGCGGGTTAATTTTCATTCGGGTCCATCATCTTTCCGATGAAGAGGATGCCATTGGCCTGTGCATCCCGGATGGCGAAGACGAAGGGTTTGTTGACGTACATTACAGGTATCTGCGGTATGGAGGTCTCTATTATAACTACGGAGGTGACGGCCGCCGCTTCGCTGCCCTCTTCGTTCACTTCGATAACCGCCTTGTGTTTTACCTCATCGATATTCAGCGAAGCATCGGCGATGCCGGTAAAATCGGCCAGGCCGGGTGCGAAGGCAATGCCCATACCCATGTCGGTGAGCACCTTGACCAGGCTCTCCTCATATTTCATCTTGAACTTAGGGAAGGAGAAGAGCAATTCCTGATCCACGAACGATTGCATCCACTGCTCCCAGTTGGCATTATTCAGCTGGCTGATGATTTCGTCAACCGAATGGCCGGGCCTGGGCAGGAAGACGCTCATAGTGAAGGCGGAGTCGGCATAGGCCAGGTCAATGGCCTGGAAAAGCTCATTTTCGAAGTAGGGCAGGGCCCCCTGCCCGTAGTTCATCATATCCACCTCCGTAGTTGCGCCGCTTTCCAACTGAAACTCTGCCGGGCCGGTAAATTCCGGGTCGAAGGGATGGCGCCAGGCGCCCTTGAAATAAACGGCATTGATGAGGTACATCACTACGTTGCCGGGAATGGCCTCGTCGACGATCGACTCGATCAGGCCGTTGGTATTATCCTTCACCCAGTTGTTGATGGTGATCCGGGCCTGCGGGTTGGAAAAGTCCAGTGCAGCTACTTCACTGTCGTAATAATCACGGTTGATATTCAGGAAACCTTCCTTGGCCGGGAAGCCCTGCCGGTACCAGATAGAGTTGGCCGGCAGCAGCTGCACTTCCGGGTCGAGGGCAGGCAGCAGGGTGAGCAACTGCCGGAAGCCTTCGTTGACCTGTTCGAGGCTGAGGCCGTTCTGCTCCAGCGTGGCCATCATATCGGCGCGGGTCTGCCCTTCGGCGCCGTTCACCGTCATGGACAGGGCGGTGGCAACGCTCAGCGGCGAGATGAAAATATTATCCTCCGGGGCATCCTCATGTAATTCCCGGAAGAGGTTAAAGCCGAATTCCGTATTTGCTGCGCTCAGCCGGCAGGCTTCGGCATTGGCCTCACAGTCGAGGCCCGCCGCCAGGCCCGGGCCTTTGCTGTCATCTTCCTTGTTGCAGTGGGTGAAGAGCAACAACACCCCCGGCATCAGGAGGAACAACGGGATTATCTTTTTCATGGCATTTTGTTTTTGCTTTTCAAATTTAGTTTCCACATTCGCCCGGCACGTAATCGGAAATCCCATGGCACCCGGCAATACAATCGTTGCCATAGGTCACGCCGTCACAACCGCATACGGGGGCATATATCTGATAGCATGCGCAATCATCGGAAGGTTCCGTTGCCTGGCAGGCGTAGCTGTCATCATCATGATTACAGGCAAAAGACAGCAGGGCAAACAAGGCAAGAAGGTGAAAAAAGCGGATCGTTTTCATGGCTTTGCGCTTTTGGTCTGCAAACAGGACGACGGAAGATTAATGGCCGTTGGGACAGGAAATGTTAAAGAAATAATAAAACCAGGAGCTTCGGAGGATTTTGAAATGCGCGGAAATGCGGTTGATCCATATTCTATTATCTCCATCTGTTTCCCCGTATTTCCTAACGCCGGAAGCCCCGTTCAAACACCCCAACATTGCCCATGACATCCTTTACTTCCAGCCTCAGCTGGTGTTCGCCAGGCGCCAGGGTATCTTCAAAAAGATGTTCAAGCCGCCTGTTTTTGGCGTCATACTCGAATAACACCCACATTCCGTCGATCGTTCCGCGATATTCCAGGGTTTGTCCTTCCACATTATCGCTGATCTGAAACGCCAGGGAGGCCGCCCGGCTCAAATCCTGGCGGAAGTTGAGGGGCTGGATGGATGGAGGCACGTCATCGGCCATAATGCAATAGGGGCCGAAGGCGCGCGCTTCGGCGTGCAGCGCCCCCTCCTTCCATTCGCCCCCGCAGTTGACTATGGCGCCTCCGCCCTCACAGCAGGCTACAAAGGCCTTCCCGATGAGGTCATCCGGGATGAGCAGCGTAGGGCGGATGGCGATAGCGAAGGGTTGCCTGACCGGCGTGGGAGGGCCCTCGATGTGGTGCACCAGGGAATAGACGCCGTAAGAATCTTCCAGCACAGGCTCGTAGTGGAGGTAGAAATCCTCGTAGAAGCAGCTGTCCGGAAAGTGCAGAAACAGGGTAGGTGTTTGTACGATGCTGGCCTCATCCCAGGGCAACAAGTAGTTGTAAAAAGGCCGCCGCGCTTCCACTTCGCCGGGAATTCGCTTAAGCCAGAAGGATAAAACCGCCGTATTGCCTGCCTTGTCGGCGGCCTCCAGGCGAAGTGGCGCCGCTTCGCCTGGCTTCAGCCTAAGGACGCTCTCCTCCTTCTCATAATTGGACAGGGCATTGCCCGGCATCCGGTAACAACGGTGTATATAGGCGCCCTCTTTCTGCAGAGCAGCATAATCCAGGTGGGCGTCGAGGTAACGGGTTTCCTCCCGGAGGAAATGCTGCATGTGGAAAAAAAACAGCAGCGAATCGCCCTGGAACAGTTTAAGGGTGTAAATGCCGTTCTGGTTGGAAGCCGCATCCTGCTGGTCAAACACTTCCAGGCCCAGGCCGGTGAGGGCGGCTTGGGTGTAGAGGGTATCGCTTCCGGGCAGGCGATAAAATCCCGGCCCCTGGGCCCGAGCCAGCCTGTCTTCCACAGCGGAGGGCCCGCCCCGTTCGTCAATCGCGTACAGGCGGAGGCGCTTCATCACAGGCGCACGGTGGTCGGCTACCGGCAGGCCGAAGTTCAGCGGGTTGATCAGCAGCTTTTCTTCCTTGTCCTGAACCTCAAAATGCAAGTGGGGGCCTAAGGAATAGCCGGTCATGCCCATAAACCCGATCCTCTCCCCTTTCTCAAAAGCGAACTGCCCTGGCCCGGGCCGCAGGTCTACCGAATAAGACTGCTCCGCATACTGATGTCCCTTGACATAGGCCTCCAGCTCTGGGTTGAAGCTGTACATATGAGCGTACAGAGTTTGGAAACCGTTGGGATGTGCCAGGTAGACGGCCTTGCCATAACCATTCGGCGACACAGTAATGCGGGAAACATAGCCTTCCGCCGCCGCAAACAGGGGCTGCCCTACTTTACCCTTTACATCTATGCCGCCGTGGAAGTGGCCCGGGCGCAGTTCTCCGAAGGCGCCCGACAGGCGAAGTTCCCCGGCTACCGGCCGGGAGAAATACCCCTGAGGATAGAAAGTATCCTCTCGAAAGGTGAAAGCAAGCAGCAGTAAAAGGGCGATAGCTGTGGCGGCGGCCCGCATGGTTTTCGTGGTTGGTGTGAGGGGATAAATATAAAGGAACGGCCTCGTATTTAGCTGTTTTTTTCCGTAAATTGGGAGGCAAACCCGATTGTTTCAAAAAATAATATTCAAGGCATGGCCAGCAAGAACACCTTATTCCTCAGCACCCGCAAAGGCCTTATCGTCTGCGCCCGCCGCCCTGGCGGCTGGGCCGTCGCCGGCAGCCATTTCGACGGCATCCCCGTCACTTTCACTTACGAAGATGAACGCCATGGAACCTGGTGGGCCTGCCTCGACCACGGCCACTGGGGCGTCAAGCTGCACCGCTCGTTCAACCGGGGCGCTTCCTGGGAGGAAGTACCCGCGCCCGCCTATCCGGAAGGAGCAGAAGTCAAGGAAGGCGTACCCGCCGCCACCAAATACATCTGGAGCCTTCAGCACGGCGGCCATTCCCATCCCAGGCGCCTCTGGCTGGGCACCATCCCCGGCGGCCTGTTCCGCAGCGAGAACGGCGGCGACAGCTTCGAACTGGTGCAATCCCTCTGGAACCATCCGACACGCCCCAAACAATGGTTCGGCGGCGGCTTCGACCAGCCCGGCATCCACTCCATAGTGGTGGACCCACGCGATGAAGATCATCTGTATATCGGCATCAGTGTGGCGGGCGTACTGGAGAGCCGGGACGCCGGCCAGAGCTGGGCCTTCCGCAACCAGGGCCTGCGCGCCGACTTCCTGCCCGACCCCTACGCCGAGGTGGGCCACGACCCGCACCTGCTCCTGGCCGCCCCTTCCAATCCCGATGTGCTCTGGCAGCAGAACCACTGTGGCATCTTCGTTTCCACCGACGGCGGCGCAAGTTGGGCCGACGTCTCCGAACCCGAAGGGCCTGCCCGCTTCGGTTTCGCTGTCGCCGTGGCGGAAGACGACCCCCGGCAGGCCTGGGTGGCGCCCGCCATCAGCGACGAAATCCGCACGGCGGTAGGCCACAGCCTCTGCATCTGCCGCACCGATGATGGGGGAAAGAGCTGGCAAACCCTGCGCAAAGGCCTGCCGCAGGCGTTTTGCTACGATATCGTCTACCGACACGCCCTGGCCGCTACCGGAGAGGATGTGGTGTTCGGGACGACGACGGGCAATGTGTTCTTTTCACCGGATCGGGGGGATTCCTGGGAAGTGCTGAGCAATTATCTGCCGATGGTGCATGCGGTGGGGTTTGGGGGGTAGCCAGGTTTGAGAACCTTATCCCCTGTCCCGTGTAGATAGGTTCTTAAACCTGGCGTGGTAGGGGTTCGGACGATCAGGATTATCGTGGCGCGAAGGCCAGGTTTAAGAACCTATTCTACGCAGAGCAACGGTAAGGTTCTCAAACCTGGCGTCATATCCGCGCCTGGTATGTGTACAACTCATAATACCGCCCCTGCTTTTCAATCAGATCCTGATGATCGCCCCGCTCCACGATCCGCCCTTTCTCGATAACCAGTATCTGATCCGCTTTGCGGA
>CAZAXA010000119.1:12684-14083 GCA_964488965.1 uncultured Phaeodactylibacter sp. | reverse complement strand
CCTTTACCTCGTTTTCTCTTTTTCCCTCCTGTTCGCCCAGGCGGCCGGGTGCCAGCCACCTGAGGCAGAACGGTTGGGCAGCCGCTTCATAGAAGCCGTCAATGCCGCCGATGCCGCTGTGCAGGAAACCATCGCACAGGAGGTGTACGCCGCTGCTACGCTCGAAAAAACAGGCTTGCCGCGCATCGTCGGGCATTTTAAAAAACTGCATGAATTATATGCCCCTCTTGAATACCATCACAGCGAACAGCTCGTCTTTGAAAAACCTTCAGGCACGGCCTATGTGCTGCATATCTATGCCCGGAAAAAGGGCGAAGCGATGTGGAACGACTTTCAGTTTTACCTCGACCCGGCGCCGCCGCGGCGCATTGCACAGATGGTTTTCGTAGCGGAGGTCGCCGAGCCCATTGCCCTGCCCAATGGCAGCATCGGGCAACGGGAAACACTGGACTGGCTGAACGGCTACATCGAAAAGCTGGAGCGCGAGAACGGCCTGTCCGGCAGCATCCTGATCGCGCAGGGCGGCCAGGTGCTTTTTGAAAAACACTGGGGCCTTGCAGACATCGGGCGGTCGAAAAAGATCAATGCGGAAACGCTGTTCGGGATGGCCTCGGGCAGTAAGATGTTCACTGCCATCGCTATCATGCAGCTGCAGGAGCAGGGTAGGCTGAAGCTTACGGACAAGCTCGCCGATTACTTTCCCGACTTCCCCGGCAGGGCCCGGGCAGAGCAGGTTACTCTACAGCAAATGCTCTCCCATACTTCCGGCATTGCCGAATACTGGACAGCGGAAAATGAGCCTGCCATGTATAATTTCACCGACTGGCGCCAGTTTCTGCCGCTGATCTACAAGGAAGGGTTCCAGTTCGAGCCGGGCGCGGAGTTCGGATATTCCAATTCCAATTTTATGCTGCTCGGCAGTGTCGTCGAGAAGGTGAGCGGGCAGGATTATTATCAATACATCGACGAGCATATTTTAAAAAAAGCGGGCATGGAGCACAGCGGCTGGTTCGATCACGCCGATGCCGGCCTGCCGCTTGCCGTACCCTATGCCCGGCAGGAGGGCGGGGGGTGGCAAATCGCCAGGCATTTCAAAAAAGGCTCGCCCGCCGGGGGCTGTTATTCCAATGCCGCCGATATGCTGAACTTTTGCACAGCGCTGAAAACCCATCAATTGATAAGCCCCGAAAGCCTGAAGCAGATGACGACAGACTGGACGGCGGGCGCAAAGGATGCTCAACCCTACGGCCTGGGGTTTATCCTTGAAAAACATGCTCAGGAGGCGACTTACGGGCATGGCGGCACAACCGGAGGCGTAAATTTCGAATTTCGCTATTTTCCGGGCATGGACATTACCTTTCTCATTTTCAATAACCAAAATAACGGGGCTTACGACGAC
>CAZAXA010000119.1:7391-12674 GCA_964488965.1 uncultured Phaeodactylibacter sp. | reverse complement strand
GCGCTGAAACTGATCTCGGGGGAGAGGTGAACGCATGTGCCGGATGCGGCGCTCGTTTCACTTTTCAAAATAAAAATTACTCCATTACTAACTAAAGCACAAACTCCAGGAAATTATCCCGGTTGACCAGTTGATAAGAAGCATTGTCATAAGTTTCCAGCCAGGCGGCGGGCGCCTTTCCCCGGGCAGATTTCCATTTAAACTCGAAGCCGAAAAGCTGGCCGCCTCTTTCTTCGAGATAGTCGAGCTCCGCGCCGGAATAGGTCCGCCAGAAGTAGGTATTGGCGTAAAGCCGTTGATATTCCATTTTTTTCCGGCGTTCTGCGATCAGGAAATTTTCCCAAAGCTGGCCGATGTCGTTCCGGGAATGAACAGGCGCAAAATTTTCGATCAACGCATTCCGGATACCGAGGTCATAAAAGAATATCTTGTCCATTTTGACGACCTCTTTCCTTAGGTTGTAGCTGAACCCGCCAAGGCGGAAGATCACAAATGCCTTTTCCAAAAGATCGATGTAATTCAGTACGGCGTCCCGGTGGATGCCGAGTGAGTTCGACAATTCATGTATAGAAACGAGGTTTCCAGTTTGGAAGGCAAGCAGTTTTAGCAGTTGGCGAAGTTTTTCAGGATATTTGATATTACCCAGAGCAAGAATATCCTTATAGAGATAGGCCCCCGATAACTCCTGCAAATACTGAACTTTTCTCTCGTAATTCTCAAATAACAAAGCTTCGGGATACATGCCAAACAACAGCCATTCCTCCAGCTTCATAGCTAGTTCAAAATTGTTTGCCCCAGTGTATTGCTGCCATTCCCCAACTGAAACAGGATACAACCGATAAGTCCAGGTACGGCCGGTCAGGGGTTCCTTTATTCGATCAGCCAGGTCCAAAGAGGAAGAACCTGTAATGAGTATTTTGAGCTCGGGCAGTTCGTCGTGGAGAATTTTTAAGTTGATCCCAATATCGGGTATCCGTTGTGCCTCGTCGACGAATAAGAGGCCGTAACCGCTTACCAGGCCCTTTAATTTTTCGAGGCCACGGCTTGATAATGCTTCTACAAATGGCTGCCGGTCTGCATTGATCTCCAGTATCCTGCCACTAAATTCCTTTAATATCTTTTTTACTAAAGTTGTCTTGCCTACCTGCCGGGCTCCGTATAATACAATCACTTTATTGGATCGAGTCAATTCTTCCTTCAGCTTGGCTTCCTGAAATCGGGGAATCATATAGTTTTTTCTAAAAGTAATTAATTTTTACGGTAGACCGTAAAAATTAGCCCTAATTTTTACGGTAGGCCGTAAAAATTAATACCTGTTTCATCAACAAAGTGTGGGGTATCGGCTACCCGTCTAAGGTTGGACAACGAGGTGATGCTTCGTACACCGTACACCACCCCGGGCCGCCGCCGGGACCGTACAACGTACACAGTCCCCCCAACCTCTGTCCAACCTTAGACAGGTAGCTGGGGTATCATACGAGAGGACGGATTCCCAAATAATAATTTCGCCTTTTCTTTACTATCTTCGCGTAGTAAAAACCGAGCGGCCACTTTTGCGAAAGCTCCTCCACATATCGCCCCTCCTGCTCGTCCTGCTATGCCCCTCCGGCCTGGCCTATATGTTCTTTGCCTGGCAGAAACACCAGGTGAAAGAAACAGTGAAAGCGCGCCTGCTCGCCGGCATGGATCCTTCTGATCTGATGGAGTTAAAGCTGTCGAAAACGGATGCCGAAGCATTACTGGAGTGGGAAGACGAACGCGAATTCGAGTACCAGGGCCAGATGTATGACGTTGTGAAAATGGATATCGAGGGCGACAGCATTCGGTTCACCTGTTACCGGGACCATGCCGAGAGCCGGCTCGAGCAGGAACTGCGCCGCCTCCTGGCCCGACCCCTGAAGGACGATCCTGCTGCCGCCGGCAATGCGCAGCGGCTGATCCACTTTTATCATTCTCTCTTTTGCGTGGAAGGGCCTTCCTGGGCCCCGGCGGTATGGGAAAAAAACAGAGCTGTTTTTTTTCACGCCTCTTCTTCGGGGCTGTTCTCCACGCCTCCTGCCGCCCCTCCTCCTGAAGTATAAGGTTTGTTTCGCTCCTCTTTTTGCCTGTCTCCATACGGGGATGGGCTTGTTGCGTTTATTCGTGCCGCGATCATCCTGATCGCCAGGCCAAACGATAAACAGGCAGGCCATAGTATGTGTTTAGCGCGATTTGGAGCGTGGGCATCCAGGCCCGCGTTGAAAATTTTTACTTAATCTGGTTCCTTTTTGCGGGCCTGGAGGCCTGCGCTCCAGTCTGCACATACTGGCCACAGGCCTTAGAGCAGCATAGCATTATATATCTGGCATCCGCCTACTTAGTAGTAAACTTATTTTTTAAGGCTTGCTCAAACCTTACGTACATGAAGAAATCTCTCTTTCTACTATACTTACTGGCTTTTTACACAACAGGCACAAGCCAGATTCTCACCATCAAAAGCGCCGAAAGCCGGGAGCCCCTGGAATTCGCCACCCTTTACAGCGAGGCGCCCGAAGCTTTTGCCGCCACCGACGCCCGCGGCCGGGCCGATGTCTCCGCCTTCGCCGGCGCCGGGAAGATAGAGGTTCGCCTCATCGGTTACGAGTCCCGTACGCTGAACTTTGCGGAACTGGAAAAGGCCGGTTTCGAATTATTCCTCAGCCCTGCCAACATATCGCTGGACGAGGTGGTCGTTTCCGCCACAAAATGGGAGCAGGGGCGCCGGCAGACGCCCGCCCATGTGGCTGCCATTTCTGCGCGGGAGGTAGCCCTGCAGAACCCGCAGACGGCCGCCGACCTGCTGGGCAGTTCCGGGCAGGTGTTCATCCAGAAGAGCCAGCAGGGCGGCGGCAGCCCCATGATCCGCGGCTTCGCCACCAACCGCCTGCTGATCGCGGTGGACGGCGTGCGCATGAATACGGCCATCTTCCGCAGCGGCAACCTGCAGAACGTCATCTCCCTCGACCCTTTCGCCACCGAACGCACCGAGGTGCTCTTCGGCCCGGGCTCGGTGATTTATGGCAGCGACGCCATCGGCGGGGTGATGAGCTTTTACACCCTGACGCCTCAGATGACGCTCGATGAAAAGGCGCTCGTCAAGGGCCGGGGCGCCCTCCGCTACGCTACGGCCAACGAGGAGTTCTCCGGCCATGCCGACGCCAGTATCGGCTGGAAAAAATGGGCCCTGCTGTCCAGCTTTTCCCACAACCGCTATGGCGACCTGCGCATGGGCAGCCACGGGCCGGAGGAATACCTGCGCCCGGAATACGTGCAGCACAGCGAGGGGGAAGACCGGGTGCTGCCCAACGATGACCCGCTGGTGCAAAAGCCCTCCGGCTATTCCCAAACCAACCTCATGCAGAAGATTCGCTTCCGGCCGGGCGAAGCCTGGGATTTTACCTATGCCTTCCACTATTCCGCCACTACCGGTTACAGCCGCTACGACCGGCTGCTGCGCTACCGCAACGGCCTGCCCCGCAGCGCCGAGTGGCGCTACGGCCCCCAGCTGTGGATGATGAACCACCTGAGCATCAGCCATCAGGCGCCGGGAGGGGCCTACGACCAGTTCCACCTCAACCTGGCCCATCAGTTCTTCGAAGAGAGCCGCATCGACCGCGACTTCAACGACAGCGAGCGGCGGCGGCGGGTGGAAAAGGTGAACGCCTACTCCGCTAATTTTGACTTCAGCAAGGCCCTGGGCGGGCGCCACCGGCTCCTCTACGGCCTGGAAGCCGTCTTCAACGACGTGAACTCCGGCGGGACGAACGAGGACATCCGCACGGGCATTGCCGGGGCCGGGCCCGCCCGCTATCCGCAATCCACCTGGGAGTCGTACGCCGTCTATTTCACCTGGCAGTTCGACGCTACGGAAAAGCTGCTGCTGCAGGCCGGCGGGCGCTATGGCCAGTTCGCTCTGGATGCAGCGTTCGACACTACTTTCTTTCCCTTTCCCTTCACTACCGCCAGCCTCAATGCCGGCGCCCTGACGGGCAGCCTGGGCCTGGTGTATAACCTAACGCCCGAATGGCAACTGAGCGCCAACGCCTCCACCGGCTTCCGGTCGCCCAACGTGGACGACGTGGGCAAGGTGTTCGATTCGGAGCCGGGATCGGTGGCCGTGCCCAACCCGGGGCTGGAGGCCGAGTACGCCTATAATGCCGAAGCAGGCATGGCGCGGGTGTTCGGCAAAGTGCTCAAGGCAGACCTGACGGGCTTCTACACCATCCTCGACAATGCCCTGGTGCGCCGCAACTTCACCCTCAACGGGCAGGACAGCATCGTTTACGACGGCGAACTCAGCCGGGTGCAGGCCATTCAGAATGCCGCCCGGGCCACCGTATGGGGATTTCAGGCAGGCCTGGAGGCCAAACTGCCCGCCGGTTTCGGCCTATCCGCCCGCTTCAACTACCAGAAGGGCGAGGAGGAACTGGACGACGGCTCCACCAGCCCCCTGCGGCATGCCGCGCCCTGGTTTGGCATTGCCCGCCTGAAATACTCCACAAACCGCCTGCGGCTGGAGCTGAACGCCCTCTTCAACGGGGAAGTGCCCTACGAGGAAATGCCACAGGAAGAGCGCAGCAAGGACTACCTCTACGCAAAGGATGCGAACGGCAACCCCTACTCCCCGGCCTGGCACACCCTGAACTTCCGCGCCCAGTACCAACTGACGGACAACTTCTCCATCACCGCAGGGCTGGAGAATATTACCGACCAGCGTTATCAGCCGTATTCGTCGGGCCTGGCGGGGGCAGGGAGGAACCTGGTGCTGGCGGTGCGGGGGAGTTTTTAGCGGGCAGAAATCTTATTTTTCAGGAACTTGAAAAATAATAATAAGATAGCTGACAGAAATAGATTTAATTTTGATGGTTCATTGACAAAATGAGCATTAATTTTGTCAATGAACCAAAATTTTTCCAGATGATCCCCAGGAAGATTACCGCCCGGTTAATGGATGCATTGATATCCCAAAACAAGATTATTTATTATATTGTATGGCCCCAGACAAGTGGGAAAAATGACCTTAATGCGTGAAATTCTTAGCGCCATCCACTTCAAAAAACTGGAGATAAACGCCGATCAACTTAGTTACATAGAAGTGCTTTCCAGCCGGGACCTGCTCAAGATGAAAGAATTGATCGGTGATCACGAATTAATATTTATTGATGAGGCCCAGAATATTCCGGATATAGGCATCAATCTTAAGATCATACATGACAGCCTTCCCCAATTAAAGGTTATCGCTACAGGTTCTTCCGCTTTTGAACT
>CAZAXA010000119.1:0-7381 GCA_964488965.1 uncultured Phaeodactylibacter sp. | reverse complement strand
GATGAGGCCCAGAATATAACACCAAAGCCCCTGCATCCTGGCTGGAAACTTACGAAACTGCCAGCTTCCAATTAGTCAACAGGGAGAATTTCCTGGATTTTGTTGGTTAGGCGCCTGTGCAGAGGCCTGCCGGTTCTTCACATTGTCCGGCCCGCCCTCCCGTTTTGGGCGCCTCCCCTCTCCGCCTCCGGCCAAAACGACAGGGCCAACAACCCAATCCCAATTCCCTCCAAAATTATTCGCTAAATTCGGGGCATGAAAATCCTGATCATCGAGGACGAACCGGCGCTGGCCAGCTCCATCGAGCAGTATTTGCAGCAGGACGGGTATCTCTGCGAGGTGGCCCCCAGCTTTACTGACGCCATGCTCAAGTCGGGAGCATACGAATACGATTGTATTCTGGTGGACATTACCCTGCCCGGCGGTAGCGGCCTGGAGGTGATCCGGACGCTTAAAAAAGAACACTCCAGGGCCGGGATCATCATCATTTCCGCCAGGCATTCGCTGGACGATAAGATCAAAGGGCTGGAGATCGGCTCGGACGATTACCTGGCCAAGCCGTTCCACCTTTCCGAACTCAACGCCCGCATCAAGGCGCTGCTGCGGCGCAAGCACTTCAACGGGGAGCAGCGCATTGATTTTCACGAGATCAGCGTCTGGATGGACAAGCAGGAAGTACATGTCGGCGGCCAGCCCCTCAACCTGACGCGCTCGGAGTACCGCCTGCTGCTGTACTTCCTGGCCAACCGCAACCGGGTGCTGAGCAAAGAGAGCATCGCCGAGCACCTGGCCGGCGACCAGGCCGACATGCTCGACAGCCTCGATTTCATCTATTCCCACATCAAGAACCTGCGCAAAAAACTGGTCAATGCCGGCACGGAGGACTACATTCAGGCCGTCTATGGCATGGGCTATAAATTCTCCGGCCAGTGAAGCTGCTGCAGGCCACCGGGCGATATTACCTGATGTTTTCCGTGCTGCTCTTCGCTCTGGGAGGGTGTATAACCTACCTGATGCTCAGCTATTTCATAGGTGTAGAGACCGATGAGCGCCTGATGGACGCCAGGCCGGCGCTGGAATTTCAACTGGCCGAAATGGACAGCATGCCGCCGGTAGTGGTCATCTCCGACGATGTGATCGAAATAAGCCCCGTCTCCGAACTTAGAGGCTACAGAAATTTCATGGACACCTCTATCTGGGATTCCATCGAGACGGAATTTGTGCCTTACCGGAAATTTGTCTTCCACAGCCAGATCAGGGAAAAGCCCTACCGCATCTCGCTCAGCCATACCAAACTGGACAGCGAGGCCCTGATCATGACCAGCCTGTTCGCCGTGCTGGGCATATTGCTCCTGCTGCTGCTGGCCATCAACCTGTTCAACCGCTATCTGTCTCTGCGGCTGTGGAGGCCTTTTTATCAGACCATCCGGCAAATAAGGGGATTCACTTTTGACAAAGGGGAACCGCTCTCCCCTCCCAAAACCCGCATCGAAGAATTCGAGGTGCTGAATCACGCCCTCGAGCTGATGACCACCAAAGTGCTCCGGGACTACCGCTCGCTGAAGCAGTTCACGGAAAATGCTTCCCACGAGATCCAGACCCCCCTGGCCATTATCAAAAGCAAGGTCGAACTGCTCATACAGCAGGAGGGGCGGGCCGAAAAAGAACTACAGGCCATTCAGCATATTCAGGAAGCCACCAGCCGCCTTTCCAAGCTCAACAATTCCCTGTTGCTGCTGGCCCGCATTGAAAACCGCCAGTATTCCGACGCCCATGAGCTGGGCCTGAAGGCGCTCATCGAAAAAAAGCTCGACCAGTTGGAGCCGCTCATCACCGCCAAAAACCTGTCCGTCCGCACCAGCCTGGCCGAAGTGTCCATGGTCATGGACCCCACCCTGGCGGAAGTGCTGCTCAACAACCTGCTGGCCAATGCCATCAAACACAACCTACCCGATGGCAGCATAGAGATAGCCCTGAAGGAAAAGCAACTTCGCGTACGCAATACCGGCGCCCCCCTGAATGTCGCGCCGGAAGCCCTTTTCGAGCGCTTCCGCAAAGGCGCCGACGCCAGCCCTTCGCTGGGCCTGGGGCTGGCCATCGTCAAGGAAATCTGCGATATTTACGGGTTCAAAGCCAGCTATGCGTATGAGAGCGGCTGGCATGAACTGTCCATCGCCTGGGGTGAATAAGCATTATTTCCCGCTCTCCAAGTTCTCTCCAAAATCTATCTCTAACTTTGTAAGGAAAACTATTTGATCTTATTGCCCCCTTATCAGAGTCCCTGATCTTTCTTTCATTGATCTGTTCATCAGATGATTCTAAAACCTGTACGATGAGGACTATTTTACTTTTTTCTGTCTGCCTGATAAGTAGTGCCGCGATAGCCCAACCCGATTCCGGCACGGCAGTATTCGGGGTCATTGTGGAAAAGTCCACCGGCGAACCTATGGAATTTGTGGATGTGGTGCTGCACGAACACGATAAGGAAGAGCTCTTGGATGGGGCCACTACCAACGAAAAAGGGGAATTCCGGTTTACCGATCTGGCCCACGGCAAATATTATGTGGAAACCAATTTCATGGGGTATGAGCCTCACCGGTCGAAGATGTTCTCCATCAGCAGCAACAGCCAGGAAGTAGACCTGAAAAAGATCCCCATCGAGATCAGCGTCAGCCTGCTGGAGCAGGTGGAAGTCACCGCCGCCAAATCTACCCTTAACCTGGGCCTGGACCGAAGGACTTACAATGTCGATGCGGATATTCTGGCGCAGACGAGTTCCGCTACCGAGATTCTGCAGAACCTGCCTTCGGTAACGGTCGACGTCAACGGGCAGGTGAGCCTCAGGGGCACTTCCAATATCACCTATCTGGTCAACGGCCGGCCTTCCGCCCTGCTGCGCGCCGGCGGAGCGGCGGCCCTGCAGCAGATTCCGGCCAACTCCATCGAGCGCATCGAAGTGATTACCAACCCTTCGGCCAAATACCGGCCCGACGGCATCGGCGGCATCATCAATATCGTCCTGAAAGAAGCCAACCGGCAGGGCCTGAACGGCTCCATACAGGCCAATGTGGGCAACCTCGACCGCTACAACGCCAACATCCTCCTCAATTACGGCAAGGAAGACGTCAATTTCTTCGGCAGCTACGGCATACGCCACGCCAACACCCCGCAGGATATTGAGGATGTGCGCATCGGCCGGGAGGAGGGCGTCCCCGTCAACTCCTTCACCAGCATAAGCGACGTGTCCTTCGGCGAACTGTCCCACCTGGCCACTGCCGGCGTCACCTTCCCCCTCGGCGAAGGCGGGCAGGTCGAAATTTCAGGGGAATATTTCTACCTGAACAACGACAACAATTCCTTTACCCAATGGAACGTCGCCGAGGAGGACGTCAATTCGGCATTCGACATCAACCGGGCGTACAATGGCTACGAACAGGAGTACGACGCAGGCATCGCCTATGAACGCGAATTCGAGAACGAGGATCACTCCCTGGCCATTGAATTCAACCTGTCCGGCTACGATGAAAGTGAGGATAACTTATATGATGAACGCTATAAAAGCCCCTTTACCGGCAATGCGCTTAGCCGCAACCTCATCAAAAAGGGGGGGCCGGTGATGGAGTTCGTGGTGGAATACGCCCGCCCCATCGGGAGAGAATCGGAACTGGAGCTGGGCTATCTGGGCGAGATCACCAAAGACGACATCGACATCCTGGGCGAGAACTTCCTGAGTAATGGGGAAAACAGGTGGGCAACCGACCCGCTGAAAACCTACCGCTTCAGATTTGACCAGAACGTACAGGCCGGCTATGGCGTTTTCACGCACGCTATCGAGTCTTTTTACTTCTCGGCCGGCCTGCGGGCGGAGCAGACCTGGATCACCTCCAACCTGGTCTCCGACGGGGAAAAGATCACGAACGATTACTTCAAGATTTTCCCTACCCTTTCTCTGGGTTATGAACTGGGCGACAATGAAGAAATCCTGCTGAGTTACAGCAAACGCATCAACCGGGCAGACCCGGACGAGCAGAACCCCTTCCCGGAGTACGACGACCCGAGGACCCGCGACAAAGGCAACCCCAGGCTGCTGCCCGAGCAGGTGCATTCCGTGGAATTGGGCTACCGCCTCCAGAACGAGAAGTTTACCTTCATGCCTACGCTCTACTACCGCTACCTGTACGACGGCTTTACCGAGTTCCGGCAGATCGTTTCGGACACCGTCCTGGAAACCACTTTCACCAACTTCGCCAATCAGACGATGGCCGGCGCCGAACTGATCTTCAAAGGCAATGTCAATAAGTTCATGGACCTGAGTTTCAGCGCCAACGGTTACTACAGCCAACTGGACGGCTCCGACCTCGGCCTGTCGGCCAATCAGTCGCAGTTCACCTGGGACGCCAAGCTGGCCGCCAACTTCAATATTTCCAAAACGACCTACGGGCAGTTGAACGCACAATACGTTTCCAACCGCCTGACTCCTCAGGGAGAATTCCAGCCCATCGTGTTGCTGAACCTGGGCCTGCGGCAGGACATCTTTAACCGGAACGCTTCCATCCTCTTTACGGTCTCCGACGTGTTCGCTTCCGTAGAATGGGAAAGCCTTATCGACAACGACGACCTGTACTGGAACACCATATACGGACGAAATAATCAAATCTTTTACCTGGGATTCTCCTACCGCTTCGGCCAGTCTTACGTGAACAAACGCAAGCGCAAGCATGAAAAACTGGATTTCGAAGATGTGATCGAAGTGCCGAACCCGGCGCCGAAGGAGGATGAGGAGGAGTAGGGGGGATGTGTTTAAGTGTTTACGTGTTGATGTGTTGATGTGAGCCCGCTGCCAGCCTCCAATGTACGAATGCACCTAAACACCTAAACACGAATACCCCCCAAGAGCTTTGAGCGGCTGTCGCCCCATAAATTTTTTTACTCAAAAAAAACAGAAGAACATGATGAGATCGAAATGGAACAGCCCGGTCCCGGGAATTTGGGCAACGCTATCCTCCCTTAGGATCATCCTTGGCACAGCGGGATGCCTCATGCTGTTTGCCGGCCCTCTCATGGCGCAGGATCAAAAGGCCGAAGGGCAAAAATGGGAGAACTTCGACCCCGGGAATTTCGACGAGAATTCCATCAACATCACCAATGAATGGATGCCCCTTACTCCGGGTACGCGCTATGTTTATGCCGGCACCACCCTCAGTGATGAGGATGAACCCCTGGTCCATCGCGTGATCATTAACGTGACCGACCTGACCAAGGTGATCGCCGGGGTGAACTGCGTCGTCACCTGGGACCTGGATTACAGCGGCGGCGAACTGGTGGAGGCAGAGCTGGCCTTCTTCGCCCAGGACAAGCAAGGCAACGTCTGGCGTATGGGCGAATACCCGGAGGAATACGAAAACGGAGAATTTGCCGATGCCCCCGCCTGGTTCGGAGGCATTCAGGACGCGGTTCCCGGCATAACCATGCTTGCCAATCCCTGGGTAGGCACTCCCAGCTATTCTCAGGGCTGGGGCCCCAAGGTGGCTTTTACCGACCGCGGCCAGGTCGACGAGATGGGCCTGTCTACCTGCGTGCCCATGGGTTGCTACAGTAATGTCATGGCCATCAAAGAGACCAGCGAGGATGAACCCGGCATTTTCCAGATCAAGTACGCCGCCCCGGGAGTGGGCGATGTACAGGTCGGGTACAAAGGAGACGACCCCAGCGCCGAACTCCTGGAACTGGTGGACGTCATGGTGATCAAAGGGGAAAACCTGCTGGAGATGCGGGAAGGGGCGCTTGCCCTGGTAAAAGCCGCCTACGAACGCAAGATAAACAAAAAAGTATATAGCCTGACGCCGCCCTGCGAGGTCCGCAAAGACGGCATGGCAAAAGGCATGCCTGCCAAAAAAGAAATGGGAGCGCCGGATAATGATAAATGATCCGGATTCCGCCTGCTTTGAGAAGCTAGTCATTTTTATAGGATGGTTCAAAGGCCGACGCTGGACTGATCTGATGTCGCTTTGAACCGGCTTTGTGAAAAAGGGGCGAGGAAAGAAGGGCCCGAAATGGCGTTGATCTTAGGTAAGACAATAAATTAGGCCCGAAGGAAAGCCTCGCCCCCTATTCTTTGATCTGTGGAATTATAAGAACGGCGCTTTTACACACAAAGTTGTCAAAAGAAAGACTGTTTTCTGAGGTCAAAACGGCAGTAATTTTTTCAACTTTTATTCTTATTCCTGAGCTTATCACCCTTTTGTCCGCCTTCACGGGATGCCCCAATGATCCTGAATAGCCAGTAAGTTTTATAACAGAAAACGCTGAACAGTCAGGTTTTACGGCAGGCGCCAATTGAAGAACAGATGACGCAAAACCGCAGCCGGCTCATTCCGGCGCCGCTTTGCCATTTGCAAATAAAGGGGCGAGGCTCACCCTTGGATTTTCATTCTTTTGTCTCACCAAAAGAAATCAACGCCATCCTGGGTTTCTGTTTCCTCGCCCCTGCTCTTGATGTATGCATGGCGCAATAACCCTTTACGCAAGGATCAGCCCGCGCTCCATATCGTCTTTCTTTTCATAGTTTTTACAGGTATCGGGGGGATGCATACCTGCACAATGAATTTGCCGGCTCCAAAGGATTGTCCTCGCCTCGTTCGTCGCCGGCCGGATCTGTTTTCAGGATACTGCAAAAATATAAAAAAAATGAAACTATATTTTCCGTTATTTTTTTTCCTCACATTTCTAACGGCCAATACCGGGGCCGCCCAGCCCGTTTCTGGCGCCTCCATCACCGGCGTCGTAGTGGAGCGCTCCACCAGAGAACCCATGGAATTCGTCAATGCAGCCCTGTTCAAACCTTCGCTGGAAACGCCCCTTCAGGGAACGACAACCGATAAAACAGGCAAATTTTCCTTTGCCGGCATCTCTCCGGGCCAATATTATCTTCAACTCAGTTTTATAGGTTTTGAAACGAAAAAAACCGAAACCTTTACCATCGCCGCCCCTTCCCGGGAAATAAGCCTGGGAGAAATCCCCATTGAGCTGAGCCCCAGTTTGCTGAAGGAAGTGGAGGTCACCGCCGAACGATCGGCCTATAGCCTCTCGCTGGACCGCAAAATTTATTACGTTGAAAAGGACCTTCAAAGCCAGGTGAGTTCCGCCGCTGAAATTCTGCAGAACATCCCCTCCGTTACAGTCGACATCGACGGGCAGGTCAGCCTTAGAGGTACTTCCAACATCACTTACTTTATTAACGGGAAACCTTCCGCTTTGTTACGGGCCAACGGTTCGGCGGCCCTGCAGCAAATTCCGGCCAGCGCTATCCAACGCATCGAGGTCATCACCAACCCTTCGGCCAAATACCGGCCCGACGGCATCGGCGGCATCATCAATATCG
>CAZAXA010000118.1:0-14087 GCA_964488965.1 uncultured Phaeodactylibacter sp. | reverse complement strand
GCTGGCCAGGAAGGGCAGGCTGAGCATTTCTCCGAACGTCATCAGTAGCATACAGGCGAGGGCCACTCCCGCCACCGGGCCGAAGATATTGAACAGCAGGTAAGACCCTCCGATGAGCAGGGTGCCTATGCTGACCAGTTGCGGGATGCGGAAGCGCTTTTCCACGACGAAGATCAGCGGCATCTCAATGATGGCGATGATCAGGCCGTTCATGGCCATCAGGCGCCCGATGGCGCCTTCGTCCAGCGCTATCTCCTGCTTGAAGAAGACCGGCAGGGTGCCAAATAACTGCATGAAGGCGATGCCGTTCAGCAAGGCCAGGAACAAAAATCCCAGGTATGCCCGGTCGCGATAGGCAGAGCCGGCCGCCAGGATAGGGCTGCCGCTGCCTTCCTCCCTGCTGCTGGACAGTGGCTGCCTTTCCGGCAGGGCAAAGCGGAAGAAGAGGGCGGCGGCCATACAGGTCAGCCCGTCAGCCCAGAAGAGCAGCCCGTAGCCTACGCTGGCGGCCAGCAGGCCCCCGATGGCCGGCCCGATGGCCCAGCCCAGGTTGATGGCCAGGCGCAGCAGCGCCAGCGTGCGGGTGCGGTTCTCCGGTTTGCTGTAAGCGGCGACGGCCGACATGTTGGCCGGCCGGAAGGCATCGGCAATGGTGCTGGTGATGAAGACCACCAGGCAAATTCCCAGCAGGCTGTTGACATAACCCAGGGCAATGAAGGCCAGGCCGCTCAGCAGCAGCGACCAGAACTGCACCTGGTAAAAGCCGATCCGGTCGGTCAGCCGCCCGCCGATGTAGGAACCCAGCACCGAGCCGGCGCCGAAGCAGCTCATCACCCAGCCGGCCTGCCCCAGGCTGTAGCCCATGATCTGCGTGAGGTAGACCGATAAGAACGGGATGACCATGGTGCCGCTCCGGTTGATGAGCATCACCGCAGATAGCAACCACACCTCGCGCGAGAAGCCGCTGAAGGAGTTCCGGTAAAGGGATAAGGTTCTCTGTACCATGTCGGGTGTCCGTTAATGCCCCTCTGGAATTCGCCGGTATTGTGGGTGTTAAACAGATACACTCCCTGAATGTTGGCGGCCATCCGGCAGGGGCGTCCTTTTTTTCGTGTTCTAAACTTTACCGCTTTGGAGCGGGAATAGTTCCTCAATATGCATGGATGGCGAAGATTTTTAGCAGGCGGTAGCCTTGACCGCGTATTTGCCGGCTTATGCCGGGCGGGCGGCTGCGGCCGATAAGGAGATTCTGGCATCTAATTGTTGAGATAATTATTCAGGTTTACAGATGGTTCCGCCGGCGAAAAGCGCCTGCTCCGGAACCAGGAGTTAAAAAATGGTTCGGCGATCCGGAGAAATGTCTCCAATGCTGTCGTATATTCGGTATGCTCTCTTAATTAAATGGAATGATCATGAAATGCGGGTACAAATGTATTTTGGTTTTACTGTTTGTTTTCGTGACGGCCTCCCTTGCCCTCGCCCAGGAGCCGCCCGGAACGGACAGCCTGGAAAGGGTGGCCCCGGCAGCGCCCCCGGCGCCGCCGCCGGCGCCTGAAAAGAAAAATAAAATCCGGATCAGGATACCTAAAATAAACCTCGAAAAGGAGAAGGATAGCCTGCTGCGGGTAGGAGAGCAGCTCTTTGAGAAGGCCAGGGTCTTCATCGAGGATATTGAAGTCCCGCCTCCCCGGGATATCATTCACCCCAACCGGGAAATCAGCCCTGCCGAGCAGGTAGCGCTCGATTCGGCCATGCGGGCCATGGATCAGGCCCTGCAATACCTGGAAACGGAGGGCGACGCCGCCACCGTCACCATAATCAAAGAGACGATGGGCGCCGTGCATCAGGCCAGCGGCAGCCATAAAGTGGCCCTGGACACCTACCTGGAAGTGCTGAAGGCCGCCGAGCTTTCGGGCGACCGCGAGCGCATCGCCAATGCCAAATTCAACATCGGCAACGTCTACTCCCAGGAAGGGAATTACCGAAAGGCCAGGCCGTATTACGAAGAGGCGCTGGCCATATACAAAGAACTGACGCGGGGGCGCAGGAACAAAGCCGTGGAGGAAAAACTCCCCCTGCTGTATGTCAACCTCGGCAAGTGCTACCAGAACCAGGGCCAGGCGGAAAAGGCCCTGGAATACTACAACCGCGCTCTTGCTGCCAGCGAAAAGCTCGGCAACAGGGACGACAGCGGCTACGCCTTTAACAGCCTCGGAACATTCTACCGCGACCGCAGAGACTGGCATAGGGCCCTCGAGTTCCATGAGAAAGCGCTGGCGCGCTACGACTCCATCGGCAACGAATATGCCAAAGCAGCGGAGTACAACAACATGGGCGGCATCTTTATGGAGCAGGGCGACCTGGGCCGCGCCGAGGCGCTGTTCCACAAAAGCCTGCAGGTAGCTCAGGCCGCCAAATCCAGAGAACAGGAGAAAGAAGCTTACCTGCATTTGTCGAAGGCCGCCGAAAAAAAAGGGCGGCTCGACGAGGCCCTGGATTATTTTCAAAGATATCAGCAGCTCAAGGACAGCCTGGCCCTGGAGGAAAAAAAGCGGCAGATGGCATTACTGGAAAGCCGTTATGATGCCGAGCGCCAGGCGGCTCAGATTCAGCGGCTGGAGAAGGAAAACGCCCTGAATGAGCTGAACGCCCGCCGCCAGCGCTCCATCCGCAACGTGGCCCTGGCCGGCGCCGGTTTTATGCTGCTCCTGGCTTTCGCCGTATGGCAGCGAAACCGCTACCGGCGGCAGAAGGAAAAAGCCGCCCTGGAAGAACAACGGGTAACGCAGCTGCAGAAACTGGACCAGATCAAGGACGAGTTTCTGGCCAATACTTCCCACGAGCTGCGCACCCCGCTCAATGGCATCATAGGCCTGGCGGAGTCCCTGCTGGAAGGATCCGGCGGCAGGCTGCCCCGGGAGGCCGCCAGCAACCTCACCATGATCGCCGCCAGCGGGCGCCGCCTGTCCAGCCTGGTCAACGATATCCTCGACTTCTCCCGGATCAGGAAGAACGACCTGCCTTTACAACTGCGCCCGGCCGACCTGTATGCCGTTACCGACGTAGTGCTGGCCCTTTCCGGGCCTCTGGCCGAAGGCAAAGGCCTCAAATTGTACAATCAGGTGCCCCGGCAAATCCCTCTGGTGGTGGCCGATGAGAACCGCCTGCAGCAGATCCTGCACAATCTGGTGGGCAATGCCATAAAATTTACAGAAGACGGCTCGGTGCGGGTTACCGCCGAAGAGCGGGACGGTTGTGTGGCCGTCACGGTTTCCGATACGGGCATCGGCATACCCCCTGAAAAACATCAGGCCATCTTCAATGCTTTTGAACAGGCCGACGGCTCGACCGTACGGGAATATGGCGGCACCGGCCTGGGGCTGACCATTACCAAACAACTGGTCGAACTGCATAAGGGCGCGATCAGCCTGGAGTCCGAACCAGGCAAAGGCAGCCGCTTCACCTTCACCCTGCCCCTCAGCCAGGAACAACAACAGCGGGAAGCACCCAACCTCAGCCCTGACTACAGCAGAAGCACGCCGGTGGGCAGGCTCTACGACAGCGGCCAGGACGCCCCCATGCTAAGCAACCTGGCCCCTCATCCGGCCATGGCCACGGTAGCCGCTACTCAGGAAACCGCCCGCATCCTGATCGTAGATGATGAGCCGGTCAACCTGAAAGTGCTGGAAGACCACCTTCGCCTGCAGGGCTACGAAGTGGAAAAGGCCGGCAACGGCAGCCGCGCCCTGGAGATCATCCAGTCCGGCCAGAAGTTCGACCTCATCATCCTGGACATCATGATGCCCAAAATGTCGGGATACGAAGTGTGCCAGAAAATCCGGCAGTCCTACCCGCCCAGCAACCTGCCCATCGTACTGCTGACCGCCAAGAACCGGGTGGCGGACCTGGTGGAGGGCTTTCAGTCCGGCGCCAATGACTACATTCCCAAGCCCTTCTCCAGGGATGAACTTCTGAGCCGCATCCGAACCCATCTCAACCTCTGCCGCATCCACCAGGCCTCGGGCAAGTTCGTGCCCTTCGAGTTCCTGCGCTCCATCGGGCGGGAGAGCATCACCGACGTACGGCTGGGCGACCAGGCAGAGAAGATCGTTACCGTATTGTTTTCGGATATCCGGGATTATACTACCATTGCGGAAACCATGAGCCCGTCCGAAAACTTCCAGTTCGTCCAGTCGCTCAACGCGCGCATGGGGCCCATCATCCAGGCACAGCACGGCTTTGTCAACCAGTACCTGGGCGACGCCATCATGGCCATTTTCCCTACTCAACCTGCCGATGCGCTGCAGGCCGCCATCGATATGCAGCACAACCTGAGGGGCTATAACCAGGAAAGGCTGGAAAAGGGCCGGAAGCCCATACAGATCGGCATCGGCATGCAGACCGGCTCCCTGATCATGGGGGTGATCGGCGACGACCACCGCATGGACGCCGCCACCATCTCCGATACCGTCAACACCGCCTCCCGGGTGGAAAGCCTGACCAAATACTACGGCGCTTCTATCCTGCTCACCCAGGACAGCCTCGGCCAGATCGGGGAGCGCCAGCCATTCAACCTGCGCTACCTCGGCCAGGTGCAGGTTAAAGGAAAACACGAGCCGGTAGGATTGCTGGAGTGCTTCGACGGGGATGATCCGGAACAGGTGGAAAAGAAATTATCAACCCTGCAAATATTTCAGCAGGGGCTGGATCTGTACCTGGGAAAGGATTTTCCCGGCGCTTTGAATGCCTTTCAGCAGGTATTGCGGGAAAACCCTGCGGACAGGATCGCCCAGCACTTCCGGGCCAGGGCCGTCCGTTATATGAACGAGCCGGCGCCGGAGGGCTGGACGGGGGTGGAGATGATGGAGTGGAAGTAGGGGGCTATGTTCGTGCATTTGTGCCTCGTCTCTTCGTGCCAGGTAAAAATCAATAAATGTATCAAGACAAGACCCCCGGCTGTCCTGAATAATGTGCTGCACATAGCGATGGGACAGGCCTTCGGGCACGGAATAGTGCTGAACGGAGACAAGATAATCCTGAACAGGCGCGAAAGCGGGGGAGAGGTGAAGCGGCATCCAGAACAAACACAGGATTGGGAGCTTGGACCGATGGTAAAATTGTGCAAGGGATACAAATATACAAAAAGTAAGGCTGCGCCGATATTTGGCGCAGCCTTTCTTTACCCGAAGTTCGATAGTTAAATTAAATATCTTATGCTTTAGCGCTTCACCCATTTTACAATAGCAGCCTGCTGTCCGTCGGCGCTGCACCTCACCATGTAAACCCCGGCGGGCAGATCGTAGGGCGCCTCGATAAGCTGGAAGGCTTCCCCCGCCGCTGCTTCCTGTTCGGGAAGTTGCAATACGACGCCGCCGAGCATGTCCAGCAGGCTGATATTCAGCCGCGCCGGTTTTTCAAGCTGGATTTTCAGATGTATCCGGCTGGTTCCGGGATTGGGGTATACGTCGATTTGGGGCATTGCGTGGCCCTCGAAGCCATTCCATTCCAGCGCCTGCTCCTGCTCGCCGAACGGCCCGCCGGGAATCCGGGCCATGACGGCGCCTGTGGTGCTCACATTGGAAATAGACGCTGTAGCGCCGGAAGCAGTGCTTCCCGAAGCGACGGCCAGGCCGATATAAGTCGTGCCCGACATGGAAATCGTTGTGGTTGAACCCACTTGTGTCCAGGAAGTCCCGTTGGCGGACCGGTAGGCCCTGAAGCTGTTGCCCGTGCGGGTTATCCTTACCCAATAGGGTGGCGCGGTAGTGGTAGAAGGCTGCGTAATGGAGGCGTTGGCGCCGGTGGAGGTGCGGCGCACAAATTGGCTCCTCCAGACACTGGAAGCCCGCGCGATCAGGCTGGACGCCGAACGGGCGTTGCTGGCCAGCGATTCGCGGATCATGACGCCGGCCTTGTTGTTGGCGGCCGAGCTCAGCGAATTTATTTTGGCCGTAATGGAGCCGTCGCCGCTCAGGGTGGCGTAGATAAACCGGAAGCCGTCCACATTGGTACTGGTTAGCGCCCCGCCGCCGGTTACTGCATAAATGCCGCCGGCGCTGTTATAGCATTCGGCGCCGAACCCGCCGGTCGATCCCACGCTGAGGCCCGTCCACGATCCCGGCAAGGGGTCGCCCGCAATGGAAAAATTAAGGCTTGTTGAAAACTGGCCGTCCACGCCACCTGCGCAAAGGCTTTGGACCTGCACTTCATAGGATGCGCAGGGGCCCGTCAGCCCCAGTAAATTAATGGACGTCGAGCCGGTTGACAGGGTCGTCCAGGCCGGCGCGCCGATCTGCCTGTAGCGTACATTGTAGGAGGAGGAACCCGGGCCCGCCGTCCACGATACGGCGGCGCTGTTGGCGCCGGGGGTGACAGCGATATTGTTTACTGTGCAGGACAGGGAACGGGCGTAGTAGGCCATGCGCAGGTTGGTATACATCATGGCGTTGCAGTAGGGGACGATCTTCGAAGGGGCAGGCCAGAAGCCGTCGGCGGAGGTTCCGATTTCGGGGGTGATCGCGTAAATTTTGCCTTTGGCCGTCTGCTCGCCGTACATCCAGTCGTCGCTGGAGCCATTGACGGGGTATCCCACCGTGCCGTACGGATTGCCCACCAGGTAGTTGTTGCAGTTGTTCAGGTCGTCGCCAATGCTGTTGAACAAGGTGGATTCCGGAATGGCGTTTATGTAGCCCCAGGGCAGGACCAGGTAATTGCCGTAGGCATGATCGTTGAGGGCCGTAACAAACTGGCGCGACAGGCAAAAGTCCCGGATCATTTGCGTTTCGGCTTCCGAAAAGCTGCCCGGCCCCCGGTAGGTATCGGAAGAAGGCGTTGGCGAGGAACCCGAATTGTTATAGCCCCATTGGAAACCGTAATTACGGTTGAGGTCCACGCCATAGGTTCCATTGCCGTTGTTCCGGCGGTTTTTGCGCCACATGCCTCCGCCGTTGGGGTTGGTGCTGCGGTTGTACTCGTAACCGTCGGGATTGATGCACGGAACGAAATACAGCTCGGTGTTGTCGATGATGTCCTGCACCTCAGGATCGGTAGCGTAATTTTCCAGGATGTAATGCATGAAAAAGATCAGGTTCATGGCCGACATGGGCTCGCGGGCGTGGTGCAGGCCGGTGTACAGGGCTTCCGGTTCGTCCTCGTCGGTGTCGGCATTGTCGGAAATGCGTACGTAAAACAACTGGCGCCCCTGGGCCGTCGTCCCGTTGAGCGGCTGCCTGGCAGTGATCAGGCCGGGATAAAGGGCCCGCATTTCATCCAGCTCGGCGAGTATCTCGCTCAGGCTCAGATACCCCCCGAAGGTACCGGTGTTGAAGTTGGCCGGGGTGGTAAAATTGCAGGGAAAACTCCCAAGTTTGTCCAGTACCGGGTTTTGTTTTAAATCTTCCCGAATACGGTCTTCGTAGTATTTTTCCACATCCTCTATCAGCACCTGGTAACGGAATTTACCTTCCATAAGCCTGATCTCGGCGCCGCTGAACTCTCCAATAAAGTAATCGGGCCCCCGCTCGCCATGATCCACCGAAAGGCCAAGTTCCGCCAGTTTTTCCATGGCGCCGGGCGTTTCAAAGGTGATTCGCAGCCGCGAGTAGGTTTCCGCCGCGTCATGGCCGGTTACCTGGGCATACAATGCCGGGGCGCAGGCCCACAAAAGAATAAACGGAAGAGTTTTGAGTAACTGCATAACAGCTTGATTGAGAGCATGTTTGGAAGTCCTCTGTCTGTGCGGCTTTCAACTGGGCTCAAGCCAAAGCCTGGGCAGGCCCGCCTTTGGGAGCCGGATGAACTTCGGGCTGAAAAGGCTGCTTTTATCTCCAAAAGCGCCCTCCAAACATGCTCTGGTGATTGGAAAACAGGTATTCGAAAAGGCAAGGCCCAAACCTTTTGCCAAAGGCCTGGACCGTTTTGCTACTGCAATTTACGGCCCGCCTCCCATAGTTTTATTTGCCATAGGAAAATTTTTTTTATCTGTTCGGGCGGCTGCCGGCGATTCTCGGTTTGAAACACTTTTCGGCCCTTGTCAAAGTGCCGTCAGGCACAAAATGCCGGTAGAAAATGGCCTAAGGGACCCAAATTTTCTGCCAGGATCGCGAACTATAAAACATCAGGCATTGGGCTCCGGATGAACAGGCGCTCCATGGCAGGAACGGCAAGGCGGCGAATTAACGAAAATACCCCTCGAAGAACAGCATCTGATACCGCAGGGCCTCCCGCCAATAGTCCCAGTTGTGGCCGCCGGGGCGCTCGATGTAGGTATGGAGGATGTTGCGGTAGTCCATTTCCCGTTTCAGGGCGCGGTTCACTTCCAGGAAGAAATCGTCCATGCCGCAGTCGAAGATCAGGGCAAGGGGGCGCTTTTTGCTGAGCAGGTGGAGCATGTTGATCACCGAGTTATTCTCCCAGTTGTCGCGGTGAGTGGCGTAAGGGCCGAGCCGCTGCGTGAGGCTCCAGTTGTCGGGGAAGGGTCGCAGGTCCAGCCCGCCGCTCATGCTGCCGGCGGCGCCCCAGATTTCGGGATGGCGGAAGGCCAGGTAGAAAGCGCCGTGGCCACCCATGCTCAGGCCCGCGATGGCGCGCCCTTCACGGGCGGCAATGGTATGGTAGGCGCTGTCGACCCAGGGCACGAGTTCCTCACTCATATAGGTTTCGTAGCGCATGGCCGGATCTGCGGGGCTGTCGAAATACCAACTGGCCGTATCTCCATCCGGGCAGGCGATGATGATCTGGTATTGGTCGGCGTAATCCCTGATCTCCGGCGCCCGGCTGATCCAGTTGAGATGGCTGCCGTAGGCCCCGTGCAGGAGGTAAAGGACGGGCAGGGGCGCATCGTTCCCCGTTTCCGGGTGGATGACGACGTTGCGGATGGCCTTGCCCATGGCCCGGCTGTACACCTCAACGGTGTCGACGGCGGCGGCAAAGGCGGAGGGCAGGCCGAGGGCCCAGAAAAGAAGGAAAACAACTATGCGCATAATGAGGCGTTTTGGGAGTGTTCAATGTTTCTGGTTTTTTACCCGGCTGAGCGCAGCGAGGACGGGCTGGTTTAACCGGGCCCTTACGGTGCTGTTGTCACAGTTAAATGAACAATCCCTGTTTTTTGAAAATGCTGTTTTTCTTATAACTGACAGCGGAACAAACAACAAACAACATCCCCTGATCCAACGTCGTTCAGCACTAAAGCTACTCCTTGAATAACCCTTCTCCCACAACCCGCTCATATTCCTCCAGCCCTTTCTTCGTCAGGTACGGCGCCAGCCCGCCGAGGAAGGCGTCGAGATAATAACGGATCACGGCCTCGCCCTTATCATCAAAGTGTATCTCGGCATTGGGGATCCAGTTGTCGCCCAGGATGAGCATATTGGTGATGAGATGGCCGTAGAGCCCCGGCTGCCATTCCTCCCGCATCCATCCTTTATCGATAAGGCGCCGGAAAGTGGCGTGAAACTGCTGCCGGCGCAACTGCATCAGGGCCCGGAATTTCCGGCGGACCGGCTCGATGCGGCGGGTAATCTGTACCAGGTCCAGCAAAAGGAAGCGGTATTTGTACAGCAGGCAGAAGCCCGCCTCCGCCCTCCGGATGACATCTTCGAACTCGTTGACCGGATTCAGCGTCCGGATGGCCTGTTCCTCCATCTCTTCGGTGAGCCGGTCGTATAAAGCCTCGATCAGAGCATCCGTATTCTTGAAGTGATAACAGAGGTTGCCGTGGCTGATGCCCACCTCTTCCGCAATGCTCCGAACGGTAGCCTGGCCGGCGCCCATCTCGTTGAACTGCCGCAGGGCGGCCTCCAGTATCCGGTCTTTGGTCTTCATTTTTCGACAAACTTTGAGTTCTCAAAGATAAATACTTTTTAGAACATTTGTACTAAACGTTGGATATTAGTACATTTGTTCAAAATTTTTCAACCTAAGATCATCTGAACCATGATTGAACAACCTGATGACAAGCAACCGCCGGGCGGCGCCCTGGAAAGCGCCCGTAAAACTTACAATGCCTTTGACAATTTCGTCACCATCCGCGAAGACGACAGCACGCTGGCCATGGCGTTCAAACTGTTGCTGAGGCTCTTTGGTATCTTCGTTATGATACTGTTGTCGCCCTTTCTCATCATCGGGCTGTTTATCGCTTTCGCGGCGGTATTTTAACTGCCGGCCTCCGGCAGCGAGCCTATGAACCTCTTCGTTTCCGCCATTTTCCTTTTCCTCGCCCATCAGCTGGCCCAGAAGGTATTGCAGTTGCCCATTCCCTGGGCAGACAATTACCTGGACACCCTGTTGTGTATGCCCATCCTGCTGGGCGGTTACCTGCTGGAGCAGCGCTGGCTGCTGGGAAGGCAACGCCTGCCTTTACTGGAAGTTATAGTTATCACCGCCCTGCTGTCTTTTGTGTTCGAATACCTGTTTCCCCGCTTTTCTTCGGGTTTTACGGCCGATCGGTGGGATGTGGCGGCCTACTTTGCCGGGGCGCTGGCCTTTTACCTGTTTCAGGAAAAAACAGAATCCCGTCAAAATTTTTAATGGAGTGATACAAGATGCCCGGACATCCTTTCGTTAAGCAAACCGTTGCTGTTGAATACGCCTTCCAAAGTTGCCCGGCGGTATCCCGGGCCGAAATTAAACACAACAAAATAAGGATGGCCATGAAGCCAATGCTCATTACGGCAGCTATTGCCTGCCTGTGTGTTTTCCAGTTGAATGCCCAGGAAGGGGCCGAAGCTGCCGGCGAATGGTTTTTCCGGATCGAAGAGGCCCGGCAGGCCGCTGCTGACAGAGGCGTTCCGATCCTGATGGTCTTCTCCGGTTCGGACTGGTGCCGCCCCTGCATTCAGATGAAAAAGGAGGTCTGGGACGATCCCGCCTTTCTGGACTACGCCCGGAAGTCGCTGGTTTTGCTGCAACTGGATTTTCCCGCCCGCAGGAAGAACCAGCCGGGCCCTGAGCAGATGGCGCACAACGAGGCCCTGGCGGAGCAGTACAACCCCGGGGGGGAATTTCCCAACGCCGTGCTCATCGGCCGGGAGGGTAAGGAAGTAGCCCATTTTGGCTACAACCCCTCCATGTCCGCTCAGGATTATGTCGAATACCTGAAAGCGCAGATCACCCAATGAAGATTTTTCCTGCCCTGATCCTGGCCTGTCTGTGCGCTGCCGTCCTGGCCGCTCAGCCGCAGGCTGCCCGCCGCGCCGTCAAGCTGATGGGCTGCGGCTTTGAGTTCACCGCCATCCATGAAGACGAGGCTCTGGCCAATGCGGCGATTGACGCCGGCATCGCGGAAGTAAGCCGCATCGAACGCCTCATCTCTTCCTGGGACGAGAACTCCCGGACGAGCGCCATCAACCGGAACGCCGGCATACAGCCCGTGCAGGTGGATGAAGAGCTTTTCCAGCTCATCCGCCGCAGCCTCAGAGTATCGGGCATTACCGGCGGCGCTTTCGACATTTCCTTTGCCGCCATTGAAAAGCTATATTTGTTCGACGGCTCGGAAACTACCCTGCCCCCGGCGGAGGAAGTGGCGCGTTCGGTGGCAAAGATCAACTACCGCAATATCGTCCTGAACCAGGAAAAGCACACGGTTTTCCTCAAAGAACCCGGCATGCGCATCGGCTTCGGCGCCATTGGCAAAGGCTATGCCGCCAACCGCGCCAGGGCCGTTATGCAGGCCATGGGCATCGCCGGCGGCCTGGTCAACGCTTCCGGCGACCTCATCTGCTGGGGAAAACAGGAAGACGGGCGCGGCTGGGGCATCGCCGTCGCCGACCCTGACGACAAGAGGAAGGCCATCGCCTGGCTGCCCGTCGGCGAAGGGGCGGTGGCCACCTCCGGCGATTACGAGAAATACTTCCTGGCGGGCGGCAAGCGCTACGCCCACATCATAGACCCGCGTACCGGCTACCCCGTAACCGGCCTGAAGAGCGTGACCATCATATGCCCCGACGCCGAACTGGCGGACGCCCTGGCCACCGCCGTCTTCGTGCTCGGCAAAGAACAGGGCCTGGCGCTGATCAACCAGCTTAAAGGCATCGAATGCCTGATCATCACGGAAGATAATGAGCTGCTGGGGTCGAAGAACCTGGAGTTGCAGTATGAAGGGAGGAAGGAATGATGAAACCCGAAAACACCTAAACACCTAAACACATCAACACTCCGTCAATACCATGCAAAAAATTCCATCCTTACTATGACTTTCGAAGAATTCAAACGATCTCTGCGCCAACCTGCTCCCCCCGCCGATCTCAGCCCCCTGCTTCAGGCCCTCTGGCATGAAGGCAAAGGCGACTGGCATGCCGCCCACAACATTGCCCAGGACGTGCCCGGCCCCAATGGCGCCTGGGCGCACGCCTATCTGCACCGCGTAGAGGGCGACAACTGGAACGCCAATTACTGGTACCGCCGTGCCGGGCGCAGCATGCCGGAGTACTCGCTGAAGGAAGAGTGGGAGGCTTTGGTGAAGCATTTTCTGGCTCATTAAAAGCTGCCCCTTCGAACCTTTTCCCCATCCAGATTTTATAGCTTTATAGTGTTTCCTCCCACTTTCTGAGTTATGGCAGCGCAGGAATCTATATTCCTGCTTCTCCGCCAGGATTCAGAACCTCAATTTGTGAGGAGATTCACTATAAAAAAACACCCTGGCCATGAAAAAACTTTGCTTCTTCTTCCTGCTGTTTGCCGCCTTCCGGCTATCTGCCCAGATGCCGAAAATCCTCTCCCTGCAGGAGCAGGGCGCCCTTCGCGACCAATGGCTCAAAGAGCGCATGGAACTGGTGATGCCGGAGCTGATGCGCCGCGAAGGTATCGACATGTGGATACTCATCTCCCGCGAGTACAACGAAGACCCGGTGCTGAAAACGATGCTGCCCTCGAGCTGGCTCTCCGCCCGCCGCACCACCATGCTCGTCATCTACGATACCGGCGACTCCCTGGAAACGCTGGCCTGCGCCCGCTACGATGTGGGCGAAGTGTTCAAAAAGGCCTGGGACAAGGACAGGGAGCCGGACCAGTGGAAGCGCCTGGCGGAAATCGTGCAGGAACGCGATCCGCAGAAGATCGCCGTCAACATCTCGGAGCACTTCGGCCTGGCGGACGGCCTGTCGGCCTACCATCACAACAAGCTCCTGGAGAGCCTGCCCGCAGCGTACCGGGAAAGGGTGGTGTCCGCCGAGCGCCTGGCCATCGGTTGGCTGGAAACGCGCACGGAGAGCGAGATGGCGGCGTACCGGCAGGCCTGCCGCATCGCCCATGAGATCATCGCCGAAGGGCTTTCGGAGCAGGTGATTCAGCCCGGGGTGACCGCCACAGAGGACGTCGTCTGGTACTACCGCGAGCGCATCCGCGAGCTGGGCCTCGACGCCTGGTTCCACCCTACGGTCGATGTGCAGCGCCAGGACCCGGAGAACTTCGGCCATCTGCGGGCTTTCAGCAAACGCCCCGATGAGCAGATCATCCTGCCCGGCGACCTGGTCCATGTCGATTTCGGCATCACCTACCTCGGCCTGAATACCGATACCCAGGAGAACGCCTACATCCTGCGCCCCGGCGAGACGGACGCGCCGCCATACCTGAAGGCGGCCTTCCGCAAAGGCCTCCGCCTGATGGACATCCTCACTGATGAGTTCCGTACCGGGCGCAGCGGCAACGAAGTCCTGGCCGCCGCCCTGGCAAAGGCCAAAGCGGAAGGGCTGAAGCCCACCATTTACAGCCACCCCATCGGCTACCATGGCCATGCCGCCGGCCCCGCCATCGGCCTGTGGGACCAGCAGGGCGGCGTGCCCCACAATGGCGACTACCCCCTCTTCCCCAATACCGCCTACAGCATCGAGCTGAACACGGCCGTCTTCCTCCCCGAATGGGGCAAGGAAATCCGCATGATGATGGAGGAAGACGCCTTCTTCGACGGCAAAAGCGTCCGCTACATCGACGGCCGGCAGACGGAGTTATTTCTGGCGCCGAGGCCGAAGGCGGGGATGGGGGAGTAGGTTGATGGAGTTGATTGGTGATCCCCCGGTATAACCCAGGAGGCGCAGGAAATGCGCCGCCTGGGGGCCTGCCAGGGTGCGGCTTTCCGCCGTGCCCTGGCTTAA
>CAZAXA010000117.1:0-14215 GCA_964488965.1 uncultured Phaeodactylibacter sp. | reverse complement strand
TATAGATTCCCGCGCGGTCCCGCGCGGCAGCTCCTTGCTGCAGCCCTGTGTGGCAAGCAGGCCCTCTCTGAGGCCTGCTGCCGCCCCTGCCCGGCCAAGAGAAGCGGGAATATAGATTCCCGCGCGGTCCCGCGCGGCAGCTCCTTGCTGCAGCCCTGTGTGGCAGCCCCTCCCTGAGCCCTGCCGCCCCTGCCCGGCCAAGAGAAGGGGTTGTGAAAAAAGCCCCTTGCGGCGATAGTACGCTGCTACCATAGGTAGCCAGGGATTTATTAAGATTCGTTATGATCCGTTATGATCAGACTAACTGCGGATTACGATCATAATAAATCCTAATACAGCTTAAAAGATCCCTGGCTACCGCAGGTAGCAGTGTACTATCCCTTCTTGCACAACCCCGCGGCAGCCCTGTTGGCGCTACCTGGCGGAGGGGCACAAAAAGGAATCGCGCCCAGCCACAAGGCCGAAAAACCATAAAACCGGCCTCCCACCTGCGATGAGCAGGCAGGAAAACCATAAAACCGGAATACCGGAATACCCTAAATAATTACAGATAATGCATTAAAGCTGGAAGTAGTATTACACTGATACACTCCTATACGCCCAACTGCTCGCTGATCCTCCCGAAGCGGCGTTCGCGATGCTGGTAGTCGATGATGGCATTGTAGAGGTGCTCCTTCCGAAAATCCGGCCAGAAAACAGGGGTGAAGTACAATTCGGCATAGGCGATCTGCCAGAGCAGGAAGTTGCTGAGGCGGTTTTCGCCGCTGGTGCGGATGAGCAGTTCGGGATCGGGCATACCACTGGTGTTGAGGGCGGCGGCAAAGGCCGCCTCGTCGATATCATCCGGGTTGAGCAGCCCGGCCTGTGCCTGCCGGGCGAGCCGGCGGCTGGCCTCCAGAATCTCCCATTTGGAGCTGTAATTGAGGGCCAGGATGAGCGTCATCCGCTTATTGTTCCCGGTGCTTTCGATACCTTCCAGCAGGGCTTTGTAAGTGCTTTCCGGTAGTTTGCTGATATCGCCGATAGCCTGCAGGCGGATATCGTTCTTATTGAGGGTATGGATTTCTTTGTGCAGGGTGTCGACCAAAAGGCGCATCAGGGCGCCCACCTCCATTTTTGGCCGCTTCCAGTTCTCGGTGGAAAAGGCGTAAAGGGTGAGGTATTCCACCCCCAGTTCTGCGGCGGCTTCGGTGGTTTCGCGCACTGCGGTCACGCCGTTGCGGTGCCCGAATACGCGTGGTTTGCCGTGCTGCTTGGCCCAGCGGCCGTTGCCGTCCATGATGATGGCGATGTGGCGGGGCAGTTTTTCAATGTCGATCTGAGACTTTAAATCCATTTTTTCCACTTTCTTCCGGAGCCCCCGGCGCCCACAAGAGGGAAACGGGGCTGAGCGGTTCTGATTTTTTTTGCGCCAAATATGCAAAGCTACGAAACTGTGCGCACTTTTTTGAAGTAGAAGAACATATTAGGAAAATTGATCCTTCCCGGGATTCAAATTGAATATGTGTGGAAAGCGTTGTATTTTTCGCGCCACAGAACAGCAAGATCGCATAATGAAGCATACATTCGACAATTATAAGTACATGCGCCCTCAATTCGACAGCTTCTCCCGCGCTTTTCGCGAGGAACTGGCCAGGTTTGAAAACGCGGCCTCCGCCGAAGAGCAGGGGCAGTCGCTGGCCCGCATCAATGATATGCGCACCGAATTCACTTCCATGTACAACATCTGCCACATCCGGCATACCATGGACACACGCGATGAGTTCTACGAAAATGAGAACGACTATTTCGACCAGCAGATGCCGGCCTATGATGGGCTGGTCAATGATCTTTACAAAAAGCTGATCGCATCGCCCTTCCGCCAGGCATTGGAACGGAAATGGGGCAGCCAGCTCTTCGCCATCGCCGAACTGAGCCTGAAGACCTTCGACGAATCGGCCATCGGCCTGCTGCAGGAGGAGAACAAGCTCAGCAGCCAGTACACCAAACTCAAGGCCAAGGCGAAGATCGGCTTCAGAGGCGAAGAACACAACCTGTCTTCCATCGTCCGGTATGAGATGGACAAGGACCGGGACACCCGCCGGGAAGCCGCCCGCGCCAAATGGGGCTTCTTCGAGGATAACGCCGCCGAGGTTGAAGGCCTCTTCGGCCAGTTGGTAAAAGTGCGCCACCGCATCGCCCGGGAACTGGGCTATGAAAACTTCGTGGCTCTGGGCTACGCCCGCATGCTGCGCTCCGACTACGGCCCGGAAATGGTGGCCAACTTCCGGCGCCAGATAGAAACCTGCATCGTCCCGATCGCCACCCGCCTGTATGAACGGCAGCGCCGCCGCCTCGGACTGGAAAAACTGAAGTACTACGACGAAGACCTGCGCTTCCCCGCCGGCAACCCCGAACCGCAGGGCGAGCCGGAGTGGATCGTCCGCCAGGCCCGCCAGATGTACAGCGAACTATCCGGGGAAACCCGGGAGTTCTTCGACTTTATGAACCAGGCCCGGCTGATGGACCTCACCACCCGCCCCGGCAAGGCTACCGGCGGCTACTGCACCTATATCGGCAGCTATCAGGCGCCCTTCATTTTTTCCAACTTCAACGGCACCAGCGGCGATATCGACGTGCTCACCCACGAAGCCGGCCACGCTTTCCAGGTGTACAGCAGCCGCAATATCGGCATCAATGAGTACAACTGGCCGACCTTCGAAGCCTGCGAAATCCACTCCATGAGCATGGAGTTCTTCACCTGGCCGTGGATGCAGCTCTTCTTCCGGCAGGATACCGGCAAATACAAGTTCAGCCACCTGTCCAACGCCCTGTATTTCCTGCCTTACGGCGTCGCGGTGGATGAATTCCAGCACTACGTTTACGAAAACCCGGAGGCCACCCCCGCCGAACGCAATCAGGCATGGCGCGGCATCGAGCGCAAATACCTGCCTCACCGCGATTACGATGGCCATGAATTCCTGGAAAAGGGCGGCTTCTGGCAGAAACAAAGCCACATCTTCGCCATGCCTTTTTACTATATCGACTACACCCTGGCACAAATCTGCGCTTTCCAGTTCTGGAAAAAGGACCAGGAAAGCCACCGGCAGGCCTGGAGCGACTACGTCCGCCTCTGCAATGCCGGCGGCAGCCGCTCCTTCCTGGAACTGGTAAAGCTGGCTAACCTGCGCTCGCCTTTCGAAGATGGCTGCGTAGCTTCAGTAGTGGATGTGATCACCGAATGGCTGGACAGCGTGGACGATTCCGCTTTCTGAAAAGCAAAAAATTCAGAAATGTGGCCGCAATAGGTTACCTTTGCACGGTATCAGCAACTATTGGAAAACTGCGTAATCATAATCCCCCTATCCTATGTTCATACTCATCATCAGCTTTCTGACAGCGTTTACGCTTGCCTATTTCGCCATCCCTCATGTCATCAACATTGCCCGCGAGAAGAACCTGTGCGACGAACCTTCCGAACGTAGCTCGCACACCATCAGCACACCGGCGCTGGGCGGTATCGGCATCTTCTCGGCAGCGGTCTTCTCTATTGTCCTGTGGACGCCCTTTCAGCAGTTCGGCGAGCTGCAATATATCCTCTGCGCCTTCATCATCGTCTTCCTGATCGGCGTCAAGGATGACATGTCGCCCATCTCCCCAATCAATAAGATCATCGGGCAGGCCCTGGCAGCCTCCATTCTCGTTTTCAAGTCGGACATCATGCTGCGGGGCTTCTACGGCGTCTTCGGCCTGCACGCCGAACTTCCGGCTTCCTTTTATACCGGCCTGACCATCTTTACCATGCTGGTGATCATCAATGCCTTCAACCTGATCGACGGCATCAACGGCCTGGCCGGAAGCATAGGCGCCCTGATCTCGGGAACGCTGGGCTGCTGGTTCTTCTATGTCGGCCATATTGAACTGGCGGTGGTCGCCTTTACCATCGTGGGCGCCATCATAGCTTTCCTGAAGTATAACTACTCGCCGGCCCGCATTTTTATGGGCGATTCCGGCTCCCTGGTCGTGGGCATCGCAACTGCCATTCTGGTCATAGAGTTCATCGACACGAACTATTTTATGGAAGCCGGGCAAAAAGGGAAAATCCTGGCCAGCCCCGCAGTGGCCATCGGCATTATGATACTGCCGTTGTACGACACTGTGCGCGTATTCATCACGCGGGTGCTGCGGGGGCAGTCTCCATTCTATGCCGACCGCCGCCATATTCACCACCTGCTGATCGATTACGGCTTTTCTCATATGGAGGCCACCGGAATACTGGTTTCCGTAAATGTATTTTTCATACTCCTGGCCTTCTCCCTCAACCAGGCGCTGGAATTGCACTGGCTGCTGGGCCTGATCATCGGGCTGGCCACCGGCCTGACCTACTGGCTGCATAAAGCCGTCGTCAGGAGGAAACAGAAAAAGCTGGCGATGCGATGACCCCATACCTGTTCGTTTTCCTGGGGGGCGGCCTGGGCAGCATCTTCCGCTACGGCATCGCCCATCTGCTGCACGCTTATAAAATGGCCTTCCCCCTGGCCACCCTGCTGGCCAATACCCTGAGTTGTATCGCACTGGGCCTGCTGGTGGGGCTGAGCCTGCGCAACCTGATGGGCGACAACTGGAAGTTTTTTCTGATGACCGGCTTCTGCGGCGGCTTCAGCACCTTTTCCACCTTCACCAACGAAACCTTCAGCCTGCTGCAGTCCGGCCAGCCGGCCCTCGCCCTGCTCAACATCATCGGCAGCCTGCTGCTCTGCCTGGCCTGTATTTACATAGGTATAAGGCTGGGGATGTAAGGAGTGAGTGAGCGATGCCTGCCGGCGAACCATCCGGCAATCCGGCAATCCAACAATTTTGGCCAACCTGAGTAGCGGCTCATCGCTTCTTCACACCCCTTCAGCCATACAACTCCTCCCGCATCTCCACCAGCAAGCGGCCGGCCTTTTCCATGTCCGGGATTTCCGGCAGAGCGCTGCGTTCGAACAGGGCCTCGATGCGCGCCATGCGTTCTTCGGCCCACTGTACCAACTGTTCGTACCCGAACCTGCCGCTGCGAATGTCGAGAAGGAAGTCCCGGTTGGGCCGGCGTACCCGGATGATGCCCTCCCGGGCGATCTCCTCGGCCATATCCAGCAGGCGAAAAGTGTGCATCATGTTTTTGGCGTCGTAATTTTTTCCGTGTGACAGGGTATTGGCATAGCGGGCCTCGTTGCGCTTTTCCACCCACTCCCAGTACTGACGGTACTCCCTGCAATAGGTTTGGTAGCCGTCCTTGTTGAAGGACAGCACCGCCGCCATGGGCTGCCCTTTGGGTATGCTGCTCAGGGCAAGCTCGTTGCTTACGGCTTTCCGGATGATGCCGTTGAAACCCAGCCCCCCGTGCTCGTCGTAGTATAGCCCGTAGGCATCGCGAAAGTGAGGGATATTGGCCAGCCCGCACTGCTCCTGGCGGAAACCTTTTTGTTCCAGCCATTGCCGGAGGGGAATGCTGCCCTGTTTCCAGAGCACGTAACAGAAATCCAGGGGCGTCTTGCGTTCCCGCGGCATGGGGTTGACGATCTTTTTGTTCAGGCCCCGGGCCTTGCGCACCTGTGTAAAAGCATAACCGCCGAAAGTATCCCTGCACTTCTTCGACAGAAAATCCTCCGGCCGCAGGCGGCCCATGATGGGATGGCGGCGGCGGATGCAATCCTCCGGCATAGCCAGCAGTTCCAGGATGTTGGGGTTGTTTCTGGAAAGCAAATCCACGAAACGGCCCAGTTCGTAAAAGACCGTATCATTGGTATCGTCGTTGAGCTGTGAAGACGGGGCCAGGCCGTAAAGCAGGGCGCGGGGCATCAGAAAAACGCCCCGCGTATCCACATCTGAAGAAGGCAGGGCCGTACCATAGGCCAGGCTGCCGCTCCAGGCTTCGAGCAGGATGAGATGAGGGGCATCGTATAACTCCTGAAGCGTCATTTTCTACTGGCTTTTGTGTTCAGCCAACCTAACTAATCCCGCTTCTTCTTCCGGGAAAGGAAAAACCTGAAAAAGTTGATGATGGCCTCGATGAATTTACCGAATGCGGATTTATCGCTCATAACTGGCGGATTTATTTCGTTTTTCTGCAATGATAAACGTATTCCGTCGGAATATTGGGTATTCTGGTAATACTGCACTCATCAAAAATCTTCACGAATTTTTTGTAGTTGAACTTCGTGTACAACACCTGGCTGTAATAGCCATTAACCGCCAGGAGGGCATAGGAATCCCGGATGATCTTCTCCCCTACTTCCCTGGACAGGAAAGTAAAGGGGATGGAAGCAATAAAGGCGTCGGCCTGCTCCTCCCTGACGAGCTTCCTGACGTGCTCTGCACTATCGTTGATAATGAACAGGCGGCTATCCCGAATCTCCTCTTCCACGTAACGGCAGAACTTTTCGTTGACCTCAAAGGCGTACAAACGGGAATCAGGGGCGATTTTCCTCAGGATTTCCCGGGTTATATTGCCATGCCCCATGCCATACTCCACAATGACTTTGTTGTTTCCCCCGGGCAGCTTGCTGCAAATCTCCACTTCAACCTGCCGGCTGGTTTCTGAAACGGCGCCGGTGGTAAACAGGTTCCTGGTAAATTCAAAAGTCGTTTTCAGCTTTTTGAAATTCATGCTTTTGTGTTTTTGAGCCAATGCCTGAACGTTTGGCACAACCATTCAAACCAGGGTGAAGTTACGCATTTGAAACGGCTCTTTACAATCCGGGCAAAGATGCCTGCTTTTCCGGATGAAAAAACCCTGTGGAACGCTCTCCGGAAAGATAAATTGCCCAATGGCACAATTAATTAAAAATTATTTCATATCAAAAAAATATCAGTTTGATATTTTGCATATGTGTTTGGAACCACATACATTTGTGCTATCACTTTTTGACCGCAATAACAGATCACATCAAAGGGCTCTTACTGCCAAACATTCGCCGAGAAAACGCTGATTGTTTAAAACACGCTTTTCCCAGTTTGCTTTAACGACAAAACAACCAGGACGGCCTGAACTGAAAACGGGCGCGAGCAGCAGCCGCCTGGCTCTCTGCCGGTATGCCCACAGAATCGTTAACCAAAAACCGCATTACAATATGAAATCCATCCTGGCTATGCTGGGCTTAATGGCCTTCCTATGGAACCATGCCTGGCCCCAATCCACAAAAGACGTACCCTCAGCCCCAACCAAAGGCCAGCCTGTTTACAAAGTTTCCTTATTCAAGCCCTCTCAACAGGATGCTTCCGAGCTATCCCGGCATATCCAGGCCTTTGGCCTTTTAAAACTGGATGAAGAGGCGCTCGCCCGCGCCCTTCACCAGTTGCCGGAACATCTGGAACTCAGGCTCCCCGCTGCCGGCCGCCAGCCGGAGATGGAACTGGAGTTGGGCCGGGTGGAAGCGCTGTCGCCCGGCTTTTCCGCCGTCCTGGCCTCCACAGGCCGCCCGGTTCCGGCCGGAACCGGGCTCCACTACCGGGGAGTGATCAAAGGAAGGGAAGGCTCAGTAGCTGCTCTCAGCCTCTTCGAAGGCGAGGTGATGGGCCTGTTCAGCTCCGAAGCCGACGGCAACCTGGCGCTCGGCCCGCTGGGCAGCAAAGAGGAGTATATCCTCTACGAGGACAGCCAGGTGCTGGCACAGCTGCCCTTCGATTGCGCCACGCCCGACGACGGGCCGCCCTACACCCGCGATCAGCTGGAGGCGCCGGTTGCGGGCCGGTACCTGAGCGACTGCGTGGACATCTACCTGGAAGCCGACCACGATATCTACCAGAGTAAAGGCGGCGCTCCCGGCGCCATCAATTACCTCGCCGGCCTGTTCAACCAGGTGGCCGCTCTCTACGCCGCCGAAGGCATCAGTATCCAGCTGTCGGAACTCTTCCTCTGGGATGTGCCCAGCCCGTATTCCGGCGCCAACAGTTACGACCTGCTGACCCAGTTTGCCAGCTACCGCCCGGTTTTCAACGGCGACCTCGGGCAGTTGGTCTCCTACCAGTCCAGCGGCGGCATCGCTTATCTTTCCGGCCTGTGTAACCCCTATTCGCCAAAGCACAGTTTTTCCAGCATCAATGCCGCCTATGTGGCCGTCCCCGCCTATTCCTTCTCGGTTATGGTCGTAGCTCATGAGCTGGGGCACCTGTTCGGGTCGCAACATACCCACGCCTGCGCCTGGAACGGCAATGGGACCGCCCTCGACGGCTGCCCGGGTTTTACGGAAGGCAACTGCCCGCTACCCCCCAACCCTGCCGGCGGCGGCACTATCATGTCCTACTGCCACCTCAACAGCACCGGCATCAATTTCAGCAGGGGCTTCGGCCCACAGCCGGGCAATGTCATCCGCAATGCCGTCATCAATGCTTCCTGCCTGCGGGCCTGTGACGATAACGGCGGCAGCGGCCCTCCTCCCGGAGGGAACTGCGAGGCCAATAAAATCACCCTATCGCTCGCCCTCGACGCCTACGGGGGCGAAACGGCATGGGAACTGCGCGACAGCAACAATACCGTCCTGTTTTCCGGCGGGCCCTACCCCAATATGGGCGGCGGCGCTACCCTGGAACAGGCCTTCTGCCTGGAGAACGGCTGCTATACCTTCCGCATCACAGATGCCTTCGGCGACGGCATCTGCTGCGCATTCGGCAACGGGAGCTACACCCTGGCAGACAGCAGCGGCGCCGTGATCGCTTCCGGTGGGAATTTCGGTTACAGCGAATCCATAGGCTTCTGCCTGCCCCTGGAAGATGGCCCCGGCCCTGCGGGCTGCCTGTTCGCCTACTTCAACGATTATGAGATCATCTCCTACGGGGGCGCCCAGGATGCCGGATATGCCCGCCTCTATGAAAACGGCAAAGTGCTCAAAATCGGCGGTAATGCCTGGAAGGCCATCGAACTGGAATACACGGTGACGCCGGAAACGGTCATGGAACTGGAGTTTGGCGCCACCCTGCCCGGGGAGGTCCACGGCATCGGTTTTGACGACAACAACAGCATCTCCTCCAACCGCACCTTTCGCCTGTTCGGTTACCAGGACTGGGGTATCGGCGACTTCGACGACTATCCGGGCAACGCCAGCTGGAAACACTACCGCATCCCGGTGGGGCGGTTCTTCACCGGCAGCTTCAACCGCCTCTTTTTCGTGGCCGACCATGACAGTTACCCCCGCAACGGCAACAGCTATTTCCGCAATATCCGCATCTACGAAGGGGACGGCTGCGAAAGCGCGCTGCAACCGGCGGGGGAAACGGCAGGCGCCCTGCCGGAAGCCGGAACGGCCCTGAAAATATTTCCCAATCCCGCCAGGGACTGGCTGACGATAAACCTCTTTTCCCCCCAAGCCGGGCAGGCATACATCCAGGCCTTCTCCTTTACCGGGCAACTGGTGCTGGAGCAAGAACTGGGTGTACTGCCCGGCGCCAGCCGGCATCAGTTGCCGGTATCCGGGCTGCCTTCCGGAACCTATCTGCTGAAAATATCGGCCGGACGGGAGCAATTGGTGGAAAAGTTCACTGTTGTGCGGAATTAAGAAGCTACGCCCTCAAAAACCTGGGATGACCAACCCCGGCGACCCTTCCGCCGGGGTTTTTTATGCCCGGATCATTCCGGGAGAAACAATTTCAGCAGAAAATGGCCCGAGCTATTGCAGCAACCGCCAATTATTATTAGATTTATCCGAATTATTGCCATATATTAACTGGCGCCCGCTTCGGGCCGTTTCCATTTCCCCAGCTTTCTGAATGGAAAATACTATTGCAAAGCCCCATTCTACAGAGTTCTTTCCAGTCACCTCCGGTGCGCGTGGGTTTCACTATGGTTTGTTTAACAACACTCGACTACACTAAGCCGGGCAGTACTCATCTGCCGGTTTAATCTCAGTTTCTGCGCAAAGGACACCATCGTCCTCTGCTTCTCAAACCTTTTTGTGATCGGGCTGCGGCGGCCATGCTCCGCCGGCAGGCATGATATTTATTTTTCTAACAAAACCGGATTTAGTACATGAAAACACTGCTTACCACCCTGTTTGCCTTTATGATGTCCCTGGCCTTCGGGCAGGATGCCATCCGGCCTGTCAACCTGGTACAGGCTGCCCGGGAAGAAAGCGCAGCATTTACCCCAGTCTGGCTGTTCCAACCGGCAAATGCCCTCCTCGGCGGTGAAAAAACACCCAAGGAGTACGATCTGATGGATATCAATCCGTTTGTGCTGGCCCAACTGCTGATGGACGAACCCGAAAGCATTACATTGTATCTGCCGACCCACTTCCGGGCTACCCCTCTGGAAGTACAACTGGTCAGGGTCGACCCCTTCACTGAAGATTTCCGGGCGACGGCCAGCGGCGGCGAAGACCTCCGCAACATCCACCTGGGGATACACTATCGGGGCGTCGTCAAGGGAGGGTCCTCCATCGCGGCCTTCAGCTTCTTCCAGGATGACGTGATGGGCCTGCTGAGCACCAAAGGAGAAGGTAACCTCGTCGTCGGCCGGTTGGAAGATTCCCGCCAGGCCGGCCGCTATATCGTCTATCAGGACCGGGATGTGCTCCAGGATCTCGGGTTCAGTTGCGATACGCCCGACGATGGCATCGGCTACACCCGGCAGGAGTTGGAACCCCTGCCCGCCACCCGCGCCCTGACCGACTGCGTCCGTTTTTACTTCGAAGTGGACGACGATATCGTCTCCAACAAAGGCGGAGCGGCCGGTGCTGCCAGTTACGTCACCGGTATCTATAACCAGGTGGCTACGCTGTACGCCAATGAGTCGATCAACACGGCCATTTCCGAAATCTTCACCTGGACGACCAACAGCCCCTATTCCAGCTCTACCAGCAGCGGTATGCTGACCCAGTTCCAAAACTACCGCAACAGCTGGAACGGCGACCTGGCGCAACTCCTGTCCTACCAGGCCAGCGGCGGCATCGCCGCCGGCTTTTCCGGCATCTGCGCCTCCAACCGCGACAACAGCATGAGCTTCAGCTCCATCGACGCCTCCTACAGCAGCTTCCCCACCTATTCCTGGACGGTCATGGTGGTCACGCACGAATTCGGCCATACTTTTGGCTCGCGCCATACCCATGCCTGCGTCTGGAACGGCAACAATACCGCCATCGACGGCTGCTCAGGCAGCACGGAAGGCAGCTGCCCCCTGCCCGGTTATCCCTCCGGCGGCGGCACCATCATGTCTTACTGCCACCTGCAGAGCGTGGGCATCAATTTCAATAACGGCTTCGGCCCGCAGCCCGGTAACGTGATCCGCAACGTGATCTCCAACGCCTCCTGCCTGACCCAGTGCGGCCCGCCCTCCTGTGATGACCACATCCAGAACGGCAATGAGACCGGCGTCGACTGTGGCGGCCCCGACTGCCCGCCCTGCCCCACCTGCAGCGACGGCATACAGAACGGCAATGAAACGGGCGTCGACTGCGGCGGCTCCTGCCCGGCCTGCCCCTGTATCGACAACCCCGTAACCCTGACCATCGTACTGGATAACTACCCGGAAGAAACTACCTGGGAGATCAGGAACGCAGGCAATAGCGTCGTGGCTTCCGGCGGCCCCTACGGCTCTTATCCGGACGGCGCCACCGTGGTGGAAAATATCTGCCTGGCGGACGGCTGCTATAACTTCATCATTTATGACTCCTATGGCGACGGCATCTGCTGCTCCTACGGCGCCGGTTCCTACACCCTCACCAATGACTCCAACGGCAGCACCCTGGCCTCCGGCGGCGCCTTCGGCTCCTCCGAGACGACCAACTTCTGCGTAAGCGGCGGCGGCCCCAGCTGCAGCGACGGCATCCAGAATGGCGACGAGACGGGCGTCGACTGCGGCGGCTCCTGCCCGCCCTGCCCCGTCAACTGCAATACCCCCGGCGGCCTTTCCGCTTCTCCGGCCAATACGGAGGCTACCCTCACCTGGAACCCGGCCAGCGGCGCCATCGACTATAACGTCCGCGCCCGCCAGGTTGGAACATCCACCTGGACCGAAGGCTTCAACCTCACCTCGCCGGTAAGCTATACCGGCCTGACGCCCTGTACGGACTACGAATTCCAGGTGCAGTCCAACTGCAGCGGCGGCGCTACCAGCGCCTGGAGCAGCTCCCACAACTTCACCACCACCGGCTGCGGAGGCTGTACTTATGCCTCCATCGACTACAACGGCTTCGAAAGCACCTGGGGTATCTGGAACGACGGCGGTACGGACGCCGGCGTTTTCAACACCACCTATGCTTACAGCCCTCCCAATGCCGTTCGCCTGAGAGACAATACGTCTTCTTCCGTAATAACCACCGACAACATCAACCTGGCCTCTTATGATGAACTGACGGTGAACTTTACCTACGTTGCGGTCAGCATGGATAACTCCAGCGAGGATTTCTGGCTCCAGGTGTCCACCAACGGCGGTTCTTCCTACACCACGGTCGAAGAATGGAACCGCAATGACGAATTCCAGAATGAACAGCGGTATTTTGAATCGGTCGTGATCAGCGGCCCTTTCACTTCCAATACCCGCCTGCGCTTCCGTTGCGACGCTTCAGCTGACAACGACTATGTTTACATCGACGATGTGGAAATCCTCGGCTGCGCCGGCGGCGGCCTGGCGCCCGGCGAAACGCCCCGGATCGTCAAGGTACAGGCAGGAGCGGAACCTGCTCAGGCGCGGGCTGCTCTGGGTAATGCCCAAACGGAACCGCTCACGGCCATGAAGCTCTTCCCGAACCCGGTTACCAACGAGCTCACGGTTTCCTTCATCCTGCCCGAAGCGGCGCCGGCACAACTGGTAGTGACCGATCTGAACGGCAGGACAGTCCGGCAGCAGGCCCTGAACGGCGATGCCGGCAGGCAGGAGACAAAAGTGGACGCCAGCCAGATGGCGCCGGGCGTGTACTTCGTCCACCTGCTTAGCCAGAATACGAGAGTGACTAAGAAATTCGTGGTGGTGAGATAATGTGTTAAGCAGGATCTTTTTTCAGACAGGATTTACAGGTTATGGGCCCCGGCCTCATTCCTGTAAATCCTGTCAATCCTGTCTCTTTTTGCCCTACTTCATCCTGAACACCTTCAGCATCTTCCTGAAAATGTCGTTGTTCTGGTAGATGCCCGTAAAGAGCCCCGCCCCCGGCCCGTAGGCGTAGACCGGGATGAGCGAAGCCGAATGGCTGCCCGTGGAGAAGGTAGGCCTGATGTGCTGGTAATCCGCCTGCATGCGCACAAGGGCGGGAGAGAGGGACATGCCGCCGGTCTCGTGGTCGGCGGTGACGACGACCAGGGTGTTGCCGTCCCGTTCGGCGAAGTCCAGCGCCGCCTTTATGGCCTTATCGAAATCCAATACTTCCTGAATGACGTACTCCGCATCGTTATTGTGCCCGCCCCAGTCGATCTGCGAGCCTTCCACCATGAGGAAGAAGCCGTCCTTATCCTGGCTGAGGTAGTCCAGCGCCAGCCGGGTGGCGCGGGGCAGGAAATCGCCGCGGCCCTCCTGCATTTTGGGCATGCCGTCGGGGGCGAGCAGGTAGCCGTACCTCTTCTGGAGGCTCAGCTTGCCGGGGCGCTCCATCTTTTCGGTATTGACTACAAAACCTGCGGCGAACAGGCTGTCCAGGTAGTTGGCGCCGTCCCTGCGCCGGTTGAAGAACTGCAGGCCGCCGCCGGCAAAGAAACTGACGGGAGAGGAAGGCAACTGGCTGGCAATGATCTCCGCGGAATCCCGCTGAGCGGTATGGGCAAAGAAGGAAGCCGGCGTGGCGTGGGTGATGGAGGAGGTAGCGATAAGGCCGGCGCTCTTACCCTGCCGGGCGGCCAGCTCCAGGATGGTGGCCCGGGGAACGGTATCCGCATCTACTCCGATAGCGGCATTATAGGATTTGTAGCCCGTAGCGAATGCGGTAGCCCCGGCGGCGGAATCGGTGATCTCGGCATCCGTAGGTTTGTTCTGGTGCAGGCCGATGACGGGGAAACGCACAAAGCCGGGCTGTTCCTCCTGAAAGTAGAAAGCGGCGGAAGCCTGCGCCAGGCCCATGCCGTCGCCGATAAGCAGGATGATGTTTTTGGCCTTTTTTTCGGAGGCCAGTTGGCGGTACTGCTGGTTGCAACTGCCGAACAGGAGGATGACGGACAGAATAAGGATACAGTAGTTTTTCATAGGAGTTGTTGATTTTGAGGAGCTTGGGGTTATTGTGGGCTATCCGTCTAAGGTTGGACAACAGTGTTTTGTTTTTTACGAGAAACGGGAATA
>CAZAXA010000116.1:0-14226 GCA_964488965.1 uncultured Phaeodactylibacter sp. | reverse complement strand
CCTCAGCTAGGACTTGAACCTAGGACCTACGGATTAACAGTCCGCCGCTCTAACCAACTGAGCTACTGAGGCAAAATTTCCTTAAAAAAACCTTTTCTTTAAAAGGCGAGTGCAAAGTTATCACTTCCCGTATAAAAGTGCAATCTTTGCAATGTGATTTTGCAAAAATAATTCCGTATGAGCCTACTTGCCGTTGGCACCGTTGCCTTCGATGATATAGAAACACCCTTTGGCCGGGCCGAGATGGTTGTGGGTGGCGCCGCCACTTATATTACGCTTGCTGCATCCTATTTTACGAAAGATCTCAAGATCGTTTCCGTAGTAGGCGATGACTTTCCCGTAGAAGAACTGGAGTATCTCCGCCGGCGGGGCGTCGACCTGGAAGGGCTGCAGGTAAAAGAGGGGCAGCGGTCCTTCTTCTGGGCAGGCAAGTACCATACCAATCTCAATGACCGGGATACGCTGGATACACAGCTCAATGTGCTGGCGGATTTCGACCCCGTCCTGCCCGATAGCTATAAAAATGTGAAGTATCTCATGCTGGGCAACCTCACCCCCTCGATACAGCGGAAGGTGATCGAGCAACTCAACCAGCGGCCCAAACTGATCGCCCTGGACACTATGAACTTCTGGATGAATACGGCCATGGAAAGCCTGCTGGAAGTACTCAGGCTGGCCGATGTGCTGGTCATCAATGATGAAGAAGCGCGCCAGCTTTCCGGTGAATATTCTCTGGTGAAAGCAGCGGATATCATCCATCGTATGGGCCCCAGATACCTGGTCATTAAGAAAGGAGAACACGGGGCGTTGCTCTTTGTCGGCGGCAATGTATTTTTCGCTCCCGCATTGCCCCTGGCCGAAGTGTATGACCCCACCGGCGCGGGCGATACCTTTGCCGGCGGTTTTATCGGCTACCTGGCAAAAACGGATGACCTTTCTTTTGAAAACATGAAGCGGGCCGTGATCTACGGCTCGGCCATGGCTTCCTTCTGCGTGGAAAAATTTAGTGTGGAACGCCTGAAAGGGCTGTCGAATAAGGAGATCAGAGAACGCATCGCCGCCTTCGTGGAACTGGTCAATTTCGACGCTGATATCGACCTGTAAAAAAGCACCTTCTCAAAGAATCAAAAGCAAAAGGCGGCGCTGCGTAAAAGCGCCGCCTCCACCACAAAATTCATCGCATCTGATGGTAAAGGCGCTACGCCTCTGCCATCCCCTCCAGGATTTGCTCGGCGTGTGCCTTGGTGTTCACTTTGGTGAATATCTTCTCGATCCTGCCCTCTTCGTCGATAATAAAAGTCGTCCGGTGTACGCCGTCGTAGGTTTTTCCCATGAACTGTTTGGGGCCCCATACGCCGTAAGCATTCAGGATTTCCTTTTCCGTATCGGCGATCAGCGGGAAAGGCAGGCTGTATTTGTCTATAAATTTCTGGTGCTTCTTCGGGCTGTCCGGGCTGACGCCCAGAATTTCGAACCCTTTATCTATTAATACGGAAATATTGTCCCGAAGGTTACATGCTTCCGCCGTGCATCCCGGAGTATCATCTTTGGGATAGAAGTAAAGGATCAGTTTTTTGCCCCTGTAGTCATCCAGGGAAATGCTGTTCTCGTTCTGGTCTACGCCTTTGAAGCCAGGCGCTTTATCTCCTTCTTTAAGCTGTATCATAATTTGTCGCTTTTTGGTTTTGGAATACTTGCAGAACAAAGCAGGGGCGCAGCAGTTCACGCATCAACAAATTAACGAACCTGCTTCAGCTCCTGCAGGAAGGGTTCTGCTTCCTTAAACCCTTTGAGGACGGCCAGGCGCTGCATCTGATCGTCCAGGATCACATAGGAAGGATAGCTCAGTTCCCCGTTCAGGACGGCATAGGCAAAAGTGTGGATGCCCCTTCTGCCGGCATTGACGACCTGGAACTGCTGCCCGTTGATGTTGAGGGGCGGCTCCTTCTCGGCGTTGAACTTGACGGAGTGGAACTGCTCGTTCATATACCGGGCCACTTCCGGGCGGGAGAAGGTTTTATTGTCCATCACCTTGCACCAGCCACACCAATCGGTGTAGAAATCGATAAAAATGGGCTTCGGATCGCTCTGCTGCGCCGCCAGGGCTTCCTCGATACTCAGCCACTGAATGACATCAGGGGAGGCAGCTTCCCGTGCGGCCGCCGCTCCTTCGGACGCGCTATCTTTTTTGCCGCAGGCAAACAGGCTAAACAAGGTGAAGGCGGCCAGCAGTAAGCTGCCGCTCCGGAATAAGTTCAGGTTACTTTTCATAAGATGCATGGTTTTTCAATAGAAATCGGATGAAGCAGGTAAAAGTTTACGCTCTAAGAAAGACTTGTCCAGGATATTCGTCTTCCGGGCGATGATGGAAAGGATGGGAACGCCGTTCACCGCCCGGTAGAAATGCGCCGGAGCATAACTGGATAACTGAAATGCAGTTTTTTACGCCGGGCGCGTTCCATGAATTGCCGGGGAATGCCCAGGGCTTTGTTCCCGCAGGACAGCATGGCTTCTCTTTCGCCCAGCCAGCCGATCAGGCGGAGCCGGAAATTCCAATCCACGTCCTCATATACTGGCAAGCATTGCCACCCTTGGCAGGCCAACGAACAACGAACAATAGTAAGCGGTCAGGCAACCCTGTCGATCCCGGCGCACAACCTGCCGAAGATTTCCTCGATACTGCCGACGCCATACACTTTGCTGGCCCTGCCTTTGGCGGCATAGTAGTCAAAAACGGGCGTCGTTTCGCTCTTGTACACCTCGATGCGGTTGCGGATGATGCTCTCGTCCGTATCATCGGCGCGGCCGGAGGTTTCCCCTCGCAGCAGCAGGCGTTTGACGAGTTCGTCGTCCGGGACATCCAGCATGAGGAGCAAAGATACTTCGTTGCCGTTCTCGGCCAGCAGGTTGTCCAGCGCATCGGCCTGAGGAATGGTGCGCGGAAAACCGTCGAAGATATAGCCCTCCACATCGAGGTTGGCCTCTACCTTATTGCGCAGCATGCCGACGGTCACCTCATCGGGCACCAGTTCTCCCTTTTCGATGTAACTTTTCGCCTCCTGGCCCAGCGGCGTGTTGTTGCCCATCTCATAGCGGAACAGGTCGCCGGTGGAAATGTGCAGCAGCTCGTATTTCTCCACAAGTTTAGCCGCCTGAGTACCTTTCCCGGAACCCGGAGGGCCGAAGAGTATAAGATTGATCATGTAAATGCTGTGTGGTTTAGTCAAACACTTTTGGATACTGATCCTCCGTTTTGCCGACGGAAGAAGCGAAAATACAAAAATTGGCGGGATATGGGCGCAGAAAACCTGCTTTCGGGGGCGGGCTAAAAAAATATTCGGGGTTGACATTGCAGCGGTTGACGGCTTTCTCCAGCGTATAGCAATTGGCCAGCGAAATATCCACAACCTTGCCTTCTTCCCGGAGGACGCCGCTTTTAGCATCCCGGGTATTATTGATGGGGCTACACTCAAATTGTCCGGGAGGCCGATGCCGTCCAGAATTTCATAAAGCGTCAACGTGGCCTGTTCATTATCTTTCTCTGCGAATAAGGAATGCTGGTCAGCAATTCTCACCCTACGGCAGTACCTCCCGGGCAGAAAATATCTTGGGTTCCCAGTATTCAGAGCGGGAAATGTTGTCGATGACTACTCCCCGTGAAGTGCTGTGGATGACCTCGATGCCCTCCCGGCCATTGCGCACCACCATGGCCACGTGGAAAATCTCGGAGGCTGCGCTTCGCCTGAAGAAGATGAGGTCGCCGGGCCGGGCGTCTTCCACCCGGATTTTTTTGCCCTCCTGGGCCTGGGCGCGCGAGCTTGGAGAAAGCGCAATGTCAAAGTTTTTCATGACATAAGAGGTGAAGCCCGAGCAGTCGAAGCCCCTGGGGGTCTTGCCTCCTTCCTGGTATTTTGCCCCCAGATGCTTTTTGGCGTAGCTGACCACTTCTTCCCGTTGCCGGGCCTTTTCATCAACGCTTGTGCCCGTCCCTGCCCGCGAAGGGTTGCGGGCGGCGGCCGGCCCGGCTTCCGTAAAAAATGCGCAGCGCGACAGGGAAAAGAGCAGGAAAGAGAGCAAAACGGCGGTTCTCAGAAAGGCTCTGAACATAGGGCAAAATGGCTTGGGAGGTTAAAAGATCGAAATAGTAAACGGCTCCTGTTCAGATTTTATTTCCTGGTAAATGTGAGGGTTGTGTTAAGGAAAAAGACAAGTATCCATTTCCCAAACGGCTCCAGGCAACGAAACGGCCCCCTGCCGGCGTTATTTATGTCAGAGCTCTTTACCCACCACAGCTGATTTCACCCAGGACAGTAACTTCTTCCCGAAGAAAACCCTGAACTATCCATTACTTATGAAGCAGTGGTTTCACAACTTGTATTACTCCTTTCCTGTGCAGCTTCTGATTGTGCATCTGCGCAGCAACCACCTGCTGACCGGCATGTGGATGCTTTTTGCGTTGCTGCTGTCGGGCTCACTGGGGCGGAAATTCGGCGTGCAGTACCTCTTTCTCGACCCGGAGTATCTGGGGCAGATCAACTTCTGGAGCTTTTTCTTTGTGGGGCTGGCCTTTGGCAGCTTTTTCATGAGCTGGAACCTGACCATTTACCTGCTCACTTCCCATCATTTTCCGTTTCTGGCCTCTCTTTCCCGGCCCTTTACCAAGTTTGTGATCAACAACATGGCCTTGCCCCTCTGCTTCTTTCTCTTTTACATGTTTTTTGCCATTCATTTCCAACGGTATTACGAAGGCATGGGCTTTGGCGTCATTTTGCTGAACTGGCTGGGCTTCATCGCGGGGAGTATTACCCTGGTTTCCAGTTATTCCCTGTATTTCCAGTTTACGAACCGGGATATTTCCTACTACGAAAAAGGCAGGGCACAGCCGCAGGACCGCCTGCGGAGCATCGCCCCCGGCCGCCGGCATGTCGACCTGGAATACATCAAGCTGGACAGTTCGCGCCGGAAAGTAGCCACCTATCTTTCCGAATCGCTCCAGCCGCGCCTGGTGCGCAGCGTGGCCCATTATGACAGCAGCCTGCTGATGAGCATTTTCAAACAGAACCACCTCAATGCCCTCATTTTACAACTGCTGAGCATGATGACGCTGCTGGCCCTGGGCTACCTTATCGATTATCCGCCCTTCCGGATACCTGCCGGCGCCAGCCTGTTCATTCTGGCCAGCGTGCTGACGGCCATCATCGGGGCCGTCACCTACTGGTTCAGTGAATGGCGGGTGACGGTCATCATCCTGGGCCTGCTCGCTATCAACTACGTCACCCGTTTTGAACCCCTCAACCATCAGAACAAGGCCTATGGGCTGGATTACGAGGCGCCCCCTGCCGCTTATACCGTTGAGCGGATACAGGGCTTATGCGGCACAATGAAGCCGGAGGAAGACAGATCAGCTACGATAGATATCCTGAACAACTGGCGCCGGAGGGCCGCGCCTCCCGGCGCTCCTCCCCCCCGGATGGTGATCCTGTCCGTCAGCGGCGGCGGGCTCAAGGCGGCATGCTGGGCCATGCAGGTGGTACAAACTGCCGACAGCCTGCTGGACGGGCGCCTGCTCGGGCAGTCCGTACTCATCACCGGCGCCTCCGGCGGCATGCTGGGCATGGCCTACCTCCGGGAACTGTACCTGCGCCGGCAACTGGGCCAACCCATACCCATTCACAGCCGGCACTACATCGACCACATTTCCCGGGACCTGCTCAATTCCATTGCCTTTACCATCATTTCCAACGACCTTTTCCTGCCCTGGGCCACTTTTGAGGCAGGCGGCCATGTTTACCATAAAGACCGGGGGTACATCTTCGAACAGCAACTCAATGAGAACACCGGCCATATACTGGATAAAACCATTGGCGGCTACCGGGAGGCCGAGCGGGCCGCCATTGTCCCCATGCTTTTCATCACCCCCAGTATCGTAAATGACGCCCGGCGGATGATCATCTCCCCTCAGGGGGTTTCCTATATGATGGCGCCGCCTGTGGGGCACAGCCATTCCAATACCGTCGAGGCCGATGCCGTCGACTTTGGCTGGATGTTCCGCGAACAGCAGGCCGACAGCCTGCGCTTCCTCACGGCCCTGCGCATGAACGCCACCTACCCCTACATCCTCCCCAATGTCCACCTGCCCAGTGAACCGGAAATAGAGATCATGGACGCCGGTTTTATCGACAACTACGGCGTCATTTCGGCTACCCGCTTTATCCAGGTTTTCCAGGACTGGATACTGGAAAACACCAGCGGAGTGGTACTATTGCAGATCAGCAGTTCCGAAAAGGTAGAACACATAGCGCCCAGCGGCGGCCTGGGCATCATCGAATCTCTGGTCAACCCCATCGGCATTGCCGGCAAAATGCTGGCCCGCCAGGAGTTCGAGCACGATAACACCCTGGGCTTCATCTACGACCTGCTGGGCAAAGGCCGCTTCGATGTCGTCCGGTTCACTTACCGCCCTTCCCAAACCAACAAACTGGAGGCCTCCATTTCCTTCCACATTACCGAACGGGAAAAGGAAGATGTGCTGGGCGCCATTGAGTTGGAAGAAAACCAGCTTAGCCTGCGACAGTTGGTGCAGCTTCTTTCCCCGCCCGCCAGGCAAAAGGCCTCCTACCGGCATTTGGCGGATTGAGGCTGAGGCTGAGGTTGAGGCTGAGGTTGAGGTTGAGGCTGAGGAAGGTTGCCTTACTGGTTTTGACAAAGGCGTCAAAATAGCAGGCTCTAAAAGTCCATCCCCAGGGAAATATACAACTTCGGATCCTGTACCCGGCGGGTTTCTATACCCCAGGCATAATCCACCCGGACGAGATAGCCAAACAGCACGGCCCGGGCGCCCAGTCCATAACCGGCCACTACAGGGTCGCGGAAGTAATTTACCTTCACCTGGATCAGGTTGCCGTTGTTCACTATGGAAGTGTTCAGCGGGTTATCCGTACTGAAGGGGTCGCTGCCCTCCCAGGCCGTGCCCAGGTCAAAGAAGCCCACCACCTGGAAATTGCGGAAGAAGGGCGAGCGGATGCGCTTCGAGAAATATTTGAAGATGGGGATGCGCGCCTCGGCATTCATCAGCAGATAAGAATTGCCGTTGCGGATATTGAGGTCGAAGCCCCTCATATTGGTAGCGAGGGCCTGATAGGCAAAATCTTCACCGACCTGAGGGCTGGGTATTTCCTGGTTAAAACTGGTGAACAACCAATTGTCCACCCCGCCCAGATAATACAGTATCTTTTCCGAGCCGAAGGAAGTAGCCCCGGCCATGCGGACGGCAAAAACGGAGTGTTTGAGCATCCGCTGGTAGTGCCGGGCATCGAAGCCCAGGATGGTCATGAAGCCTTCGTTGAAGCTGAGGGAAACGCGGTTGTCCACGTCCAGGTCAAAGCGTTTCACTATTTCCGCAAAGGCTTTGTAGCGGGCGCCGTTCTTCAGGTTGAGGGCTACGTCCAGCGTATTGTCAAAGACGTATTCCAGCTTCAGGCCGATGCGTTCTTCCGTGACCGACGGCACGTTGTAGGTCGACAGGTCGGTGGCCAGTTGGGTGGTGCGGTCCCGGCGCAGGGTACCGGTAGCCCGCAGGCTCCGGAAGATATCCAGCGGATAGCGCACGCCCGCCTGGCCGAGCACTACATTGACCTCCCGCCGGTTGGGTACGAAGGTCTGGGCTTCGCCGGAAAAGCGCTGGTTGCGGCGGTAGACGGCAAACTGTTTATCCAGCCGTTTTTTCTTATCGCTTAAAACGAGGAAGTATTCGCTGCCGTTGAAAGTTGTCGGTATGCGTACGCCGCCTTCGAACTCATAATCCTCGAACAGGTCCTTGAAGTTGGCCTTCAGCAGGATGCCGGGAGGCGGATAGTTGAACTCCTCAGGGTTGGCGGCAAAGCTGTTCAGCCCATCGAAGAGCAGGCTGTTGTCCAGCTGAGTGGTTACATAGTCCGTACGGAATTGCAGGCGGTAGGGCGTAATGGCGGATGGGCGGAAGCGGTAGAAAGGCCCGCCATCCTGCCCGTTTGCCAGGGGCGTGATCTTCCTGGGCTCCGGTATGGCCAGGGGTTTCTTCTCCTCTTCTTCTTCCGCTTCTTTTTCCTCCTCGATCATGATAACGGGGGGCGGCGCCTCATCATCATCAAATTCGCTCTGGAAGAGATAATTGTCAATGTCGACCTTGCCGGTATCCTGCTTTACCGGCTCGATCCTGATCTCGTCAGCAGTCACTTTGTCGACTTCTTCGAGAAGGGTGATCTCTTTTTTGTCCGGCAAGGGTTCGGGAGGGGCGGCCCTGCCTTTGTCGGCAGAACGTTTGTCGTGATAGTGGGTATCTGAAGAATAAACAACCGAGTCGGGATACATTTTCCGGACAAAGGCCTGGTGCCTGCCGTCCCGGAGCACCAGCTCGGCCACCCTGTCCACCCTGGGGGCGCTGGACTGGCGGAGGATATTCCGGTCGTAGTTGGAGTTGATATGGGTCACGGCCCGTTTTTTGATGACCGGCTCGACCAGGATCGTATCGATCAGGGCCGTATCCAGTTCTTCAAGCGTGGAGTCTATATGCAGGCGGATTTCCGTCCCGTCTTCCAGGCTGATGACCTGCTCGTAGTGGTGGATGTATTCTTCCAGGTACCCCATCTCCCGGTTGTAGATGCCGGTGCGGTCGCTGAGGTAGGAAAACCAGGCGGTATCTGCCGCCGCCGGCGAGCGTTCGTTGGCGTGAGGCGTATGGGTTATCTTTACCAGTTCCCGGCTCCGGGTTTCCAGATCGTAATAGAATATGTCGTAGGTGCTGATGGGCAGGATGGAGTCCAGCTTTTCCTGCTCCAGGAGGGAATCCTGCCGGTTGGAAGCGAAGAGTATCCCTTTGCTGGCGCCCAGTTGTACGTAAACGGGGTCGAGGTCGTCCCAGAAGTCATTGGTGATGCGCTGTGTCTGCCGGGTATTGGTATAATACAGGAAAATATCCGAAATGCCCCGGACGGCGGCGGAGAACACCATGGTGACCGGATTGATGTACTCCATGCTGTAAACCCGGTGGTATTCCGTCGACAGGTCTTCGACGGTGGCCTTTTTGGTGTTGACGTCATAGGCCATCAGCTTCGGAATGTCCCGCCGCTCGTACAGGATCGCCACCTGCTGGTTGTTGGGGTTCCAGGCCAGCAGGGGGTAATTGTAATCCGTAGCCTGAAAGGCATTGCGGAAGCCTCCCCTGAAGATCACCTCCCGGTCGCCGGTGGCCACGTTCTGCAGATACACCCTGTACTTTCCAATCTCATTGGTAACATAGACGACCCTCGTTCCATCGGGGCTCAGCTTCATTTCGGTGATGGGCAGGTTGCGCTTGTTCCGGATCGCCAGCGGCTGCCCCCCGGGAGCACTGCGGCTGGCCACGTCGGCCACGTAGCGCTTGCGGTAGAATATCGCCCAACTGTCGCCCACCATCTCATAAGGGCTGCCCAGCACGTAGAGGAAGCCGCTCTCGATGCTCCGGTTGATGCGGGTCAGATACAGCAGGTTGGACACCGTGGAGCGGCCGTAGTTCTCCCCGATGAAATACCACAGGGAATGGCCCGCCAGCCGGGGGTCTTCTTCCGCCAGGGCTTCGAAGCCTTCAAAATCTTCGCGCAGGATGTAATCCCGCAGGCGGTTGTCCAGCCCGGCATTCCAGGTTTGGCCGACATAGGACACCAGCCCCTCCTTGAACCATTCCGGCAGGTTCATCATCACGGCATTCTGAACGATCTCCTGCAGGTTGGAGCCGAAAAGCATGGCGTTGAGGTAAACCGAAGCAATGCCTTCGCGGACCTGCCTGCGCAGGTCGTTGTGGTCGCCGTTAAAATATACGAAAACCTTATTGCCCACGATCTTGGTTTGCCCGCCGGTATTGGTGAAGGCCTCTTCGCTGCCGATGTTGCTCTGCTTGAGGTCGGTCAGGTCGGTATATACAATGATCTGTATCTTTTCGTTGATGCGGTGCTCCAGGATATTCTGTATGACCTTGAAGTCATACTCCGCCAGTTGCACCACGGCCTGGCCCACGTAGCGCCCTTCCCCGTACCAGTAGGTGATGAAATTGTCGCTTTCATACTGCGACCACTCCGCAAAGTCGTCGTGGTACTGCACCCGGTTCTTGCCAAACTCTACCTGAGCGGCGCCCTGCGCAAGCAGCGACAGCGTGGGGAGAAGGAAAAGGAGCGTGTAGATTAATTTCTGCATATCCGGCGTAATACATTTTATATGATTCTTTGACAAATCCTGTGTCCTGGAGACAGTACGTCAGGCGAAATCCCTGCTCTCTCTAATCGCATGGCTTCCACCTGACGCACTGTCCACAGGGTTTGTCAAAGAAGGATTTATATTGAACCAGGGTTTCCGCAACCATCCGGCTATTCTAAAGAAAGACAGTCAAAAACCCTATACAGTTTAGCCCACTGCGGCATTATTCTGAAAAACATACGAGCCAAGTTGCAGTAAGAACGCCAAATTCTGTCCGTTCATTACCTGAAGGTTCAATATATCGTTTTTATGCCGTCCATACTACAGGCTTAACGTGGAAATTTTTCAAAAGCTTCGAAATGTCCGTACTTTGCAATCAAAAATGGCGCAAGTCTTAAAGTTGACTTTCAATCCTTTTCAGGAAAACACTTACGTCGTCTACGACGAGAGCGGCGAGTGCGTCATTTTCGATCCGGGATGCTACACAGAGGAGGAGAAACAACGCCTGGTGAAGGAAATTGAACGAAAAGGATTACAGCCGGTGCGGCTCATCAATACGCACTGCCACATCGACCACGTTTTCGGCAACCAGTTCGTCGCCAGCCACTACGGCATTGGGCTGGAGATCCACCGCGGCGAATTGCCCGTGCTGAAGGCCGCCCCGCAGTCGGCCCTGTTCTTCGGCCTGCCGAGCTCCGGGCCGCTGTCGCCGGAGCCGGAGGGGTTCATCGAGGAAGGGGACATTGTCGAATTCGGCCAGACGAAGCTGAAGGCCATCCTCACCCCCGGCCATTCGCCGGCCAGCCTGTCCTTCTTCTGTGAAGGCGATCGCTTCCTTATTGCCGGCGATGTCCTCTTCTACGGCAGCATCGGCCGTACCGACCTGCCCGGCGGCGATTTCCGGACGCTGATCAACAGCATCACGCAGAAGCTGTTCCCCCTGGGCGATGATGTGGCGGTCTACTCCGGGCATGGGCCGGATACGAATATCGGGTATGAGCGGCAGCATAATCCCTTCCTGACGGGGAGGTAGTAACTATCTATTCACCCACTGCCTGACGATCCTGCGGCCCTGCAGCGCTATCTCCATCCAATAGGCGCCGGCGGGCAGGGAGCGGACATCCAGCAGGTGTTCGTTGCCATTGGGAACGGAATGTAGAATTGCTTCGCCAGATGCTGTCGTACTTCACCTCATTGTTCATGACACAGTGTTTTAAGTGAAAACAGACGTTTGAGGTTTCGGAAACCTCAAACGTCTTTCATCCACACCACCTCCAAACATGCCCTCACTCAAACAGCCGCCCCTGCGCCCCCTCCGGCAGCAGGCGGAATGAACGCCGGTGGTGCGGCGACGGCCCGTGCTGCCGGATGGCCTTCCGGTGCGCCGCGGTCGGATAGCCCTTGTTGTCCCGCCAGCGGTAATGGGGGTATTCGGCGTCGAGCCGCATCATAAGATCGTCGCGGCAGGTTTTGGCGAGGATGGACGCGGCGGCGATGGGAAGCAGCTTGCCGTCGCCCTTGACGATGCAGTGGAAGGGAAGGCCCCGGTAAGGCCTGAAGCGGTTGCCGTCGATAAGAAGGGACTCCGGGGCGGGGGCCAGTTGATCGAGGGCGCGGTGCATGGCCAGGAAGGAAGCGTTGAGGATGTTTACCTTATCGATCTCTTCGGGGCTCACCTCAGCGACGGCCCATGCCAGGGCGGACGCTTCGATGATGGCCCGTGCTTCATAGCGCTGCTTTTCACTGAGCTGCTTGGAATCGTTGAGAAGGGGGTGGTTAAAACCTTTGGGCAGTATTACGGCAGCGGCAAAGACCGGCCCGGCCAGGCAGCCCCGCCCGGCTTCGTCGCAACCGGCTTCCAGCAACTGCTCGTCCAGATAAGGTTTTAACATAAATTATAAACTTACCGGCAAACTATTGGGCGTTTTAAACCTTCTCTAAAAGTATGGCAAAGGTAAGCATTTGCCGGGGCAATACCAGTGGCCGTTTAAGCCGGGCTTTGTCTAAGAATTTAATATGCCGCTTTCAGCCATTAGGCCATATGAAAACACAACCCATATAATCCCATCCGATATGGATCGTTTACTCCTGTTCCTGCTCTTCTGCTGCTGGCAAACCCTGGCGTGGGGGCAGTTTACCATCTACGGGCGGGTCGTAGACGCCGATACCAAAGAAGGAATCCCCTTCGCCAATGTGTTCTTCGAAGGAACGACCACCGGCACGTCAACGGATATCGACGGCTACTACGAATTCTCTTCGAAAAACCTCCACGATACCCTTTCCGCTTCTGCGATCAGCTTCGACGCTCTGAAAAAGCCCGTTCATCAGGATTCCGTGAGGCAGGAGATCAACTTCTACCTTAACAGTTCGGCACTGACCCTGGAAGAGGTGGTGGTCATCGCCGGGGAAAACCCGGCCAACCGCATCGTAAGGGGCATCATCGAGAAAAAACCGCAAAACCGGATCGACGCCCTGAACGCTTTCCAGTACGAGAGCTATTCCAAGATTGAGCTCGACCTCGAAAATATCAACCCAAAGCTCCAGAAGAGCAAGCTGATCAAACCCTTTGCCTTTGTCTTCGAAAATATCGACAGCACTTCCGATGAAAAACCCTTCCTGCCGGTGTACATCAACGAGGCGCTCTCCGATGTCTACTTCGTGCAGGAGGAAGGCAAACCTAAATCCGTCATCCAGGCCCAGCGCACTTCCGGAACGGACAACCAGACCGTCATCGAATACATCAAGCGCATTCACCAGGACTACAGCATCTACGACGACTGGATTTACGTGCTGGAAAAGCCCTTTGTCAGCCCCTTCTCCAAGGCCGGCCTGGGCTACTATGAATATTACATCCTGGACAGCACGAACATCGACGGCCATTTCAGCTACAAGCTCAAGTTCAAGCCCAGGCGTAAACAGGAAAATACCTTCTATGGCGACTTCTGGGTGGCCGATTCCGTGTTCGCGGTCGAACGGGTGAACATGCGCATGAGCCCGGATGTGAACATCAACCTGGTGAGCCGCATCATCATTTATGAGGAATTCACGCCTCAGGACAGCCATTGGATACCCGTCAAAAAGAAAATGGTGGTGGACTTCACGCCAACCGAGGGCGCTCCGGGCATGATCGGCAGGCGCACCGAAACCTTCCGGGATTTCACCGCCAACCAGCCGGCAACCCGGCAGCACTACCAGGCCAAAGACCCTTATTACATTTATGAAAATGTGGAGGTCGACGACGATGAATTCTGGGCGCAGGCCCGCCATGAACCCCTGTCCAAAACCGAATCGGCCATCTACGCCATGGTCGACAGCATACAGAATGTGCCGTTGTACAAAACCTATGTGGAGATCATTGAGATCGTCTTCGTCGGCTATTTCGAACTGGGGCCGGTCGAGATCGGGCCCTATTCTTCGCTGTACAGCACCAACCCGGTAGAGGGCGACCGCTTCCGCATTGGCCTGCGCACCAGCGGCCAGTTCAGCGAGGAGGTGCGCCTGGGGGGCTACCTGGCCTACGGCCTGCTGGATGAGGACTTCAAGTACGGCGCCGACTTCAAATGGCTGATCTCCAGGAATCCGCGCATCATGGCCGGCGCGGCCTATAAGAATGACATCAGCCTGAACAGCGAGAACAGCGAGGAGTTTGTGGAGGGCGATCTCTTCAGCGGCATGTTCCGCCGCAACCTGATGCAAAAGCTCATCCGCGTCCAGGAGGGCAAGTTCTTCTACGAGCGCTACTGGAAGAACGGCTTCTCCAACCGCATCACCTTCCTGAGCCGGAGTATGGACCCCTATGGAAGTGTCACCGCCGACGGCCGGGGCTTCAATTATGCCTATCTGCCTGACCCGGCTTCCCTGTCGGACATAGATACTACCATCAACAGCACCGAGATCATCCTCAAGGCCCGTTATGCCCTGGATGAGATGATCATCGACACCGACTTCAGCCGCACCAGTTTCGGCTCTCAGCATCCGATCATCGAGTTGCAGTACACCCTTGGCGTCAATGGGGTGCTG
>CAZAXA010000115.1:0-14331 GCA_964488965.1 uncultured Phaeodactylibacter sp. | reverse complement strand
CTTGATGAGGTCGTGGTCGATCACTTCCTCGGTCACCGGATGTTCTACCTGGATACGGGTATTCATCTCCATGAAGTAGAAATTCCGGTACTTGTCCACCAGGAATTCGATGGTGCCGACCCCCTCATAGCTGATAGCTTCGCCGGCCAGCACGGCCGCTTCGCCCATTTTCCTGCGGAGATCATCCGTCATAAAGGGAGAGGGGCACTCTTCGACCAGTTTCTGGTGGCGGCGCTGAATGGAACAATCCCGCTCGGAGAGGTGGACGACCCTGCCTTTCTGGTCGCCGGCGATCTGGAACTCGATATGCCGGGGCTCCTCTACGAACTTTTCGATGTAGATGCCGTCGTTGCCGAAAGCGGCCTTGGCCTCCTGCCGGGCCTTGTCCCAGTTGGTATCAAAGTCCTTTTCTTCCCAGACGATCCGCATCCCTTTGCCGCCGCCGCCGGCCGTAGCTTTAAGCATGATGGGGTAACCGATCTCGCCGGCGACCTTCTTGCCCTGTTTCTGGTCCTTCACCAGGCCTTCGGATCCCGGGATGACCGGCACGCCGGCCTTGATCATGGTTTCCTTGGCGGTGATCTTATCGCCCATCTTGCGGATTTGCGCCGGCGTCGGGCCGATGAATTTGATACCATATTCCGCGCAGACCTCAGCGAAGTCGGCATTCTCCGCCAGAAAGCCATAACCGGGATGCACGGCATCGGCGTTGGTAATTTCTACGGCAGCCATAATGCGGGGAATGCTGAGATAGGACTCCGAGGAAGCGGGAGGGCCGATGCAAACGGCCTCATCCGCGAAGCGCACATGGAGGCTCTCCCGGTCGGCAGTAGAATAGACCGCTACGGTTTTGATCCCCATCTCCCGGCAGGTACGGATAATACGCAGGGCGATTTCACCACGGTTGGCGATGAGTATTTTTTCGAACATACTTTTTCAATTGAGGTGCTCTAACGGGAAGCCATGCTCCCGGAACTAAACAGAGGCCTCTCCGGCTTTTCAAAGCGGTCAGGCCGGTTCTACCAGGAACAATACCTGGTCGTATTCCACCGGTTGGGCATCTTCGACCAACACCTTGACGATCTTGCCGCCAATTTCGGATTCGATCTCATTGAAGAGCTTCATGGCTTCCACAATGCAGACGACCTGCCCCTCTTCGATCACATCGCCCACCTTGATATAAGGGGGTTTCTCCGGTGAAGGAGAGCGGTAGAAAGTACCCACGATCGGTGAACGGATTTCGACATATTTGCCGCCATCGCCGGCTTTTTCAGCTTTGGGCGCTTCCGCAACAGGTTCGGGTTCCGGCTGAGGTTGGGGCGCCGGCGCGGGGGCGGGAGGCGGAGCAGCATAAGGTTGTTGCACGGGCGGCATCTGAATGATCGGCGCCTGCTGAGTAGGCGCCGGAACGGGCAGGCCGGCTTGCTGCTCCCTGTTTTTTCCGTATTTGTCCGTGCGAACAGAGATTTCGAACTCTCCGTTCTTCATTTTAAATTCGGCCAGGTTGGATCGGCTGATCAGCTTCACCAATTCCTGAATTTCCTTAAAAGTCATAGGCGTTATTGTTTTACGCGTTCCATGTAGGAGTTCGTCGCAGTATCTATCTTGATCAGGTCGCCCTGATTGATGAACAAGGGCACTCTTACCTCAGCGCCGGTTTCCACGGTAGCGGGCTTAAGGGTGTTGGTAGCCGTATCGCCCCGCATACCCGGCTCGGTATAGGTCACCTCCAGGATAACGTACTGCGGCATGTCCAGGGTAAGGGGGACGTCCTTCTCAGCATGGAACAGAATCTCCACCTCCAGGCCTTCCTTCATCAGGCCGGGGTTTTCAATGAATTCCCCTTTGAGGGCCACCTGTTCAAAGGTCTCCCGGTCCATGAAATGATAGCCCATTTCATCGGTGTAAAGGTATTGGAATTTGCGGCGCTCCACTCTTACTTCATCGACCTTGTGGCCCGCCTGGAAGGTATTGTCGATCACACGCCCCGTGGTCAGGCTCTTCAGTTTGGTGCGCACAAAAGCATTGCCCTTTCCCGGCTTAACGTGCTGGAACTCAATGATAGAGTAAGTATCGTTGTTGAACTCTATGCACATGCCCCTGCGGATATCTGATGTCGTTGCCATTGATGTTTTCTAGCGTTTTTTTAAATCTTGAATTTTTAGCTCTGCAAAGATAGGAAAATTGTCTCATTGGCTCATGGGTTCACTGGTTTATGGGTTGGGGCGGCCCTGAACGAGCAACAGCAGTACCATGGAACCATAGTTCAATACGCCCACTTCAGGTATATTGCGCCCCAGGTAAATCCGCCGCCAAAGGCCGTCAGAATGATGTTATCCCCTTTCCGAAGCTGGTTTTCCCATTCCCAGAGGCAGAGTGGGATAGTAGCGGCGGTAGTATTGCCATATTTGTGTATATTGATCATCATCTTTTCCAGGGGGAAGCCGCCCATTCTGGAAACCTGTTCGATGATGCGCCGGTTGGCCTGATGGGGGACCACCCAACTGACATCATCGGCCGACAGGCCGTTGCGGCGCATGACCTGGTTCACCACATCGGCCATGCCGGAAACGGCAGCTTTAAAAACCGGGGCGCCATCCTGGTACACATAATGCTCGCGGCGTTCCACCGTCTCAGGGCTGGCCGGATAGCGGGAGCCGCCGGCCTTCTGGAACAGGAAAACATGGCCTGCCCCGTCGCTTCTCAACAAAGAGTCCCGGATGCCATATCCTTCCGTATCGGGTTCCAGCAGGACGGCGGCGGCGCCGTCGCCAAACAGGACGCAGGTCGAGCGGTCGGTATAATCTACGATGGAGGACATCTTATCGGCGCCGACAACGACCACCTTTCTGTGGGCGCCGGCTTCGATGAAACGGCTGGCCGTCGCCAGGGCATAGAGAAAACCCGAGCAGGCCGCATGCAGGTCAAAACAAAACCCGTTCCTGATGCCTACCCCGTCAGCGATCAGGTTGGCAGTGTCCGGAAACTGCATATCCGGCGTAACGGTGGCACAGATCATCAACTCCACCTCTTCAGGGGCGGTATTGGTTTTTTCCAGCAGGCCCCTGACCGCTTCAATACCCATAACGGAGGTGCCCTTACCCTCCCCTTTCAGTATCCGGCGTTCCTGTATTCCGGTACGCGTCCTGATCCATGCGTCATTGGTGTCAACCAACTGCTCCAACTCGGTATTGTTCAACACATAGTCAGGCACATAACCCTGGACAGCGGTGATCGCTGCGCAGATCTTCGACATAACGGCAGAAATTAGATGGCTTACAAAAATCGAGCGCAAGGTAGAAAAAATGTGGGATAGTTTTCAGTTGATGCTGATGGTTGCCGGGCCGGAAGACAACCGTCAACAAATGCCAAAGCATCCCTTTGGAACAACAAACAACAAGCAACAAACAACAAACAACTATAAACGATCCAACGCCCCTCCCCCGCCCCGCCGGGAAATTGCCCACAGGCCCAGGAATGTGAGCAGGCCATTGAGGGCAATAATGAGAAAGCCGAACTGAAAACCGAAAAACAACTGCCCGGAATATTTATCCAGGAAATAGGACAGTACCGGGGCGATGAGGCAAACGGGTACGACCAGTGCCGAACGCACTTCATAGCGGGTCATCAGGCCAAAGGCAAACAGGCCAAGGATAGGGCCATAGGTATAACCCGCCGCCACGAAAAGGCTGCTGATGACGGCCTCATTGTGGATCGCATGAAAGACAATGATGATCAGAAAGAGCAGAAGGGAAATGCCTCTGTGCACAAAAACCCGGGTGCGTTGCTTTGATTCTTCGCTGACCTCGCTCTTTTCGAAACCCAGAAAATCCACACAAAAGGAAGTGGTGAGCGCAGTAAGAGCAGACACGGCGCGGGAATAGTCGGCGGCGATGAGGCCCAGTACAAACAGAATGCCGACGAACGGAGACAGGTGGCGCATTGCAAGCGTAGGGTACAATTTATCCGTCTGATCAGGAATCTCGATGCCGATATTGGAAGAGTATATATATAATAAGGCGCCCAGGGTCAGGAACAACGCATTGGCGAATACCAAGATGGTGCTGAAAGTGTACATATTCTTCTGCGCTTCACCGATATTCCGGCAGCTCAGGTTTTTCTGCATCATATCCTGGTCAAGGCCGGTCATCACAATAGTGATCAGGGCCCCGCTGATGAACTGTTTAAAAAAGTTGTTGGGGTCGCTCCATCCGCCTTCAAAGAAAAATACCTGAGAATAAGGGCTGGCCTGCACCATTTTCACCAGGCCTGCGAAGTCGGTTTCCAAAGCATTCCCGATGGCCAAAATAGTCAGTATCACTGCCATCAGCATGCAGAAGGTCTGCAGCGTGTCCGTATAAACGATGGTATTGATCCCTCCTTTGAAGGTGTAGACCCAGATGAGGATAATGGTTGCCGCAACGGTCCCCCAGAAAGGGATGCCGAAGGGGCCAAGCACGAATTCCTGGAGTACGATGGCCATCAGATACAGGCGAAAAGCGGAGCCGATGGCACGGGAAACCAGAAAATAGGCTGCGCCGGTCTTGTAGGCATGAAGGCCCAGGCGTTGATCGAGATACCCGTATATCGTCGTCAGGTTGAGGCGATAGTACAAAGGCAACAGCACCCGGGCGATAACGAAGTAACCAAGGACGTAGCCGAAGACTATTTGCATGTAGGAAAAATCCTTATTGGCGCCATCCGCCCCCACTACGCCGGGAATAGAAATGAAGGTGACCCCGGAAAGAGAAGCGCCCACCATGCCAAAAGCCACCAGGTACCAGGGCGATTTGCGGCCCGCCAGGAAAAATTCGGCATTGCCGGCTTTGCGGCCCGTGAAGTAGGAAACGATGATCAATAACAGGAAATAGGCTGCTATGATACCGAGGATGAATGTAGGTGTCAATTGGTTGAACATGCGATGCCTGCTTATTTGGTTATGCTTACCTGTGCTTCAGGTACTTCCAAAAGCAAAGCAAATATAGTAAAATTGAAGAAAGCGCAAAGGCCGCCTCCACGGACAGGGAACCCGGCCGCTACAGGCCTGAGAGCATGAAACATACCGGAGGCCCGCCTTTTGCGGTTTGTTGAAAGCGGGAAGAGGTTTATACTCATCGGCAATATGATCCCGGGCTGGAACGAGGGGCTGCTGCTCATCGGCCCCGTTGGCCGGATACAACTGTTCATGCCCTCTCCGCCGGGCTACGGCGGGAAAGGCTTGCCGGATGGCAGGGAGGGTTGCCTGGCGCCACCCGATACGCCTGTGATCTTCGAAGCAGAGGCGCTGGAAAGGCTGAAGGCGGATTGAAGGCTCACACAGCGGGCGGCCCGCTATCCTTTTCCTGCTTTTTAAAGATCATAGGCAGCATGATGCCCAGGCCCACCATGATAGACACATCGGCAAAGTTAAAAATGCCGGTGCGCAGGCTGCCTATGCCCATGTTCATGAAATCGGCCACCTGCCCGTAGAGGATGCGGTCCCAGACGTTGCTGGCCCCTCCGCCGATGATGAAGCCGAAAGCAATGGCCTGCCAGCGGTTTACATTTTTGGAAAATAAAGTATAGATCAACAACCCCGCCAGCAGGGCCAGCGGCAATATGAGCAGAGCCCAGTAGCGAAGCTGTTCGGACAGGCCGGCTCCGAGGCTCAGAAAGGCGCCCTTGTTCTCCACATATGATAGCCGGAAGAACCCGCCCAGGCAGGAAATCTGATCGACCTGCATAAGGTGCTCCTTCGCCAGTTGTTTGGTCGCCTGATCACAGCCTATATTGATCAGGACGATAAGTATTACCAGGGCCATTCGCTGCCAGTTGATTTTCATGGCATTCTCTTTTATAGCTTTTAATGGCGGCAAAGTTGCAATTTTGTTTTGGTTTGAGCCAGTGTTAAGCCCTTCGAATCGGATACTGTCCATTAGGCAGGCTTCGCCATAAATGCTATCTTTGCCGGAATTGAACATCCAAACCGCCGGATTATGATACAACCCTTTTTTACAAACGATGCCGTTGTACTGGGCTTGCTCATCACTGTGCTGGCCCTGGTTTTTGTCACTTCCGGTAGCAAGAACCCCCGATGGCAGGCCTTTTACCGCTATGTGCCGCCCTTGCTGCTGTGTTATTTCCTGCCGGCGCTGCTCCACTGGCCACTCGGCCTGATCGCCCCGCAGTGGTATGACCTGGACAAGTTGCGGGAGTTCCTGCAGGAAGGCGTAGCGCCGAACCTTCCGGATACGGCCGGCTGGGGGGCAATAAAACAAACCCTTGCGGCGAGCACCATTCCCGAAGGCGCACTCCAACCCTTCATCGTAAAATCCCAGCTCTATTTCGTAGCCTCCCGTTACCTCCTTCCGGCCTGTTTGATCCTGCTTTGCATCAGTATCGACATCAAGGGCATCATCAACCTGGGGCCTAAGGCGCTGATCATGTTCTTTGCCGCTACGCTGGGCATCATCCTGGGCGGGCCCGCCGCCCTGTTCATCATTTCCAATCTGGCTCCCGGCCTCATTCAGGCCAGCCCGGACGAGGTGTGGCGCGGCTTGTCGACCGTGGCCGGCAGCTGGATCGGCGGCGGGGCCAACCAGACTGCCATGAAGGAGATTTTCAACGTAGGAGACAACCTGTTCGCCTCCATGATCGTGGTGGATGTGGTGGTAGCCAACATCTGGATGGGCTTTCTTCTTTACGGCGCCAGCATCTCCGACAAGCTGGACCTGCGGCTGAAAGCCGACAATTCTGCCATTGAAGACCTCAAACATAAAGTCGAGGATTATCAGGCCAGCGTGGCGCGCATTCCGGGCGTCAAAGATACCTTTGTTCTACTGTCCGTGGCCTTCGGCGGGGTAGCCCTCTCCCATTGGGGCACGGATTTCATCAACCCAATAATGGGCCGCTACAGGGAAGCCCTGGAGGCCGCCAAGCTCAGTTCCCTTCTGGAGGATTTTTTCTGGCTCATCGTCATTGCCACAACGCTTGGCCTGTTGCTCTCCCTGACCCGGGCACGGCAGTTGGAGGGCGTCGGCGCTTCGCGTTGGGGCAGCGTGTTCATTTATATCCTGGTCGCCACGATCGGCATGAAAATAAACCTGGGCGAGGTGCTGCAAAACCTCGGCCTTTTTGCCATAGGCATCGTGTGGATGATCGTACACGTCATTGTCCTGCTGCTCACGGCCATCCTCATCCGGGCGCCCTTTTTCTTCGTGGCAGTAGGCAGCCAGGCCAATGTAGGCGGGGCGGCCTCCGCGCCTATTGTCGCCTCGGCCTTTAGCCCTGCCCTGGCGCCGGTAGGCGTCCTGATGGCCGTTTTAGGTTATGCCCTGGGCACCTACGGGGCTTTGATCTGCGCCTTCCTGATGCAGGCCATATCGTCGGGCTAAGCACTCTGTACACGAGCGCAGGCCCTCCCGAAACCGGCTCACTGCATCAGCTTACTCTCTGCTTCGTTCAGCGTTGCGATGATCTCCGGGCATATCTTCTGCATGGCCGTCTTGACCTGTTGCCCGCGCTCCCCTTCCAAAGGGCCATAGCGTTCTTCGATGCGGCCGGCACAGTCGCTCACCTGGCCGCTTATCGCTTCCATTTGTTCCACAAACTGCTGCAGAGCAGCCGGCCCGCCGGTATCCAGAGCTTCTTTTATGGAATTATACGATTCTGAGAGCGGGCGCATACACTCGCAGACCTCCCGCGCCGCCTGCGCATGGCCGTCTCCTGCCGGGCTGCAGCCGTAAAGCGCCCAAAAGAAAACAACGCCCCAAAAGATGTTGAATTGCTTCATTATTTTCCGTTTTGTTGAAATAAAATACCAACGGCCTGATCCTGCCGTCAGGAAAACCAGGAATAACCTTAGTAAAGGTAATATACAGAGGCGGGTGATCTGATGGTAAAAATAAAGACGCTCGCAGAGAAAGTGGTTGCCCAGATGATCTGCTGCAACTATACTGACGCATGGCTGGTTTTGTCATTTCAAAACCAGCTTGGTCAGTATATACTGGCCTCGCAGGTTTTGTGTTCCACAAAACCATGCGTGCGCCAGTATAAAAGGACAATCAGGAAGCCTTCTGTGTTGCATTATTTCTGCCCTTTTTGGAGCATTTTTGAAAATCCTCAATTCTGTAAGCCCTCAATCCATTATTTTTTCAATTCATCAACAAAAATTAACTTTTATTGGTGTATTTGTATTTTTTTATTTTTTTTATTAAAAAATTTGCACAAAAAAGCCCTTTATTATACTTTTGTTTCATCAACAGCAGTTAAAAGGAACGGCTGGCAAGTTGAAAACAAGAAAGGAAGGAAACCACTTCCTCAATACTGTGAGGTGATGAAACAGGCAGCCATGCCCTCTTGTCTCGAGGGTGGGGGGCCCGGGATAAACATAGTGTAAGGCTTTCGAGCTAGGGTTGACCACTAAACCATTGCGCTATTGCTAACCGCCCCGTGCAGGTTCGACTCCTGCCCTCACAGCCATCATGAAAGCGGAAGTTGGAAAGCGGAAATCCCGCCTTTCAACTTCCCTGTCCCTCCAAAGAATTCAGCACGAATTTCCAGAGCTTTTCATAAGGGACGACCTCCAGGTCAGCACTTTGGTTATGGATGATGCCTACCGATTTCAATTTTTCCCAGTACCTCCTGCTTTTCCGGATAACCGCCGCTTTGTGAAAATTGGACGCAGGCAACTGTGTTAACATTTTGATGAAACAGTTGCTGCGGAACGTTTCATCCCGCCGGAGATAGCGGTGGGTATAAGTCCGCAGGGATTCTACCCGGTCGATTATCTTGTCATACTGTTTTTGCTGGAGCAGGAACAGGATTTGCAGGATGAGGACGGAGATATTACTCCCTCGCTTATCCTTGGAGTAGGTCGGCACTTCATTGAGCAGCTTCGAAACCCGGAACTTCTTAACGGAGCCGCTACCTTCCACTTTGACGATCCCGGCCAGTATGAAGTAGTATATGTAGGCTTCGTTGATGTGCCACAATTCCTGGACGGTGGAGTATTGCCTGGAGAAGCTGTCGTGGGCAATCACTTCCATACACACTTCATAGGCCTTCTGATATTTTTCGGCATGCAGGCAGATAATGAAGAGGTACTCCATGGCCTTGAACCAGTTAAACAAGCCTTTATCTATCCATTGCAGGCATCGTAAAGCCACTTTTTCGCCTTCTTTGAGGCGGCGCAGCAAGATGAAGCTGGATAACATCCTGTAGGAAAAATTGTACAGGGCCTGCCGGGAAGACAGGCGCTTTCTCTTTTCGAAATATTTGAGGGCCCGCTTGCAGGTGGCAATGGTATTTTCGTGGTCATTGGCAATCTCATATCTCAGGGCAATGACCGTAAAAGCATAGAGGTTGAGGCGATAGGAGTGATACCGTTTCATGGCCTGCTCCATTTCTTCGGCATAGGAAGAAGCCTGTTCACTGTATTCGGCTTTGGAGGCGCCGGAGACTGAAAAGGTGAGGGCAAGAGCGCTGTAGTACTCCTCGGCTTTCAGCTCTGCCCAGTACACTTCCTGATAATAATGCACCTGTTTGTTGTAAAATTCGAATTGCTTGCTGTTGCCCAGAATAGTGCCATAATGAAAGCGAAGGTCTTTCGAAAGGCTCAGCAGTATATCGGTGAATTCAAAAAGCTCGGCTTTTCTGAAGGTTTCTCTGGCCAGGCTCACCGCCGCCTGGCGGGCGCCTTTGGCCAGGAGTATTTTTATGGCCGTAGCGTTTTTGTAACAGTGGTAATAGGCCTGGGCCACCTCCGCATACTGCGGCCCGGTGGCGTCAATGAGGAAAAGCGTATTGACCAGGCGGCCTTTCAATTCCTGCTTCAGGCGGTTGAAGTACATCATCCGGTGTTTGCCGGAATAAAATTTAAAGGCGAGTTCCTCTTCGGATAAGCCCTCATTTTGTGTTAAATAATAGTATAGCCGCTGGATATTCGACCCTTCCTCCCCGCCTGAGCTTACGGTTTCCAGCCCTTTTATCTTATTTGGAGAAATAATTTTTACTAACTGATACAGCTCTTTCATACCTGAAAAGATTAAATCTTCAACATCTCAGTGCCTGATAATCAGATTTTAAGAAGCGAAACTAGGTAAAAAAAAGCTAAATCTGGCCTGTTTTTTTTCGGGAAAAAAGTTATACGGAAGCAGGCCGGAGAATCATAGTTTTAAACAAAATTAAAAATGTTTAAAACTATGGCAGCGATTATTGCATTTCTGATCTCTTTGGGCGTCATCACTTCTTCCACCCAGGCAAGCCCGGAACTCATCCAGCAATACGAGGAAGAATACCAGCAACAAATGATCGGCACTTCAGATATGGAAATAATGTAGCCTCTCATTTGTGAAGTATAAAATATTGTTTTTTAAAAAATTACGCCTTGGTTTAGTTTTGTTTTATACGAAACTGGCCTGTTCTTTTTTTGTTTTTTTGTTATTTTTTTAATCGGCGGCTATAACTACATTTGTAGCGCCACGTTTATGGTTAGAACGCTGTAGAACCTTTTGGAGCGCTCCAGAGGCACGAGGTTTTTTGCATACTGACAGATTTGCCTGATGCCTTTCCCCCAATAGTGGTTGCCGCACTTGCTCCCTAAAGTGCCGGCACACAACGCTATTTGGAGCGCTTCCTTTTCTCCTTTATTTGAACTGTTACAGAAATTGCCCCCAGATGCCTGGCAATCGCCGGCGCGCAGGGCGGCTCTCCACCGGCAGAATGAATGGCTCCCACATCGGGGGAAACCAGGAATATCTCAAACTTAAGGGGCTAAAACTAAAACAAAGGCAAGGTAGTCCTTTTCGAAGGATGCTGCAAAAAATAAGCAGCCCCTCCTTTGATATGTGAACAATATGAACTAGTGAGTGTAAAGTAGGGGCTGCTTACGAATATTACGCCTATATCATCAAACTGAGAAGATAACGCACAGCCCTCTTTAGCCGCTGCCTGGGCAGCTAATTTTTTTCGTAATCGGCCACAATTTTCTTTAACTCCCGAAGATATTCCTGTTTTTTGTATGACCGCCGCTTTTTATTCGTACGGGTAAAAAAGCTGTGTTTTTCCAGGAAATTGACCTGCAACCGGTTCCAGGCTTCTTCCGTATGCAGGACATTGTAAGCCTTCAGCTCCTCGAAAAGCGTAGCGCCAATATCGTAGAAATCTTCCCTGCCGAGATAATCCAGGTCGGCATCGCACATGATCTCTTCCAGGTAATTCTGTGGAGCCTGTGGAATCCTGGTGGCCATGATCATTCCACAAATAAGGCCGATCTCCTGCGGAGTGTACCCATAGGCCGGCAAATACTGGCTGGCGATCTGGCAGCTCAGCTTCTCATGCTCCCGGTTGTCGATCGTAAAGCCCGAATCGTGAAACAGGGCCGCAGTCTTTAACAGCAATTCTTCATACGGCGACACCTTTTCCAGATAGCACAATTCCTCAATGGTGTAGAATACGTCCAAAGTGTGATGGACGCCATGGTAGGCGAGCCTCTCTGAAAGCTCACGTTCCAGCTTGTCCAGTATGAAAGCTTTTGCTGCGTGAAAGTTCATGATGCGTTTTTTTCTCAGCAACAGGCCCTTAGCTCGGCATAAAAGGTAATTGTCAGTAAACTGCAATTGTTAACGAGTGTAGAAATCGCTTTCGTATCCGATACGTTTTTTTTTGGAAATAGTTGGGGTTCAGGCAGAAATACGGGCAGAAAAGCGGGAATATGCTTTTCTGCCCGTATTATACTTACTGCTCATCCAGCAAAAGCACCCCGGAAGCAAGGAACTTCAGTTCTTCTTTGGGCTTCGTAATGGCCTCGATCTCTTCCCGTGATTTTCCGGCATCCTCCGCATAATGACGCAGTTCATCTACCGGGGTCACTTCCCGGAAAGCGTAACCATCTATTACTACTTCCCGCCCGGCAATGTCTTTGGGCATAAAAAAGCCATAGTCTTTAAAACGGACCATGACCGGTTCGTTCTTGCTGCTTTCGGAGGCGATGAGCATCCAGCATCCTTTTACCTGGCAGACTTCCTGTACGGCGCCTTGTATTTTGATGGCTACCGAGTCCTGCCCCTGCATTTTTTCGGCCAGTTGTTCGAATGGGACCACCCCTTTCGGGGAAAAGGCAGCCCCGAAGGTTTGCCCTTTCAGCCCTTCCTTTCGAGCGCCCTTTTCAGCTTCTACTCTGGCCGTTTGTTGTTTTGCAGCGCTGTTACAGCCTGCCAATAGCGCCGCAGCAAGTACGACAAATGCGATCCTTTTTAACATATTCATACAATTTGCTTTTACTTATCACGGCCCCGGCCCGGAAAGGGGGGCAACCGTAGTGCAAAAATACGACAAAAGCAGTTAAAAACCAGGCAAAACGCCCCCCTGCAAATCTCTGCCACTATTGCGCCCTGCTTTTTCCATAAATATTTCTTAAAGCGCCCGGATGAAGGCAATATTCGCCGGTTAAAATGAATTTATAGAGGACACCACCTGGAAACTGTTTTAAAATGGCGGCAGCCCGGGGCCAGATTTCCGTGCCGCCGGCCGCCGCTCAACTTACGCCCGGCGCGATCCCGATACTTAGTTAAAATACCGATAGATATGAAAGGGGCACTGACCTTTATAGCATTCCTGGCGATCTCAAACTGGGGAAATACGCAGATAGACTGCAAAGAAGGCAACTGCATCAACGGAGAGGGCGTTTGTATTTTCCCAAGTGGGGCCCGTTATGAAGGCGAATTCAGAGACGGGCAGCCGCACGGCAGGGGAGCGCTTTATTTTTCTGATGGCAGGGAATATTCCGGCGACTGGAAAAAGGGCTATCGCGAGGGTATAGGGATCATGTCCTTCCCCAACGATGATAAATACACCGGTGATTTTGAAGGCAACCTCTTCAACGGGCGCGGCATCATGGCCTACGCCAACGGCAACCGTTACGAGGGGCAGTGGGTTGCCGGCCAGCAGGAAGGCTTCGGCTCCTTTCAGTTTGCCAACGGCGACCGCTACGAAGGCGCCTTCCGGCAGGGGCAGTGCCACGGAAAAGGCGCCATGTACTATTCCGACGGCTCGCGCTACGAAGGCCAGTGGGCCAACAACCGCAGGCACGGCGCCGGGCAACTGATCTTCGAGGATGGGGAAATCATTACCGGGGAATGGTCTGAAGGGCAATACATAACGGACTGGAGCAAGTATGCTTATACCGGCGATACTGCCAGCCTGCGCAACTGCAATCTTGTATTTTGTAACGACGGCGCCGGCAAATACACTTACAGCGACGGGTCTCTTTATGCCGGCGAATTCTTCAACGGCCAGCCCCAGGGCAATGGCACGGTGTATTATGCCAGTGGCAGCCGCTACGAAGGGGGCTGGCAGCAGCATACTCCTCACGGCCGGGGGGTGATGTACTATGCCAACGGCCGCATCGTCGGCGCCATCTGGGACTTCGGCAAACCCGTCAGGAAACTCTATGTACAGGGAGAATCGGAAGGGCCTGCCCCCATTCCGGTGGACCGGGACGAACAGGTCAAAATCTGGGCCGTGGTCGTCGGCGCCGCCACCTATTCTCACATGCCGCCGCTGCGCTATACCGACGATGACGCCTATCAGGTCTACGCCTTCCTGAAGAGCCCGGAAGGCGGCGCCCTGCCCGACCGCCAGCTGCGCCTGCTCATCGATGAGGAAGCTACCCGAAAGAACATCCTCAACGCCATACGCACCACCTTCCTGCGCGCCGATGAAAACGACGTGATCCTCTTCTACTTTTCCGGCCACGGCCTGCAGGGCGCCTTCCTGCCCGTCGATTTCGACGGCTACAACAACCAACTGAAACACGAAGAACTGAAAGGCCTGCTGGAGCAAAGCCAGGCCAAACACAAACTGGTGCTGGCCGACGCCTGCCACTCCGGCAGCCTGCTGTCGACCAAAACGCCCCTGCAGATCGCTTTAAAACAGTACTACCAGGCCTTTGAAGATTCCTTCGGCGGCATGGCCCTGCTGATGAGTTCCAAAGGCGAAGAATATTCCCTGGAAGACGGCGGCCTGCGCTCCGGCATCTTCAGCCACTTCCTCGTCCGCGGCCTCAAGGGAGAAGCCAACCAGGATGATAACGCCATCATTAACATCCAGGAGTTGTTCGACTACGTACACCAGAACGTCCGCATGTACACGGGCAACATACAGACCCCTACCCTTACCGGCGCCTTCGACCACCGCATGCCGGTGGCCTTTGTGAGGGGGGAGTAGGAGGAATGAAGATCATGATACAAATGCGCTCAATAATATTGTTAACCAGAAACCTTTTCCCCCGCTTCTGAAACAATCCTCCCCGGATTTTCGTAAACATACTATGCAATTCCATATAGTAATTAA
>CAZAXA010000114.1:0-14358 GCA_964488965.1 uncultured Phaeodactylibacter sp. | reverse complement strand
GTAGACCATTTGTTTGTTGAGTTCCGGCGACCCGAAACTGACCATTCCTTTGATGGGATATTTGCCGGCGGCATTGACGCCATGATACCCCTGGCTGATCAGGACGATGGTGTCTCCCAGGTTCAGGCCCAGGTTGCTGGCCACGCCTTCGGCCACCAGAGCCGCTTCTTCATTATCCTCCAGGTATTTTCCCGTTGAAATCCGGCTGCGCAGGCTGGTCATGGCGTCTTCCGCCTCAGGGTCAATGCCCACCACCATCACTCCGGAAGTATGCTCTCCTGTAGACGCCAGGGCAAAAGATTCGATCCGCGGCAGCACCTGCCGGATGGCGGGCGCCTTTTCGGAAAGCTGCCTCAGCGAATCCGCCAGAGGGAAAGCCTTGTCGATGGCCTGTTCGTCCCAGTATCCCTTCTGGTGCACCTGCACATAGCCGTAGTAGTAGTTGACCACACTGTTGATCATGTGATCCCAGGCGCCTTTCTGGATGGACTCCATAAAAGTGGCAAACAGCACCGCGAACAGGATGGAGGCAGCCGTGATGGCCGTGCGCCGCTTGTTGCGCCAGATATTGCGCCAGGCAAGACGAAATAGCATGTCCTTTGGTTTATGGTTATGTAATTGGCCCTGGGTTCCACATCTTATTTGTCCGCCGCCCACCGTACGCCGTCGGCCGTCCTCCCTACCTCACCCGCTTCATATTCTGAACCGAAAAGAATGACTCCCCGACCGCTTCGTTAAAATTCAGCTTCAGGTATTCAATGACCGTTTTGTGGCCTTCTTCATCGGCGGGTATCACTTCCATAACGGAGGGCAGCAGGCGGTCGTCCATTTTTTTGACGTTCTTACCATACATAGTATTGACCAGGTAGCCGTCCTCATCGTACATTTCGGCCTTCATCTGCATGAACTCATCGGTATCGATCCAGGAGATGATCTTTCCCCATACCACAGGGGCGTTTTCCTTAGGCGTCAGTTCGATCCTGTAGCACTTCCGCCCTTCGACGGTTTCCGTACCCAGCAGTTTGTGAGTATAGTCGACGACGATGGAAGACTCGCGTACCAGGTCGTCATTGGTGAAGTCAGAGCCCATCCAGGATTGCATCATCATAGAGGGAGGCAGCTTGATGGTGCGGTCGATGGTAGGCTGCCAGTTCCAAATCTCGTTCTTCCGCTTCAGGAAGGCCGTACCTTTATCCCGGGCGGGAGCGGTGACGAGGATCAGCATGTAGTCCGACCCCAGAGACCAGCTCTTCATCTGCATTTCCCGCTTCCAGGTGGGGCGGACAACGGTCATTTTGAACTCGCCGGTACTGCTTTCACCCCGCTGCTTCTGATCCGCTTTTTCAATGATCTCTTTAGCAGTAAGGTTTTGGGAATAGGCTGCCGCGCTCATCATCGTGAGTGCCAGCACTACCAGGATTAATCGTTTCATTATGGCTTGTGATTTTGGTTATTCAATTTTCCTCCGGGAGAAAGCGCTTTATTACGAAAGCTTTCATCTCCTCGATCGGGTAATTTTCTTCCATTTGCATATAGTGCAGCATAATGCCGTCCAGCACGGCGCCATAGTAGAGCGCTTCTTTTTCCGGCTGCCCGGCGCCCAGGCGGCGGAAGATGCCGGATATGGCCGCCACCGCCTTTTCCTGTTTCTTTTTGAGCTCCGGCATAAAGCCCGTCAGCACGTCGGTCTGAAAGGCCAGGGAGGTCATCAGTTTCCAGTAATGCAAATCCTTTTGCACGATATCGAAAGCCATCTCGGTCATCGAACGCAATTGTTCGGCTGCACCGGCCTCAGGCGACAGGATTTGCCCCATCACCTGCTCGCCTGTTTCCACAGCCTCCATAATGATGTCATGTAACAGAGCTTCCTTGCTCTCAAAATAATTATACAGCAAACCCTTCGACACTCCCGCCTCTTTGGCGATCTGGCTGATCGAAGTACTGTGATACCCATTCCGGGCGAACAACTCCATCGCGGCCGTTTTGATCGCTTCTGTGCTCTTCCTGCGAATCTCTTCAAATTGTTTCTTGGTGCGTGGCGACATTTCAATTTTATAATTGACCGAACGGTTAGTCAAAAATAAAGGCATTCAACTGTTTTGTCAACTAATGGCGCCATTTTTTTGGAAAAACAAGACGAAAGGAAAGGGAGGGCCGATGAAACAGGGGAATTGTTATGGCTGAGCGCCGGGCCAGCCGGGTAGTAAGTTTTCCCGGGGCCTGATCTTCCGGCTGGCGGGCGCTGGTTTTGGCGCCGCCAGCCGGAAAACCATGCTTTTATTGGGTTATCGCTTTCCCCTCCTCCAAGGTTTTGATCATGCCTTCCAGCGACCTTTTGTTCAGCTCATCAGGCGCCTGGGGTAGTGCTAAGCGGGCGTGCTTCAGCGCGTTCGGGATATCGCCCAGGGCCGAATAGCCCCGCATCAGGCCGACATGGGTGGGCCAGGCGCCGTCGTGTTTGTCGTAGTTCTTTTTAAAGATCGCAAACGCTTCCTGGTATTTTTTCTGGCTGATCAGCTGCCGGCCGTAGCCGTGCATTTCGATTGCCGAGGCATTGGCCAGGGCAGTTTCCATGATGGCGTCCGCTTCCTGGGTATTTCCCTTTTTCCGCAGCAGGCCCGCCTTGGTAGAAAGAGCGGCAAAGGAAGTGACGCCCCCCAGGGTGGGGTCGGTAGCGGAGTTGATCCAGCCCAGGGCCTCGTCCAGGTTCAGGCCGTTGGACAGGCACCATTGCGCGGCCGCCTGCAGGCTGGGCGGGTCGAAACCCAGCGCGCCGCTCATCTGGCCCTGGATGGACGCCAGGGTGGTTTGAACCAAATCCACTTCCACTTTGAAGGGGATGCGCCAGTGTTCCCATTCCAGGGCGATGACTACGGAGCGGTCCGTCTGATCCGAAAAAGTGTACTCCAGCCGTTCCCGGCTTTGCGGAAGATTTTTTTGCTGCCGAACGGTAACACGCATGACGTCCTGTTCCGGTTTGTAGAAATAGCTGCCCCATCCCGCCGTATTTTTGGAGAAGATCAGGGTGCAGGAATCGGGATACAGCGCTATAAAGAATCCGTACTTTCCGGCAGCCAGTTTCCGGCCTTCGATGGCAACATCGGTAGAAAAAGAGATCGTCGTGCTTTCATTGGCCCCGGCGCGCCAGGGCGATTCTCCATTGGAGCCGAAGCCCAGTACCGAGAAACCGTAATACGCTACGGGAGTCCCCCAGATCTGGCCTTCCCGGCCCTTGACGCCGGGAGCGTTCCACCGGACTTCGATATCCGTAACGCCGACCCTCCGGCCGGCCCAGCTTTTGTGGTTGACGCCGCCTTCGGGCAACTGCAGAGCCTGGCCGGAGCCGGACAGGGAGAGGAATAAGAAGCTGATCAGGAGCGCCAGGGCGCCCGGCATCGGGTGATTGATTTTAACAGTCATTGGTGATCGGATTGGTGAAAAAATAGATTTTAATGCTGATGTATAAAGGTAGGAAATAGTAAGAATAATAATAACTGATTCTCCCGTTCGGCCTTACAGGCTTCCTTTCTTTCCTTTATCAGGAAAGTAGCGTCTTTGAAAATATTCCGATGCTGTATGCTGTACACTGCGCAGGCTTGTTAATTCTTTATGGATTTTTCGCCATGAAATTCTATTTTACGGGAAAAAGCCACTCATGAAAAAACTCCTCCCGCTTTTTATCATCTGGCTCTGCATTCTGGCCGCTTCCTTCGCCCCTGCCCAGGAAAGGGCTCTAATCACTTTGCACGACGGCTGGAAATTCCGTGAAGGCCCACAGGAAAAAGGAGCTGCCGCCGGCCTGGACGACAGCGCCTGGCAGGCAGTTACCGTGCCCCACGACTGGGCGATCGCCGGCCCCTTTATCCCGGATGGCGACGGCAGCACCGGCAAACTGCCCTGGAAAGGCGAAGGCTGGTACCGCCGGGCCCTGGATATTCCAACCTCCATGGCGGATAAACACATTTATCTCATCTTTGACGGGGTGATGGCCTTCCCGAAGGTGTACGTCAACGGAAAGCTCGCCGGAGAATGGGACTATGGGTACAATTCTTTTTGTCTGGATATTACAGATTACGTCAATCCGGGAGGCGCCAACCTGCTGGCCGTTCATGCCGATACCCGGAAGCACGACAGCCGCTGGTATCCCGGCGCGGGCATATACCGGAAGGTGCAGATGCTGGCAGTCGACCCCGTGCATGTCGATGTGTGGGGCACTTATGTTACTACGCCCATCGTCAAGCCGCATTATGCCGATGTTCGCATTCAAACTACGATCAATAATTTTTCAGGAAATACCGATACCATCCGGCTTATCCATCAGGCCGTCTCGCCGGAAGGAATGGTGGTTGCCGGCAGTGAAACCTCCGGATTGATCCGGGAGGGAGAAAACCGGATGCTGGAATCTACTTTGACGTTGCCCAACCCCCGCCGTTGGGATATCGATGATCCGGCGCTGTACGAGATTCGGACGACGGTGCGCGCCGGCGGCCGGGATGTCGATTCTTATACTACCCCCTTCGGCGTACGCACGATCCGGTTTACCGCGGATCAGGGTTTTTACCTCAACGACAGGCGGGTACAGATCAAAGGCGTTAACCTGCACCACGATCATGGCCCGCTGGGGGCGGCGTTCTACCCCAGGGCTATGGAAAGGCAACTGGAGATCATGAAAGAGATGGGGGTGAACGCCATCCGCAACAGCCACAATGTGGCCGCTCCCGAACTCGCCGGCCTGTGCGACCGCATGGGCCTGTTGCTGTTCAATGAAGCGTTTGACAAATACGATGAGAAGGCCGATATCACCGAAGAAACCGATTTCGAGGAATTTGCTCACCGCAACATCCGCAATTTCGTGCTGAGGGACCGCAACCACCCCTCCGTATTTATCTGGAGCGTGGGCAATGAGATCGGGGATGTACAATGGAACATCAACAACGGCTTTCAGCGGCTGCACACTATGCTGAACTATGTGAATAAATACGATCCTACCCGCCCCACTACGCTGGTCAACGATAGCTGGGAAAGCGCCAAACTCCGGCATTTTGACTACTATGACGTACACTGCTGGAATTACAGCCGGCGCTACCGGCTGGCCCGGGAGATGGAGCCCGGCAAGGCCGTCATCATCAGCGAATCGGCGTCCACAGTCAGCACCCGGGGCTTTTATGAATTCCCCCTGCCGGAAGAAAAAACGGATTTCACGAAATCCCTGCAGGTGAGTTCCTACGACCTGAATGCCCCCTGGTGGGCGGAGGCGCCCGATGACGACTTCATGTGGCAGCAGGAAGAACCCTATGTGGCCGGAGAATTCGTCTGGACGGGTTTCGATTACCTGGGAGAACCCACGCCTTACGACAACAGATCCGTAATAGCGATGGGCATGACGGACAGGCAGGCTTCCCGTAGCTCTTACTTTGGCATTGTCGACCTGTTGGGCATACCCAAGGACCGGTACTATCTGTACAAGAGTTACTGGAAACAGGAGGATACGGCCATCCATATTCTGCCGCACTGGAACTGGGAAGGCAGAGCCGGCAAAAACGTGCCCGTCTTTGTGTACACCAGCGGAGACTGTGCCGAGCTTTTCCTCAATGGGAGATCGCTTGGAAGACAATGTAAAAACCCCAGGTCGGAAAAATCCATCGAACGTTTCCGCCTGATGTGGCGGGACGTGATCTACGAGCGGGGCGAACTGCGCGCCGTGGCCTACAAGGAAGGCAGGATGATCGGGGAAAAAGTGTTGCGCACAGCCGGAAAACCGAGCCGCCTGAAGCTCACCGCCGACCGGACGGAAATAGCTGCCGGAGGGCTGGATTTGTCCTACATCCTGGCCGAAGCGCTGGACGAAAAGGGCAATCCCGCGCCGCTTGCCGATAACAAGATAACCATAAGGGTAGAAGGCGCCGGAAGTTTAGCCGGCGTAGGGAACGGCAACCCCCAATCCTTCGAACCCTTCCAGGCCGATCACGTCTACCTCTTCAACGGGAAAGCCATGATCATTGTACGTTCAGGCCGCGATCCCGGCGGCCTGGCCGTAGCGGTGCAGACGGAGGGGCTGGGGGAAGCCCGTGTAGTATTAACAACGCAGTGAACCCGGACAAAAACAATATAGCCATGCAGCCATATAAAATTACCCGGATACAGTCAGGCTTCATTGTACAATTTTAACACTCCTTCCCGGATGTGTTGCCCCGCTTCGGAGAACAGAAAGCGGATGGTTTCCGAAATGGCTTCCAGCGGCGCCCATTTGCTGAAATCGGCATCGGGCATGGCCTTCCGGTTGGCCGGCGTGTCGATCGTGCTGGGCACAATGACGGTGGAACGAATACCCTTGCCCTTGCCATAGGCGTTGACAAATTCCGAAAGTTTGAAGACGAGCGTTTTGGAAAGGGCATAGGCGGCCAGGTTCCTGCCCTCTTCGGCCTTCAGGGCCGGCCGGGCGCCGACGAGGATGAACTGCCCGCCGCCGTTCTTCTCAAAGATGGGCAGCAGGGCATGAACCATAAAAAAGGCCGTCTCGAAGTTCAGGCTGTACATTTTCCGGAGGGCCGTTCCGTCCGTATCATGTAAATTGCCGGGAGCGAAGCCGCCCGCCGTCAGCACCGCCCCTTTCAGGCTGGCGGGTTGCCGGAGGTTCCGGGCGTACTCGTGGACTGCGGCCTCGTCTGTAAGGTCAAGCGAAACGGCCTCTATGCCCTGCCGGGCCAGTTGCGCTGCGCTTTCGGGCCCTCCTGTCGTCCCCAGGATATGGAAACCGGCTTTCTGTAATGTTTTTACGGCATGGGCCCCCATATTTCCGGATGCGCCGGTGACAATGATGGATGCTTGCATTTTAGCTGTTTTTCTGTAAATAGACAGGGATACAAGGTAAGGATTTATTTTGGAGGGGTGGGGAATGAAGGAATGACGGGAATGCGCATGAAGGGCAAATTTCCGGAAGGGTATAAACCTCGGGCATGGCCGGCCCTGATCAGAGATATTTTCCTTAGGTTTGTCCTGATATTAATTCCAGCTGGGTATGAATGAGCTACTGGATTGGATGGTCAACGCCGACCAGCACCTGGGGGCATTTATCGGGCAGTACGGTGAACTTACCTATCTGTTGCTCTTTCTCGTCATATTCATAGAGACCGGGCTGGTGGTGGTTGCCTTCTTTCCCGGCGACGGCCTGCTTTTTTCCGCCGGCCTTTTTGCTGCCAGCGGTTCCCTCGACCTTGCCCTTTTGCTCGGCCTGTTGTCCATAGCCACGATTGCCGGCAATACTTCCAACTACTTCATTGGCAAATACCTGGGCCATCGTTTTTTTAAAAATGAGCGGTCCGTCTGGACACAGCAACTTAAGAAGGCCCGCAGCTACCATGAGCGTTACGGGCCCTGGGCGGTAGCCCTGAGCCGTTTTTTCCCGTTCATGCGTACCCTGGCGCCCTTTGCCGCCGGCCTCACCCGCATGCCGCTTCGGCTGTTCACCCCCTACAACATCCTGGGCGGCCTGGCCTGGGCCGGGGCCTATCTGCTGGCAGGGTACTTTTTCGGAGAAATCCCCTGGGTGAAGAACAACTACGGGCTGATCTTTTCCGCGATGATCCTCGGCTTGTTGCTGGTACTGGCGTACGGAGTGGTGAAGACGGTTTGGAGGAGAGGTTTCAGGGGGTAGGAGTTATCCCGAAGCAGGATATTCCCGGCCGCAGTTCCGGATTATTTGGTATCTTTAAATGCTTTCATTTTTTATTAATCCTACTGTTATGAAACCGATGCTGATTTTTATTTGTGGCGCATGGATTCTTATTATCTCTGCCTGCGGTTCTTCATCTGGCGTTCCCAGGGGTGGCGAAGAAAATATAGGCCATACCAGCGTGGAGAACCCGGATCAGTCCGTTTCCCTTACCGACCATCTGCGCAAGCTATCGGGTGTTTCCGTGGCCGGCAACGGGCCGAATGCCCGGGTAACCATACGGGGCGCCAATTCCATCAATGCCGGTACGGAGCCCTTGTTTGTCATCAACGGGCAGGTGCTCAACGGCGGCCTGCGGGCGGCCTCGGAGATCGTGCCGGTTAACGACATTAAATCCATCCGGGTGCTGAAGAACCCCTCCGAGACGGGCATTTACGGAGTGCGCGGCGCCAACGGGGTGATCGAGATCGAATTGAAGAAAAACTGAAAAAAAAGAGAAAGTGGTGACGGTAGTCACAGCTTTCTTCTCCTCGTTTGCCGAATTTTGGATTGCAAAACGAATTCCTTAACCGTAAAAACAACCACCATGAAAAAGAATATGGGAAATGCCGACCGGATCATCCGGGTGATCGTTGCCGTCATTATAGCGGCGCTTTTCTTCACCAACGTCATCAGCGGAACACTCGGCATCGTGCTGCTGGCGCTGGCCGCCGTATTCGTCCTGACCAGCCTGGTGAGTTTCTGCCCGCTGTACCTGCCCTTTGGCCTGAGCACCTGTCCGAAGGAGGAAGGGAAGGCTGCCTAGTGCCTCCGGAACGAAGTCCCGGGGCAGTTAATTGTTGATTGTTGTTGCCCGCCAATTGGACCTAAGCTGTTGATTGCCAACGAACAACCAGCAACTGCATTCTGCTCCCTACGGAAAAATAACTGTCCAGGAATTTCGTTCCTATCGAGTATATTCGCCAAAAGAATACAGTCCAGAAAAAACTATTCTAAATAATCTTCCCAAGATCACTCACATGAATAAGACACATAGAGCTAAAGCGATCGACCTGTACAGTGGTATTGGGGGTTGGACCCTGGGCATGAAAATGTCCTCTGTAGAGAATGTTGCCTCCTTCGAATGGTGGAGCGAAGCTAACCTGACTCACAACCTGAACTTTGGTACAGCGCATGAAGAAGTGGACATTCGGAAACTCTCTCTGGCAGACTTACCCAGGCCCGGCGCTATTGACTTTGTGCTTGGAAGCCCTCCCTGTACACAATTTTCTTTTGCAAACCGTGGAGGAAACGGAGACATTGCCGATGGGTTGAAAGACATCCACAAATTCCTGGAAGTAGTGGACTATCTGAAACCCAAATACTGGGCAATGGAAAACGTGCCTCGGGTATCAAATATTCTGAAGAGAGAGTTAGGTATTGGAGGGCAGCTTTTTAAGTTCCGGCATCTGTTCAAAGTGAATATAATAGTCAATTCGGCCGATTACGGTGTGCCTCAGTCCAGGAAAAGGATGATCGCAGGTGATTTCCCCCTTAATCTGTTTAATTCATATAAGGCAGTGATCCCCACCCGAACGCTTAAAGATGTTCTTGAAGCTTTGAAAAAAGATATTGTCACCGATCCTGTTTTTGGTATTGAACTGCCGGCAAGTGAAGTAACAGACAATTATCATGAGGAACCCCTCAGCCCAGAGGAAGAACGGATCAACAGGGAGGCCAAGACTTACCATCCGGTTTACAATAAAATGAGCTTCCCGGATCAGTTGACAAGGCCCTCACGGACCGTAACGGCAACCTGTACAAGGGTCTCGCGGGAATCTATCATTGTAAAGGATGAAAGGTATAAAAGAAAATACAGAAGGCTGAATATCAGGGAACGTGCTTTGATACAATCGTTTCCCATAACCTACCAATTCTATGGCAAGACCTTCTCTTCCAGGTTTAAGATGATCGGCAATGCGATCCCGCCTCTGTTAACCTACTACATTATACAGAGCATGCTGGAAACTCCTGTCGAAGGACTTAAGGCGCCTTCCGAAGTGGAATATAAGCATAGGCCAGCTTCAATTCCCGAGCCGGTAAAAATGGACGCTGCAGGAAGGAAGTACCCTGCAAAAAGAAGTTTTAAATTCGCCATACCACACTTGAGATTTGGGAGTGGGGTTCGTTTTGATTTTGCAAATTCCTTTAAAGGAAGCGAAGTGAAATGGGAGGTCGAGTTCTTTTATGGGAATTCTAAAAAGATCAGGAGGCTCCCTTTAAATGAAGAAGTCCTTGCCGCCACACTTGAGTATTTTGATTATTCTACCCGGGAAGCAATACAAGAAGAACTCTATTGTCTTGAGCAGTTTTTTGACGATTTCAACCCCTCCATTTTGCAAAAAGTATGGTGCAGGAAGATTGACGGGCTTCATCCTTTTGAGATTATAGACCAGTTGGGTAAAGCAGTTGAAAAACTGGTTGTTAAGTTTTTCGCGGAGTCATCAGAACAACTTTCTGAATTGGCTCACGTAATACTCCGGGAAGAGGTCAACCGAAAGCTTGCCAGGCATTCTAATCTAATTATTGCGGGCTTCATAGTCGGCTCCTGGGGGAATTTATTGATCGCCAATAAAAAACCCGCCAACAAGCTGACAATATGAAGATCGGCGCCCAATACTCACACTTGAATGGTTTTGAGTGGATACAATACCACCAGAAAGACATTTGGAAAGAGATCGAAGAGATCATTCAGGGAGTTGATGTTAACCAATTCCGGACAAAGATCAGCAAGGAGAAGGCCATGAGGGGCAAGAAACTTTTTTCTCCTTCTGATCTTAATAAAAAATTCAAAGAGGAATTTGAGGCTAGAAATTGGCATGAAAGCAGAACCTCCTATTGGGTAACCGATGAATATAACCTCATTTCAAGAATTATGTCGCTTTCGGAAGAAGAACAAAAAGAACAAATTGAATCAGCTGGTAAGACCCCTATCAAATCCTATAATCAAACCGATTTTGTCAAGAACAGGGTGGCTGTTGAAATCCAATTCGGAAAATACAGCTTCATCGCTTATGACCTCTTCGTAAAACATATGGCCTTTTTTGTTGGGAACTCAATAGATGTAGGAGTGGAAATACTTCCCATGAAATCAATGCAGGCAGAAATGTCATCGGGCCCGGGATATTACGAGGGCGCCCTTTATGACCTCGCCAGGCAGGGAAGGGGAGTGCCAGCAGTACCATTAGTGCTTATTGGGATAGAACCATAAAAGATCAGGTTAAAGCCTGGTTGCAGTTGAAATCAGGCCTGCCTTGTCCAATTCAAATAAATATTGAAGCAACCACCCATGAAAACCATCGACATCCGCACCACTCAGAACGTCGTTATCGAATACGAGCTCGCGCCGCTGCGGGAGCGCATCTTTGCCTTTGTGATCGACCTGATCATCCTGGGGGCGATGTATTTTTTTATTTTTCTCACTTTGCTGAACGCCCTGGCGCAGGGGCTGGAGGAATCTCCCCTGCTGGGCGCCGCCATCTTTTTCATGATGGCCTGTGGGTTTATGGTCTACCACCTCTTGTCGGAAGTGCTGGCCGACGGGCAGTCCTGGGGGAAAAAGGCGATGGGCATCAAGGTGGTGCGGCTCGACGGGCAGGAACCCGGCCTGAGCGATTACCTGCTGCGCGCCGTTTTCCACCTGGCAGACACTCTTTTCTCCGTCGGCATATTCGGATCCCTGCTGATCAGTTCCTCGGAGAAGAACCAGCGCCTGGGCGATATGACGGCCAACACCACGGTCATACGGGTGCGGCATAACCTGCGTTTTCGCCTGGAGGATATCCTCAATATCAATACGCTGGAAAATTACGAACCGCAATACCCCATGGTGCGGCAACTGTCGGAAGAAGATATGCTGCTCATTAAAAATATCGTTTCCCGTTATCGCACCTACCGCAACAGCGCCCACCGGCAGGTGGTCAGCCAGCTCGTTACCCACCTTACCGGCATTCTGGGCCTGCGGGAAGAACCCCGCGATAAGATCGCCTTTCTGCGTACGCTGATCCGGGATTATATCGTGATCACAAGGTGAGGGAAGGTGGAAAAGGCCAGGCCATCACTGAACTTCCCCCTTCCGCCTTCCGCCTTCCCTACGGCCTTACCTCCCTCACCCGGGCAAAATCCCCGGCTTTGACGATGACCATTTTATCCAGGTCGAGATATTTGGCCATGGCGGCGTTGATCTGCTCCGGCGTCAGGGCCTGTATTTTGGCCTCCATGGCGGCATCCCATTCCATTGTCCTGTCCAGGTCGAGGTAGCTGTTAAGGGTGGCCGACAAGGCGTTGTCCTGAGCGCGGTTCACCTGCTGGCTCTGTATCCAGCCGCTTTTGGCCGCCGCTACTTCTTCGGCGGTAAAGCCTTCCCGGCAGGCTTTTTCGATCTCTTCCCGGAAGGCCTTCTCCAGCGCGCCGGCATTTTCGGGCGCGCAGATGGCGTAGGTGCGCCAGGTGGCCGTTTCATCGCGGGAGTCGGCAAAGAAGGACGAGCGCACGCTGTAGCTGAGGCCTTCCTTCTGGCGGATGCGGGTGGCCAGGCGGGAGTTGAGGAAGCCGCCGCCCAGCATGAAATTGCCCAGCAACACAGCCGGATAATCCGGGTGGCCCTCGTTTAGTTTCAGGTTTTGGGCCGCCAGGAATACGGCGTTGGACTTATCGGGCGTTTCCAGCTCCACATTGGCCGGTTCGGCCTGGTAAAACTCGTCGGCCAGGCGCTCGTATGCGGCAGGGCTCTTCCATGCGCTGAAATTTTCCCTCAGCGCCGCTTCAGCCTGTTCCGGATCGAAATCTCCCACGATAGCTATAGTAGCGTCGGAAGCGCCGTAGAATTTTTCGTAGAAGGCCCTGACCTCTTCCAGTTTCAGGTTTTTAATGGCAGCTACTTCTTCATCCGGCGTCATGGTGTAGCGCGGGTCGTCCTTACCGTAAGGCGTGAGCCGGCGCTGCAGCTCGGTATAGGCTATGGCATTGGGTTCCGAGCGCTGCTCTTCGATGGCGGCCAGTTCTTCGGCGCGCAGTTTTTCGAACTCCTCTTCCGGGAAGCTGGGCCTTTGCAGCATGTCCCCAACCAGGCGGATCACTTCGGGCAGCATATCCCTTTCGGTTTCAATTGTGACATAAGCGCCGGTGGCGCCGCCCCCGGCCCGTACGCGGGCCTTGAGTTCGTCGAGCCGGTCTTCCAGTTCCTGGCGGCTGTAGTTTTCGGCGCCTTTATCCAGCATCATGCCGGCGAAGCGGGCGGCCATCTGCTGCCCTTTCAGGCTTTCCGGGCTGCCAAAGCGCAGCGACAGGCGCGCCGTCACGGCATCGCCCCGGGTTTCCTTGGGCAGCAGGGCGTACTCCAGCGTCGGGGCGAACTCGCCGCGGCTGGTGCGGTTCTCGATATTCTCGTAAGAAGGCTCGAAGGCTTCTCCTTCAGCAATGGCCTCTTTACCCTTATAGTCCCTGACCATGGCTTCGATGTCGGGCACATCAGGGACTTCCACCCGGTCCGGGTTGGCATCGGGGAGGAAGCGGCCGACGGTGCGGTTGCTGGGCTTGAAATACCGCCTGGCAACAGCCTGTACCTGCTCGGGCGTCACCTGCTCCAGGCGGTCGCGGTAGAGGAAGGCCAGCCGCCAGTCGCCCTGGGCGATATACCCGCTCATAGCCAGGCCGACGCGGTCGCTGTTGCGGAAGAAGAGGTTGAAGTTTTTCAGCAGCCGGTTCTTGGCGCGTTCGACTTCTTCAGCGGTAGGCAGCTTTTCGCGCAACTCGTCAATGGTAGACAGCATGGCGGCTTCGGCTTCGGCCAGGCTCTTTTCCTTAAGGACGTCCGCCGAGAAATAAGCATAGCCGGGTTCGCGCAGCCCTGCCGCCCTGCCGTATTGCGAGCTGGCTTTCCCCGATTCGACCAGGGCTTTATACAGGCGCCCTGCCGGCTCGCCGGTGAGCAGTTCCATCAGCACCCCTATGGCGGCATAATCGGGGTGGCTGCCCGGGCAGATATGGTAGGCGCAACTCACCACCTGCACATCGCCCACGCGGCGCAGCTCGGCGAAGCGCTCGCCATCCTGGGCCGGCTCGCGGGTGTAGGTGGGGATGAGTTCCCGCTCCGGCCGGGGAATGCGGCCGAAGTATTCCTTGATCATGGCCAGCGTTTGCCCGGGGCCGATCTTGCCGGCGACCACCAGGTAGGCGTTGTCCGGCTGATAATATTTCCGGTAGAAGGCCTGCAGGCGCTCGATAGGCACGTTCTCGAGGTCTGCCCGCGCGCCGATGGTCGACTTGCCGTAGTTGTGCCAGAGATAGGCCGTCGACAGGACCCGCTCCTGTAATACGCTGCCGGGGTCGTTCTCTCCCCGCTCGAACTCATTGCGTACGACGGTCATCTCGCTCTCCAGGTCTTTGGCAGCGATGAAGGAGTTGACCATGCGGTCGGCTTCCATGTCCAGCGCCCAGCGCAGGTTCTCCTCGGTGGCGCTGAAGGTCTCGAAGTAGTTGGTGCGGTCGTACTAGGTAGTCCCGTTGGGGCGGGCGCCGTGTTCGGTAAGCTCCTGCGGGATGTTGGGATGGTTGGGCGTGCCTTTGAAGACCAGGTGCTCCAGCAGGTGGGCCATGCCCGTCTCTCCGTAAGCTTCATGGCGGGAGCCGACCAGATAGGTCACATT